>NZ_DASPHO010000562.1:0-4428 GCF_035629615.1 Hyalangium sp. | reverse complement strand
GTGGACGTGGAGCTGACCAATGGTGCCACCGAGGGCGACATGCTCCTCTTGCAGGGGCGGCCCATCGGCGAGCGCGTGGCGCAGTACGGTCCCTTCGTGATGAACACGCAGGCGGAGATCCAGCAGGCGTTCGCCGACTACCAGCGCACGGAGTTCGGGGGCTGGCCTTTCTCGAGCCACGATCCCATCCACCCGAGGGAGCAGGGCCGGTTCGCCCGGCACGCCGACGGCCACGTCGAGCAGATCGACTGACAAGCGCCTCGCCTGGCATGTCCATCTACCTGCTCACGCTGCCCCGTCCCTGGCCCTGGGCCGTGCTCGAGCGCGGTTGCCGTGTCCTGTTCTTCACCTCGACGGAGGGGGGGCGCCCTCAGGCCCTGCGCCCCCCCGTTGAGGCGCTGGGCCGGTACGTGGCGCTCCACGTGGGCAGCGCGTGGGATGTGGAGGGAGCCGCCTTCATGGAGCGGCGGCTCGGCCTGTATGTGCCGGCGGAGGATGGCCTGCCCGCTCGAAGCATCTTCGCGGTGGCGCGCCTGACGGAGGTCACCACCGTCTGCAACGACTCACGCGCCTTTGGGGGTGAGCCGTGGTGGCGAGGCACCATCGGCTGGTGGCTCGACGAGGTCCTCGCCATCGAGCCGCTGGAGTGCCCGGAGGCCACGCCCTTCTCGCCGCTGGCCGAGGACTTCCGGCCGGAGCTGCGCGAGCGCTTCGCCCTGGCCCGAGATGGTGTCTGGCGGCCGGAGGCGGTGCAGCGCGGTCCCCGTCCGGAGCCTCAGCCGCAGCCGGGCTCCGGACAGTTCGGCCTGGGCTTTTAGCGGGCGAAGGCGTGTGGGCCTTGGAGCACCTGCGATCTGGCTCAGATCACCTCATGTCGGGCGAGGGTCTCCGACACGGCCTGGATGGCCTGCGCTTGAGGAGTACCGAGCTCGCCGAGAAGGTCCACGGCGGCGACGACGACCTCGTCCGGCCAGTCGTCGTGATCTTCATAGTGCGCTGCCTGGAGGACACCCGAGAGCAGATCCAGGAAGAGCAGCTGAGGCGGCACCTTCTGGTGCTTACGCGCGGGGCGGAGCGTGTACTGGAGCCCCTCGAACGCCGCGATGAGGGGCTCCTCGTCGCGGGCTCCGCGGCACCACGCCTCCAGGATGGAGAACGCCTGCGCCACGCCGGCAGCGTGCTCCGGCGGCAGAGGGGGCAGCTTGCCGCAGACGAAGCGGGCCAGGGCGATGAGTGCCTGGATGATCGCCCCGCGGGCCACACCATCGTCCGCGCAGCGCATGCGGATGGCTTCATCGAGCTCAGCGAGAGTCGTCAGCGGTGCGGTCATGGGCGCGCTCCTGGGACAGGAACCCTTTATAGGATCTTGCAACCGCCGCCTTCCTCCTCGGTCTTGCGAAGCGTGCAATGGATCTCGAACGCTCCGTCAGCCGGCGGCTCCATCCGCCTCGGACCGATGCCCACCGGCGGATATCCGTCTCGCTTCACCGTCATCTCGAACAGTCTCCCGAAGGGGATAGCGTCGAAGCATCGAGGCGTACGTCCCACGCTCTCGCCCTTGAGGGTGAGCTCCGCGCCCGGTGGATACGACGTGATGCAATACCGAGCCTTTTCGTAGAACGTGCTCGCGAAGGTCTCTTTCCCCTGGCCCAGCTCGCGCAAGCTCGTCGTGGGCACGGCCCCGAGCTTCATGCTGTACGTCTTCCGAGCCAGATCCGGCAGCGACACGACGACACCGCGGAGGGTGAACTTCGTGCCCTTCAGCCCCGCAGCCAGGCGCACCAGCCGCCCCACGTTCGTGGGCAGAAGCTGTGCCAGGGCCTGCTGCCTGCGCGAGGCTTCCGCGTTGTAGCGATGGACGACGGCGTTGTAGCGGCGGATGACCTTGTCCTCGGCGAACCAGTGGATCTTGGGCAAGACGGGCATCGACTCTTCCAACTGCGGCGGATCCAGGGCTCTCAGCCGGGCCAGTTCCGAGTTCTTGTCGGCCAGGCACTGGAGTTGCTTGTGAGTCTCCAGGGGCTCTTCGCAGGGATCCCATGAGGGCTGTGGCTGGGTGAAACCGAAGCTCAGATCGCGAGCAGGCTTCGGATCAGAGGTAAGGCTCTGGAAGAGGGAGCCCCCGGCGGCGGGGAACTGAGGCTTGCAACCGGCGCCCTGGCATTCGTCGACCAGCGTGTTCCATGGGACGGACAGGCGCTCGAGCCCCTCTGCGTGGAGCTCGACGGCGATGGCCTCCTTCGGGTCGATGTTCAAGCCTTTGAGCCGATCGACGAGCGCGTTGAACCGGGTGAGGAGCTCGCTCAGCGCCTTGCGGAACGGCTTGCCTTTCTTCTTCTTCTTCAGCTGGGAGGTGATGTCCGTGGCGAGCTTGGTCGCGTCGCGTTCGAGCTCGTCCACGGCCTTGGCATAGTGGGACTGCTCGTCCACCGCGAGCATGAAGTACCGTTGGCTCTCCTTGTTCTCCTGAGTGCGGATGAGCGAGTGGGTGAGGAGGAAGGCCTCCACCTCCACACGAGACGAGAGCGGTTGTTGGCCCGTTCGAACGGACAGAAGCGAAGCCGGCACGAAGGGCGCGGTTGGCGCTGGACTCGCCTGGGCGGCGGCTGCGGACGGGGTCGCCGAGGCTGCCGCCGCTGAGGAAGTTCCGCCGTCGGGCCTGGCACCTGGGGCATCGCGTTCCCCGCAGGCGCAGGCGAGGGCCATCAGGAGGACGAGCAGCGCGACAGGGCCTCCATTCCGCCTACACGCCAGATGCTTCTTCATCGCGGTCACGGTTCTCTCCGGTGAGTTGATGCCCACAACCTTCCAGAGCCGGTGACATGAAGGCTCATTCAGAGAATGCGCCGAGGCCCTCCAGCGCCTGCTTCCGGAAGCTCAGCTCTTCCTTGGCTCGGAGGCCACCAAGGAGCGGTTGTTGCTCCTGCCTACGCTCGGCATCCTGCACATGGCCACCCACGGCGTCTTCTTGGATGAAGCCCCGCTCCGACACGCTCTCGCGCCGTGGGTCACTCTGGTGCGCTGGGCGAGGAGCCTCTCGCCTACCGGCTGTGGGGCATCAAGCTGGGCCAGGGCGTCTATGGGCTGCGCCGGGCCTTCATCGTGGCCGGAGCGGAGACGGTGGCCCTCTGGGGAGCACTCCGCAGCCGCGATAAACCCGCGTCACTCTTCAGGAAAGACTCTTTCCAGGGCGGCTGGGACGGGCAAATGGAGAAGGTCTGCATCAATCGCAGCGACGGTCCTTCCCTACATGGTGTTGTCCGTCTTCTCGGCCATCCAGCGATCGCATGACATGGACTGGTCGGGGTGGACGGTCCTGTTGTCGCTGATTCCTCTGTTTGGCCTCATCTGGTTGTCCATGCCGGGGACGCCCGGTAGGAACCGCTTCGGCGCACCGCCTCCGCCGAACACCACTGGAGTCAAGGTCGGTGCCGCGCTCATCCCCGTACTGTTCGTGCTCCTCGTGCTGGCCACGACGGTGAGGCATCCGTGACGAGGTCCTTGCCGGCTCAGGGCTTGTCGCTGCCGCTGCTGCCCGTTCCGTGGATCTCCCCGAGCATTTGCCGATCCCGCTCCACCCACTGCTGGAGCAGCGCCAGCAGCTCCTGCTCGAGCCTCACGAACTTCTCGAAGGCCTCGAGCGCCTTCGGGTCCGCCATCGCCTCCTCGTCATGCCTGCCCATCGGCAGGTCCCGGTACCGGGCCATCTGCTGAGCGGCCGCCTGCAACCGGGTGGCAATGTCCCGGTGCTCCTTCGCCACCTTCACGTAGGCGTCGTATTCCTCCCGGGCGTTCGGGTCCTGCAGATCGAGCGCCTTCATGTGGATTTCAAGGTTCTCTGCGAGGGCTGCCGTCAGCTCTCCAAGCTTGGCCGGGAGCGCGGAGTGCTCCGCCAGCCCCTTGCCGCAGGTCGGTTGGTCGTCCATGCGCATCTCTCCTTGTCTCTGCCCGGAACGGGCCCAGGTTCTGCTGACATATATGCCTTGACGGACATATTCTTCAAGTAGCATATAGGGCTCATGATCCAGACGCTCACAGCGCTCGGGGAACCCAACCGCCTGCGCATCGTTGAGCTGCTGCGCGCGGGGCCCTGCCCGGTCGGTGAGATAGGGGACAGGCTCCAGCTGCGTCAGCCTCAGGTGTCCAAGCACCTGCGCGTGCTCAAGAAGGCCGGGCTCGTTCAGATGCAGCCGAGGGCACAGCAGCGGCTCTACGAGCTACGGGCAGAGCCCCTCCGCGAGCTCGACACCTGGCTGGAGCCCTACCGCCGCTACTGGAATGCCCGCCTGGATGCGCTGGAGCGGCACCTCGAGATCATGGACACCCCGGTTCACAAACGACGCAGGAGGCCACCGACATGAAGGGAACACTGCATCATCAAAGCAATCGCCACACGCTGCGCTTCGAGCGCCGGCTCGCCCACCCGCC
>NZ_DASPHO010000561.1:0-13026 GCF_035629615.1 Hyalangium sp. | reverse complement strand
CTCCCCCGTCTCCAGCACGCGCAGCAGCAGCACCTGCACCTCGGGCGGGGCCTCGCCTACCTCGTCCAGGAACAGCGTTCCTCCGTTGGCGGCCAGGAAGAAGCCCCTTTGGTCTCGCACCGAGCCGGTGAAGGCGCCCTTGCGCGCGCCGAACAGCTCCGCGGCGGCCAGCTCCTTGGGGATGGCCCCGAGGTTCACGCTCACGAAGGCCTGTGCCCGCCGTGGGCTGCGGTGGTGGATGGCCTGGGCGATCAGTTCCTTGCCCGAGCCCGTCTCGCCCCGGATGAGCACCGACACGTTCAGATCCGCCACCTGCGCGATCTGCCGGCGCACCCTCTGCAGGCCCGCGCTCGTGCCCACCATGCCCAGCGCATCTGGCACCTCCAGGGTCGAGGCCTCGGCCAGATGCAGCAGCAGCACCACGCGCTCGGCCAGCTCCAGCGGGATGCCTGCCGCCAGCTCCTCGGGCCCGAACTCGCGAGTCCCCCTCAGCGGCTCGTCCGCGACGATCACGGAGCTCCCCTCGCCCGGCTCCAACTGGATCCGTCCCTCCGGGCCTGGGACGAAGAGAGTGGGCTTTCGGCTGAGGAAGGGATCAACCAGCGGAGCTCCTAGGCCGCCCCCTGGGGGCACGAAGTTGGGCGCCATGCGCGAGAGACGAACGACCTTGCCAGCGGCCAGCGACTCCATCACCCACCGATCCCCCGCGCGGTGCGCCATGGGGTGGGACACGATGGTGAGCGCGGGAACAAGTGGAGAGCCCCGCGCGCCATCCCTCTGACGCGACCTGTTGACCGTGGAGATGTCTGCGATGCCTTGACCTCGGATGGCGCTTCCTCCCGGTTATCCCGGGAACGGACAGTACTACGCGAGGCCACGCCCTGGCTGGGTGACCTGTGGCAGGCCCCGTTCGATCCCGTTGAGAGCGGCGGCTCGCCGCTTCACAATAAAAGAGGTATGGCAGGCCGTGCGCCCGAAGCCTCCCTGAGCTCCTCAGCGCTCCTGGCGACCCCTCGTGCTCCTGCCTGCTGCTCCTCGGCGGAAGAACCCCCAGGGTGAAGGAAGCGCCAGCGAGGAGAAGCCACCATGCAAGACCAGGAGACACTGTCATGGTCCGGGTTGGGAGTCGGCACGGATCGGCAGTCCTTCTTGAAGAAGGTCGCCGAGCAGCTCCCCGACTATGAGCCCGAGAAGGCCGTCGAGGCCGTGTTCTGTGCGCTGACCGAGCGCCTGCCAGGTGGCATCGTTCAGCAGCTCGTCGAGCAGCTCTCACCCGATGTGCGCGAACTGGTGGGGCGCTGTCAGAAGCAGCGCACCGCGGCACCCGAGAAGCTGGACAGGGATGACTTCTACCTGCACGTGGCCAACCACCTGAACGCCGAGCCGGAGAACGTGCGGCTTGTGCTCCACGGCGTCTTCGCGGCGCTCCAGACGCAGATCACCGAGGCCGAGTTCGAGAAGGTGTCCAGCCAGCTTCCCGACTACGTGAAGGGCACCTGGCGGGAGTCTCGCCGAGGCGTGGATCGGCCGTACTGAAGCCACTGGCAAGCGGTAGGCTTGGGGCATTCCCATGATCTCGGATGCCTCCCCGCAGCTCCTGAGCTTCGCCCACCGGAAGTCGGAGCTCCGGGAGGTGGCTCGTCACGACATCGACGAGCTCCGCACCGCCGCGGCCGGCCTGGGCCTGGTCGACGTCCACGGGCGGACCACCCCGGCGCTCCAGGAGGCCCTCTACGAGCTCGAGCGGCTGCTCCGGCCTCGCTTCGACAGGGGGGCCGCCGCCGCCTTCCAGAGCTGGGTGGCAAGCGTCGGCGCCAGGATGCGGGGCCCGATCGCCATGCCCGAGGAGGACGTGTCGTACTGGCAGCTCCTCCCCAACCCGCTGGCCGCCTTTCGCTCCACGCCGGAGCTCCCTGCGGAGGTCGACCTGCTCATCATCGGGGCGGGCCTCACCGGAGCCTCGGCGGCCTATCACGCGATCGAGCTCACCCGGTCAGGCCAGCGCGTCGCCGTCCTCGACATGGAGGACCCAGCCAGCCAGGCCAGCGGCCGGAATGGCGGCAACTTCGAGCTGATCCCCGAGAACTTCCTGGGGCCTTACGAGGGCCTCGTCCGGGAGCGGTACAAGTTCCTGCATGCCGTGTATCCGGAGATCGACGAGGAGACCCTCCGCGAGCAGGCGGATCGGCAGGCGAGGCTTGTCATTGGCTTCGGTCTGCGCAACAGCGTGCGCTTCAACCAGATTGTCACCGAGGAGCACATCGACTGTGACTACTCCCCCCACGGCTGGCTCCGCGTCGCGGAGACCTCCGAGGAGGAGGCGGCGCTCAAGGAGGAGGTCGCGCTCGTCAGGGAGGTCACGCGCGTTGGTGGGAAAGAGCAGCTCGTCTACTGGAGCAAGGAGAAGATCTTCGAGGAGCTCGGGCTGCGGGCGTACTTCGGAGGCCGGTGCGCGCCAAACAGCGGGAACTACCACCCACGCAAGTTCGTCTGCGGGGTGCTGCAGAGGGCGATCGAGCGGGGCGTCGGGCTCTACACCCGGGTGCGCGTCGACAGCATCGTGACGGGCGCGGGCCCGGAGCCCATTGTCTGCACTGCCGAGGGGGACATCCGCGCCCGGCGGGTGATCGTCGCGACGAACGCGTTCACCTCGCACCTGTTCCCCGAGCTCGAGCAGATCGCGTGCTACCAGAGCCAGATCATGAACCTGGAGCACGTCGAGGACCGCATGAAGGGGATGACGGTCACTGAGAAGAAGGGGGACCTCTATTACAACTTCCCGCAGGCCACGCGGTATGTGGACGCCCAGAACGTGCGGCGCGGCATGCTCCACGTGGGCGGAGGCCTGGATCGGCCCGCGCCCGCACCGGAGGATCTGCAGCGCTCGATGGCTGTGCTTGGGCTGGTGAAGGCAGGGATCGATCGACGCTTTCCGGAGACGCGCGGGCAACCCCCCTCACGGGTCTGGACGGGGCCCATGGCCTTCACGCCCGACCGGATGCCAGCGCTGGGCTTCTTCCGCCGACGCGGGGCCGATCCCCGGAGCATCGTCGTGGCGGCGGGCTTCAACGGCTACGGAGGGAGCTACTGCGTTGAGGCCGGGCACACGGCCATTGAGCTGATCAAGACCGGCCGAGTGCTCCCGGATGTGCCGGAGGACGTCTTCTCTCCGCATCGGCTGCTGGAACAAGCCCCGCTGTTTCCCGAGCGGAAGAGCCAGCCTTCGCGGTGAGCTCAGGAGAGCAGGCGAGCGGTGGTGTCCCGTACCGCGCGCCGCGTGGCCTCGTCCTCGGCGACGGCGGGCCACGGCTGCTCCGTCTCCTCCATGAGCCAGCGAGCCTCGCCGGGGGGCGACCAACGCTCGCGCGCGAGGGTCCGTGCGAGGCGTGCCGCGCAGACCTCGGGGGCTTCCCAGCTGCGCTTGACGCGTGACAGGAGCCAGCCCAGCAGCCCCGAGCGCGCCCCGAGGTCCGTGCGCACCACGCCTGGGTGGAGGACCACGACATCGATCGCCGGGTAGGCGGCCGCGATGTCGCGCATGGCCAGGGCAAAGCAGAGCTTGGTGTTGCAGTAGGTGCGGATGCTGGAGAAGTCCTTGCCGGTAGGAGTCCGCGCGGCGTCGAAGCGCGCCTTCACGATCAAGCCGGCGCTCACCACCATAATCCGGCGCAGGTGCTCGGCGTCGAGGAGCGCCCGTTGCATGACGAGGGGCGCCAGGTGGTTGATGACGAAGGCGGTCTCGAGACCTTCAGGTGTGAGCACCCGCTTCGCGGGCCACAGCCCGGCGTTGTGGATGAGCGTGGCGCCAGGGGTGACAGCATCGACCAGACGCTTCCCAAGCTCCCGGGCTCCGTCCAGCGACGAGAGATCCCCCGGCACCGCAACGGCGTGACCGCCCTTCTGTTCGATGCCCGTGACCAGGGCGTCGAGGGATGTGCGGTCGCGTGCGACGAGGACGAGGCGATCTCCTCGCCGCTCGGCGAGGGCCAGGGCCAAGGCGTGGCCGATGCCACGGGAGGCGCCAGTGAGGATCAGGTCAGCCATGGTTACAGCCTGACAGGCCGGTCTCGAAAGTGGAAGTTTATTCCATTTGGTGTCGTGCCGCGCGGGCGGTCGACCCCGAACGGCGCACCGCATAGGGTAGGGCGAGCATGGAGCCTGCTCGACGTGACGGCATGAAGCGGCGCGACGCGCTCTTGGACGCAGCGCTGCGGTGCTTCGTGAGGGGCGGGGTACTCGGCACCGGCATCGAGGAGATCCGGCGGGAGGCTGGGGCGAGCCCGTCGAGCGTCTACCACCAGTTCAAGGGGCTTCCGGACCTCACCCTGGCCCTGCTGACGCGCACCTTCGAGCGCCTCTTCGCGCACCTCGCGGAGAGGGTGACGCCGACCCCCACCGCGGAGAAAGCCGTGGTGGCGCTCGTTGACGGCCATCTCGAGTGGATTCTCGGCCATCAGGAAGAGGGGCGCTTCATGTACCAGGCAACGGCCCTCGAGTTCGGAGCCGACGCGAGGGACGCGCTGCAGGCGAGGAAGGCGGAGCTGCTGACTCCCGTGGTCGTTCACATGGGCCGCTTCATCGCCGAGGGAACCTTGCCGCCCTGGCCGCCCCTGATGTTCGACGTGGTGCTGTTAGGTCCCAGCCACGAGGCGTGTCGCCGCTTCCTCTCGGGGGCCCCGCTCGATCCGGAGTGGATGCACGCCACCTTGCCGCATCTTGCCTGGCAGAGCGTCAAGCCACGGCGTCAACGTCGGAAGTAGAGGAGCCGAAAGGCCAAGGCGCTGCGGTAACGCCCTGGCTCACACGCCGCGCAAGAGCCCCTCGGGCAGCATGAAGGCCGAAGGAGGGAAGCGGTACGTCTTTCCGTCCTGCTGGACGGTGAGGGTGCGCTTGAGCACGAAGTCGAAGAGGATCGGGTTGTGGCGATCCAGCTCGTTGAGAGCGCGCCGCGCGTCCGCATTGATGTAGCCCAGATCCTCCAGCTTGCCGGTGCGGATGAGGGCGTTGATGGCCGGGAGCGGGTAGTCGCTGCCGTGGATCAGGCGGGAGTGGAAGTCCTCGCGTGTCAGCATCTCGCGCAGGGGCACACCGCAGCGGTTGGCCTGGGTCATGGCGGAGAAGTCCGCGTGCAGCAGACCCTTGGCGCGCTCCTCGCCCACCATCCGCATGAAGAGCTGGAAGTTGTCCACATGGTCGCCGCCGGGCTTGTCCAGATCCTCGCTGGTGCCGAGGCTGGCCGCGTGCGCCACCACCACCTTCACGCCCGCATCCAGAGGGCGCCGCAGGTGCAGGGGATTGCCCAAGGCCTGCGCATCCTCGGCCTCCACCGCCTGCTCCTCGCCGGCATGTGTGAGCAGCGGCATCTTCAGCTCGACGAGCTTCCGGTAGAAGGCATCACAGCGGGAGGAGCCCGGGTGGATGCCCATGGCGTTGGGCAGCCACTTCACGGCGCGAGCTCCGAGCGCGGCCACACGCTCGAGCTCGTCCACCGCATCCGGACGGTAGGGGTGGATGGAGGCACCGGCCAGCACGTGCTCAGGGTTGTCCTGGGCGAGCTTCAGCACGTAGTCATTGGGGGTGTGGAACTCGCTCAGCTCGGGGCGGGGCTTGCCCGCCTCGTCGTGCACGTAGTCGAAGGCTAGCACCAGCGCGCGACCCCTCATGGGCGCCGTCTTGATCAGGGACAGGAGCCGCTCGCGGTACTGGCGATCGGGATGCTCACTGTCCTCCACCCCTGCGGCGCGGCGATAGATGGCGAACTTGAAGTAGGTGATGGGGTGGCGGAGGAGCTGCTCCGTGCGCGGGTTGACGTAGCAGCCGGTGCCGTCGGTGCCGAGCCCGACCAGGTGCACATGGCAGTCCACCATCCGCGCCGGGTCCACCCCTTCCCACGCCTTGTCCACCAGCGCCTGGGCCTCGGCGCTGAGAGGGCTGTCCGGAGCGGCACTGCGCGCCAGCCGCGAGAACCCCCAGCGGGACGACAGAGTACCCGCGCCGAGAAGGCCCAGGGAGAAGAGGAGGTTTCGCCGGTTCACGAGGAGCGAGTCTACACCTCGGACCTTCGCCCATGAGGCCCCGGGTGCAGAAACAGCCATGGCTCTGGGCGCTTGCCCTGCTGCTGGGCTTAGGTCCTGCCATCCGAGCATCAGGGCGTCGGGCTCCGGGAGTCAGAGCAGCTTGCCGGGATTGAGGATGCCCAGCGGATCGAGCGAGGCCTTGATGGTGGCATGGAGCCGCGTCGTCTCGGGGCCGAGCTGCCGGGCCAGGTAGGGGCGCTTGAGAGCACCGACGCCGTGCTCCCCGGTGATGGTTCCGCCCAGCTCACCCACCACGCGGAGGATGTCGTCGAACGCCGCCTGGGCCCGCTCCACGGCGGCCGGGTCGTTCCGGTCGAAGACGAGCGTGGGGTGCATGTTCCCATCGCCCGCGTGCCCGAAGGTGCCGATGAGCACGCCGCGCTGCTCGGCGATGCGCTCGACCGCAGAGAGCAGATCCGCGATGCGCGAGAGCGGCACGCCCACATCGTCCAGCAGCGTGGTCCCCTGTCTCTCCAGCGCGGGGTAGGCGAGCCTGCGTGCCCCGAGCAGCAGCTCTCCCTCGGCCTCGTCGGCGGAGTGCGCGAGGAAGGTCGCTCCGGCCGCCTCGCAGGCGGCTGCCATTCGCGTGCACTCTGCGACGCCCTGATCTCCCCCGGCATCGGAGCGCGCCAGCAGGAGCGCGGCAGCGTCGACATCCAGTCCCATGGGCCTGTGGGCCTCGACGGCACGGACGGTCGCGCGGTCCATCAGCTCCAGGAGCGAGGGACGGGTGTCAGCCATGATGTCGGTGACCGCCACGCCGGCCGCGACGAGCGTCGGGAACGAGGCCACCAGCGTGGTGGCGCGGGGTGGGCGTGGGCGGAGCCGCAGCGTGGCCTCGGTGATGATGCCCAGCGTGCCCTCGGAGCCGACGAACAGGCGGGTGAGATCGTAGCCGGCCACGTTCTTGACCGTGCGGCCGCCAGTGCGGACGACGGAGCCATCCGCGAGGACGGCCTCCAGGCCCAGCGCCGCATCCCCCGTCACGCCGTACTTCACGCAGCACAGGCCACCGGCATTGGTCGCGAGGTTGCCGCCGATCGTCGAGAACTCCGCGCTCGCGGGATCCGGCGCGTACCAGAGCCCCTGCTCCGCGGCCGCGGCCTTGAGCGCGGCGTTGATCACCCCAGGCTGGACGACGGCGAAGAGGCCTCGCCGATCGACCTCGAGGATCCGGTTCATCCGCATGAGCGAGAGCAGGATGCAGCCATCCACGGCATTGGCACCGCCTGCCAGCCCCGAGCCCGCGCCCCGGGCGACCACGGGGACGCGATGGGCGGAGGCGATCCGGAGCACGGCCTGGACCTCGCGCGTCGAGCCCGGGCGGACGAGCACGCGCGCGGTGCCTGCCGCTGCCCACGAGGCCTGATCCCGGCGATGAGCATCGAGCACATCGGGGTCGGTGACGAGTCCCTCGGGCGGTAGCACGTCCGCGAGCTCAGCCAACAGGTTCGCGCTCATGGGCGCAGAAGGTACCATGCAGCACTGAGCTACTTCGTGGGCTTCACGGAGAGACACATCTCCTTGAGCTCCTCCAGCCGCGAGCTCGGCCCGGTGCAGTGCGCCTTCACCTGCACCTCCTTGCCGTTGCGGATCACGGTCACGGCATAGGTGTCGTACTCCGGGCCGATGATCACCAGATAGCCGTTCGGCAGCTCGCGCTGCTCGCTGAGGGTGGCCTGCATCCCTCGGGGCCGCGCTGCGAGCACGGCCTCAACGGCCTTGTCCAGGTTGGTGACGGGGGTGAGCTCGTCCAGTACATCCACGGTGACGGTGGCCTTGACCAGGGCGCCGTCCGGCAGCAGGCGAGCGCTGTAGGTCGTCGTCCAATCGTCCCGCTTCTCCGTGGTCGTGCCTGGCACCTTGAGGGTGAAGCCCTTGGGATCGGATCGCTCCTCCAGCTGAGGGCGCTTCCCCGCGCTGGACTTGCTGGAGGAGGAGCGGGTGCTCCCCGTGGGTTTCTTCTCCTTGGCGATCGCTGCGGTTGCGACCAGCACGGTGAGGAGCGGGCAGAACACAATGGCTCGGACGGACGTCATACGGTCCTCCTGGTGCAGGATGGGTTCACCGGCTTTAGCATCCCTTCGCCAACTGCAGCGCCGGATTCGTCGCGACCACCTCGCGCCACCACGGCGTCGGCTGCTCCACGTTCACGGGCTCGAGGGCGGCACCCAGGCGCGGGGTGAACAGCCGCACCCGCTGCTCCGAGGCCAGCTGCAGGAGCGTCTCGGCTGGCTCGGCCCACGGGTGGAGCGCCAGGTCGAACGTGCCCCAGTGGATGGGCATCAGCGTCCCACCGCCGAGCATCGCGTGCGCCTTGAGCGCGTTCTCCGGTCCCAGGTGGATGTTGCCCCAGCTCGAGTGGAATGCGCCCACCTCGAGCATCACCAGATCGAAGGGGCCCTGCCGCTGGCGGATCTCCTCGAACTCCGTCGTCAGGCCGGTGTCACCGCTGAAGAAGACGCGGCGCCTGTCGGTCCTCAGCACCCAGGAGGACCAGAGTGTGTGGTTCCGATCCCCGAGCCCTCGTCCGGAGAAGTGCTGCGCGGGCGTCGCGGTGAAGCCCACGGGCCCCACGGTGGCCTGCTCCCACCAGTCGAGTTCGGTGATCAGCTCCGGTGCCACGCCGAACGCCTCGAGCCGGGCGCCAACACCCAGCGAGGTGACGAAGGGCACGCGCAGCTTCGCGAGCGCCTGGATGGTGGAGCGGCAGAGGTGATCGTAGTGGTCATGCGACACCAGCACCGCGTCGAGCTTCGGCAGCTCCTCGATGCGCACCGGCGCGGCGTGGAACCGCTTGGGCCCGGCGAACCTCAGCGGGGAGGCCCGCTCGCCCCAGACAGGATCGGTCAAGATGCGCGCGCCATCCAGCTCCAGGAGCAGCGTGCTGTGGCCGAGCCACGTCACGCGGAAGCCACTCTCTGCCCGGCGCGTCCACGTCTCCAGCGGGCTCTCCAGCGGCAGCACCCCTGGCGGCGTCCGCTGTGCGCCCCCGAAGAAGAACTCTCCGAGCACCGGGAGTGGGTTGCCCTGAAGGCCTGGCTCGACAGGCGCCGTGTTCCGGAAGCGGCCGTCCGCGAACTGCCGGGAGGCGCGCGACCGCTCGAGTCTGAGCCCTGCAAGACGTCCATGACGGCTGGAGAAAGACATGCCTCATCTCTAACCGCCTCGGAGCAAGCATGAAAGTCCCTGATGTGTCTCCCCGTGTGGGAAATTCCCCCTCAATCGACAGGCTGCTGGAGGGGCGGGCAGACGGTCCCTCCAGAGGCTGATGGCGCTACCTGACACGTGCTAGTCTGCGCCCCCAATGCACGCAGACTTCAGACGCGTCTACAACCAGCGCTTCTCGCCTGACTTCTACGAGAAATATCGCAACCGACTACAGGCCACGGTGGGCCCGGTCCCGTACCGCCTGGCGGAGTCGCCGCTGTTCATGGCCCCAGCCACTCGCGATCGAATCTTCCGCTACACGCGGGAGATCATCGCGCAGCTGGCGGAGCCGGAGCGCCTCGCCCTCGCACGCCGGGCCGTGCCGGCCGAGTACGACGTCCCCCGGCAGGACGACGCCCCGGATGTGATGACCATCGACTTCGCCATCGTCCGCGGCCCGGACGGCGAGCTGGATGGGCGGGTGGTCGAGCTGCAGGCGTTCCCATCCCTGTTCGCCTTCACCATCATCCAGGCGCGGATCTTCAATGAGATGATGGCGCTGCCGGGGGCCTCCAACGGCTTCCACTGCTTCGCCCCCGGGTACGACTACGACAGCGCTCAAGCGTTCCTCCGCCGCGCGCTGCTGGGCGGCCACACCCCGGAGGAGGTGGTGCTGCTGGAGATCGAGCCGCTGAAGCAGAAGACGCTGCCGGACTTCGTGGCGACCCAGGCGCTGACCGGCATCGAGGCCGTCTGCGTGACGGAGGTCCTGCGCGAGGGCCGCCAGCTCTTCCGCATGAAGGACGGCCGCAAGCTCCCCATCCGCCGCATCTTCAACCGGGTCGTCTTCGACGAGCTCCAGCGGAAGAACCCGCCCATGGCGTTCAAGTTCACGGACGACCTGGATGTGAGCTGGTGCCCGCACCCCAACTGGTACTGGATGTGGTCCAAGTTCTCCCTGCCGCTGCTCGACCACCCGGCCGTCCCCAAGGCCACGACGGTGGCGCAGCTCAAGGAGGTGCCGGCGGACCTCGAGAACTACGTGCTCAAGCCGCTGTTCTCGTACGCGGGGGCCGGCGTGAAGGTGGATCCGACGGCCGCTGATCTGGCTGGCCTCCCCGCCGAGCAGCGCGATGGGTGGATCCTCCAGCGGAAGATCGAATATGCGCGCGAGCTGTGGACGCCGGACGGCATCGGTGTGGCCGCGGAGATCCGCGTGCTGTGCCTGCGTGACCAGGGCCAGCGCCTGCCCCAGCCGCTCCTGAACCTCGTCCGGCTGTCCCGCGGGAAGATGCTCGGCGTGGACTTCAACAAGGGGCTGGACTGGGTCGGCTCCACCGTCGCGCTCTGGCCGAAGGCGGAGTAGGGCCGCCCCCGGCCAGGCCCCCTCGCCGCGCTACCCGGCCCGGCTGACGGGCGCGGCCGGGGTTCCCACGCCTCGCATCGTCTCTTCCACTAGCCAGCGCACCACCGCACGTGGGTCGTTGTTGTTGGCCTTGAAGACCTCGAGCTGCTTCTCCGCGGAGGTGCCTTCCTTCAGGATGCGGCGCACGGCCGTGACCTGGTCCGTGGTCCCCAGCGTGTCCGAGGCCTCGGAGACGAAGGAGATCATCTCCTCCAGCAGCTCCGAGTACGGCCGCTCCTGCTGCTGGCCGAAGTCGATGAGCTTGCCGCGGATGCCGTAGCGGCTGGCCCGCCACTTGTTCTCCTCGATGAGCGGGGACATGTAGTGCCGCCACGACATGTTGCGGCGCAGCATCAGGTAGAGCTGCGCCACCAGCGCCTGGATCAGCGCGACGATCCCCAGCTCCTGCTCGAGGCTCGTCGGCATGTCGCAGATGCGGATCTCCACCGTGTCGAAGACGTGGTGGACGCGCACGTCCCACCAGATCTTCTTCCCGTTGTCGATGCAGTTGGTCCGGATGAGCAGATCCACGTACTCCATGAACTGCGAGTAGCTCTCGAACGTGGGCGGGATGCCGGTGCGCGGGAAGCGCTTGAAGATCAGCGTCCGCGTCGACTGCTGGCCGGTGGCGCGCCCCAGCCAGAAGGGCGAGGAGGTGGACAGCGCCAGCAGGTGCGGCAGGAAGTACCGGAGCTGGTTGGCCAGCGCGATGGCCGTCTGCTTCTCTTTGATGCCGACGTGGACATGGAGCCCGAAGATCAGGTTGCCGCGCGCGACGTCCTGCAGGTCCTGGACGATGACCTCGTAGCGGGGGTTCGGGGTGATCTCCTGGCTCTTCCAGTCGCTGAACGGGTGCGTCCCCGCGGCGACGATGTTCATGTTGCCCTTGCGCGCCAGCCGGTCCAGCTCGAGCCGCATCTCGGTCAGCTCCGAGCGCACCTCCTGGACGTTGTGGCAGATGCCGGTGCCCACCTCGACGACGGACTGGTGCATCTCTGCGCGGACGCGCTCGCGGAGCACGGCCTTGCCGTCATCCAGCAGCTTGGAGATGTAGGAGCGCAGCTCATGGGTCTGCGAGTCGACGATCTGGAACTCTTCCTCGACTCCCAGCGTGAACTGCCCCTCCAGCAGACTCGATGTCTTCATGTTCAAGACCTCGCATTCGCGACGGCGGGAACCGCGGCGGCCCGCGGCGTGGCGGGGGTGGAAGCCGCCGGATGAGACGTCTTCTTCTCCAGGTACCGCTGCCACGCATGGGTGGTGTCGTTCTGGCGGCCCTCGCGCGCCGCGGTGATGCACAGCTCCGTCATCTTCTCCAGACACCACTCGTAGTTGTCCGGGAGGATGTGGTGCGGATACATGTCTGGCGCAGGGTTGGTGAAGTCGATCGCGTAGGGGACGCCGTCCTTGATCGCGAACTCCACCGAGTTCATGTCGTAGCCCAGCGCGCGGTTGAGCTCGAGCGCGCTGTCGAGGATGCGGGCCTCCAGGGCGGCGGGCAGGAAGTTCTTCTCCGGCAGGTAGCTGCGCGTCTTCACGCTGTAGCGGATCATCCGCACGTGCTCCCGGCCGATGCAGATGCAGCGCACGTAGTCGTCGAACTCGATGAACTGCTGCATCGTGAGGACCAGCTGCTCCGAGTCGTTGTAGACGCGCATGAGCTGCTCCATGTCGTCCACCCGGTTCACGTTGCGCCAGCCGCCGCCGTCCGCCGGCTTGAGGATGGCGGGGAAGCCGACGTAGCTGGCGATCGCCTCCCAGTCGAGCGGGTAGACCAGGTTCTTCAGCGACCGCTGCGGGTCGATGGCCGGGATGTACTGGCGCTGCGGGAGCATCATCGTCCGGGGGACGGTGACGCCGATGCGCGTGGCCAGCGAGAAGCCGAAGAACTTGTCATCCGCCGAGAACCAGAACGGATCGTTGATGACGTAGGTGCCGGCCAGCATCGCCGCCTTGAGGTGGAACCGGTAGAACGGCACCTCATGGCTGATGCGGTCGACGAGCACGTCGTACCGCTTGGTGAAGGTCTCCGGGGTGGCGTCGATCTTCGCCAGCTCCGCCTCGAAGCCCGGCACTGCGTTGATCCTCTGGATGAGGGCCATTGGGAAATGGTCCCACTCCATCCCCGCCAGAATTCCAATCTTCTTGTTCACGAGTTGCTCCCCACCGCTGCAGCCGCTGCCGCTGGCCGGCCAAACGCATCCAGCCCCAGCGCCGCGTCGTAAGTTGGCATGTCCACCTGCGCCCAGTCGTTCTCCTGCGCCATCGCGTTGAAGGAGCGCGCCAGCCACCCGGGCAGCAGCAGCGCATAGGTGCGCGCCAGCCGGGCGGGATCGTCGATCGTCTTGCTCATCCGCCGATAGATGAGCTCGCCGTAGGTCTCGATGACGGCCT
>NZ_DASPHO010000560.1:0-5187 GCF_035629615.1 Hyalangium sp. | reverse complement strand
GCGAGGTGCTGTCCACGGGGGACACCGAGACGGATGAGCGGGTGAACCGGGAGGCCACGCGGAAGGTCGGCGTCCGGTCCATTATCGCGATGCCACTGCGGCACGGGCTGCGGGTGAGTGGGGCGCTCAACATCGCCTCCTCGCGCCCGCACGCGTTCACGGAGCGGGACACGCGGACCATGGAGCTGCTGGCGGGGATGCTGGGCGCGGCCATGGCGAATGCCGTCGAGTACGAGGCCAAGCAGACGCTGGCCAGCGAGCGTGCCGAGGCGCTCTCCGCGCTGCAGGAGACGCAGGAGCTCTTCTCCTCCTTCATGAACAACAGCCCGGCGCTGGCCTACATGAAGGACACCGAGGGCCGGCGCGTCTGGGCCAATGAGCCCTACCGGCGCTTCTTCCGGCTGGAGGGAGCGGAGCTGCACGACGTCACGGATGAGGAGCTGATGCCGGAGGAGGCCGTGGCGCATGTCCGCCAGCGGGATCGAGAGGTGCTCGAGTCCGGGCGTCCCATGACGACCGAGGCGATGATCCCCGCGCCGGACGGCAACGAGCATCACTGGCTCACCTACCGCTTCCTTGTGAAGGATGAGGCGGGCCGGCGCTTCCTGGGCGCGGCGTCCCTGGACATCACCGAGCGCAAGCGGGCCGAGGCGGCGCTGCGGCGCTCCGAGGAGAGCTTCCGGTCGCTCATCGAGGGCTCGCCGGAGGCGATCTTCGTCCACCGGGGCGGGCCGCTCCTCTATGTGAACCGCTCCGCGCTGCGCTTCCTGGGGCTGCCGGCCTCCGAGCTGGTTGGCACGCCGGTGCTCCAGTATGTGCACCCCGAGGATCAGGAGATGGCCACGGGGGTGCTGGACGCGGCGCCCGAGATGGTGTGCTCGGGGGCGTTCGAGCTGCGCTTCCTCCAGCGCAACGGGCGGGTGATGACGGCCGAGGTGAGCTGCCTGAGCGTCGTCTTCCACGGCGAGCCAGCCACCGTGGTGAGCGCGCGCGATCTCACCGAGCGCAAGCAGATGCAGTCGCGGCTGGTGCTGTCGGATCGGCTGGTGGCCATGGGCACGCTGGCGGCGGGCGTGGCGCACGAGATCAACAACCCGCTGACCTTCGTGATCTCCAACCTGTCCTTCCTCGCCAACGAGCTGGGGACCCTGGCGGGGGAGGTGCCGCCGGGGAGGCTGGCCGAGTCGGAGGAGGTGCTGCGCGAGGCGGCCATGGGCGCCAACAAAGTTCGGCAGATCGTGGCCGATCTGAAGACGTTCTCACGCGCGGACGACGATGTGCCCACGTCCGTCAACCTGCAGAACGTGATCGAGTCCGCGATCACCATCGCCCGGGCGGAGCTGCGCTATCGCGCACGGGTGGTGCGGGACTACGTGGAGGTGCCGCCGGTGGAGGGCAGCGAGGGGCGCCTGGGCCAGGTCTTCCTCAACCTGCTGATCAACGCCGCCCAGGCCATTCCGCAGGGGCAGCCCGAGCACAACGAGATCCGCATCAAGCTGCGCACCGTGCAGGGCCATGTGATCGTCGAGATGCGGGACACGGGGGCGGGGATCCCTCCGGAGATGCGCTCGCGGATCTTCGATCCGTTCTTCACCACCAAGCCCGCGGGAGTCGGGACGGGCCTGGGGCTCTTCGTGTGCCAGGGCATCGTCACCCGCTTTGGTGGGGAGATCTCCATGGAGAGCGAGGTGGGCCGGGGGACGACGTTCCGGATCATCTTCCCCACGGCACGGGGCTTCCGCTCCGGGCGGCTCACGCCTGCCCCGCTGCCTCCGGGCGCGTCCACGGGTGGGGGAGCGCTGCCCTCGTCGTCCCAGTCTTGAGCCTGGAGGGCCGCTCCCGGGTGCTCACTCCGTGGGCTCAAACCGAGGCTCGGTGTCCCCTCGAGCCGAGGCCTCGGCGCCGTGGCGGAAGACAGGGGTGAAGACGCGTGGGGCCTTCTTCTTGCGGACACACCGCGTCTGCGCGCTCATGTAGCAGACGGAGAAGGCACGGCGCCGCTGCCCGGTGCGGCTTGCTCCGGAGCGGTGCCAGACGTGGTTGTGCAGGAGGAGCACCTCTCCGGCCCGGGCAGGCAGGTGGATCCGGCGGGACTCTGCGTCGGCCTCGGCCACGCGCTCCGGAGGGATGACGCCTCCCAGCGGGGTGACGAGCCCGCTTCGGTGGCTGCCGGGCACCACCTCCAGGCAGCCTCCTTCCTCGGGCGCGTCGTCCAGGGCCGTCCAGAGCTGCAGCTCGGGCTCCTGGGTGATGCCCCAGAGCCGGCCACCGTCCTGGTGCCAGGGCAGGTTGCTGCCACCCGCCTGGCCCTTGTGGAAGAGGATGGCGCGGTAGATGACGATGTCGCCGGGGATGACCGCTCGAGCGATGCGCTCGAACAGGGGGTTCTCCAGCCACGTCCGGAAGCGGGGATCCAGCTCCAGCTTCTCCAGCTTGCGGTAGTCGAGCGACGGGCCCTGCCACCCCAGCCCCAGCGGCGCGTCCTCATAGCGGCCCGTGGGCGCGTCCAGCTGGAAGAAGAGGCCCGGGTACGTCACTCGCCCGAGCATCAGATCGTCCGTCCGCTCCCGCAGGGCCGCCAGCCCCGCGTCGTCCAGCAGCACGCCCAGGCGGGCGTAGCCGTGCTCGGCGTAGTGGGCGAGCGCCGAGTCCACGTCGAAGCGATCAGGGGGCACGCGCAGCATGATCACCTACCTCGCATAACGGGCGTCGGTACCGAGGAACGCCTGGTGAAGCTCATCGATTCGCGCGAGCGTCTCCGGTGAGAGCGGCCGGGTGCAGGCCTCCAGCGCGGCGTCCAGGTGCTCCACCGAGCCGGGGCCTACGAGGACGGAGTCCACGCCGGGCCGGCTCGCGAGCCACGCGTAGGCCAGCGTCACCAGCTCCAGGCCCTCGGCCTGGGCCACGGCACGCAGGGCCTCCACCTGCTCCAGCAGCCGGCTGGAGCCATAGCGGCCCTGGTACATCCGGTTGGAGCTCAGCCGCGAGTCCGAGGGGAGGGGAGCGCCCGGCGCATAGCGGCCCGTGAGCACACCGCCCGCAAGCGGGTTGTAGACAGTGGTGTGGAGGGGGTGGCGGCGGGTGAAGGGGAGGTACTCCAGCTCGAGCTGGCGCACGAGCACGTTGTAGAGCACCTGGGAGACGGCGGGGCGCGGCAGGCCTCGCGCATCACAGAGCGTGTTCAGCTCCAGGATCTGCCACGCGGCGAAGTTGGAGACCCCCCAGTGGCGCGCCTTGCCAGCCCGCAGCAGACGGCCCACCGCCTCCAGTGTCTCCTCGAGCGGCGTGGCCGGATCCGGCTGGTGCAGGTAGAAGAGGTCCACGAAGTCCGTGCCCAGCCGCTCCAGGCTCTCCTCCAGGGACTGCTCCACGCGCGCGGCGGACAGCCCCTCCGGCCGGCCCTGGACCCGCGCGAGCCCCGCTTTCGTCGCCAGCCCCACCTCCTTGCGCCGACCGCGGAGCGCCTGCCCGAGGATTCGCTCCGCCTCGCCGTTGCCGTACACGTTGGCCGTGTCGAAGAACCGCACGCCGCGCTCCAGCGCCCGGTCGACGATGCGCCGGGCCTCGGCGGCGGGGGTGCGCTTGCCGAAGTTCATCGTCCCCACGGCGAGCACGGGCGGCGGGGCCTCGTCCGCCGGTCGGGGCGTGAGCCAGGGGACAAGCCGGGGGTCGGGAGTGCTCATGAGCGCACTCTCGGTGCCCCGCGCCGCGACGTCCAGCGGTCCACGCGTACACGATGGGCGGGCAGGAGAGCTTGCATGCCAGGGCTCCGCGCCGCATGTATTCCCTGATCTATGCCCTACCGACGCGTCACCCGCTTCGTCACTGCTCCGGATGGCACCCGGATCGCGTACCACACGCACAGTGGGGAGGTGCCCGAGGATCGCGTCGAGTCGGAGATGGCCTCCCGGCCCCCCGTGCTGCTGACCAATGGCATCGGCACCTCGGAGAACTTCTGGCGCTACATCGTGGCCAACCTCGAGCAGGACCACCGGGTGGTGCACTGGAACTACCGCGGGCACGGGCACAGCGACGAGGCCCGCGACGGGGACTACTCCGTCAGGGCCCAGGTGGACGATCTGGAGCGCGTCACGGAGGCGATGATGCGGCGAGGCAATGGCCGGGCCCCGCACCACATCGCCTTCTCCATGGGTGTCCGCGTCCTCCTCGAGCTGTATGACCGGCGTCCGGAGCTGGTGCCCGCGATGACGCTCATCGCAGGCGCTGCCGGGGCTGCAGGCACGTGGAGGCAGGGGCGCCTGGCACGGCTCGGCCTGGCGGCGATGAAGCAGGCCGTCGATGCGGCCGCGCCAGTGATACCCCTGATCTCGCCGATGGTGAGGGCCTTCCTGGCCAGCTCGCTCGCCTACTCGGCGGGCCGGCTGACGGGGACCCTGCGGTCGCGAGCCCCGCGAGCGGATATCGACGAGTTCTTCTTCTCCCTGCGCCGCATGAGCCCCGAGGCCTACTGGAAGACGCTCCAGGGGCTCATGGTGGGGCACTCGTGGGATGTGCTGGCGCGGGTGCAGGTGCCCACGCAGCTCATCGCGGCGGCCCACGATCTGATCGTCCCGCTCAGCGACATGGAGCAGATGCGGCGGATGCTGCCCCGGGCACAGTGGCTGCTCGTCACGGATGCGGGGCACGCCGGGCTGGTGGAGGCAGGGAGCGAGATCGCCCAGGCCGTCCGGACCTTCCTGGTAGGGCAGGGGATCGAGCCGGCGTCCATGGCCCCGTGAATTCGACTGGATTCGCCGGGGGTTGTCGCGCCATAACCCTACCGTGCGAGTCGTGTCCTGGAACGTGAATGGACTGAGAGCGGTCCACAAGAAGGGGTTCGAGCGCTGGCTCACCGGAGCGCGGGCCCACGTGGTGGCGGTGCAGGAAGTTCGAGCCCGCCCCGAGCAGCTCCCCGAGGAGCTGCGGGCCCTGAAGCGCTGGCGCACGCACTTCGTGGCCGCCGAGCGCCCCGGCTACAGCGGCGTGGGCCTCTTCGCCCGGGATGCGCCGGACGACCTGGAGACGGTGCTCGGCGTGAAGGAGATGGACGCGGAGGGGCGCCTGCAGGTGGCGCGCTTCGGGCGGTTGACGATCGTCAACTGCTACTTCCCCAACGGCAACGGGAAGAACCGGGACAACAGCCGCATCCCCTTCAAGCTGGACTTCTACCGACGGCTCTTCGAGCGG
>NZ_DASPHO010000559.1:0-7545 GCF_035629615.1 Hyalangium sp. | reverse complement strand
CCACAATGAGCTGCTCCTGCGAGAGGCCCTGAGAGGGCGCAAGCGCGAGCAGGTCGTGCTCAGCGTCAAGTTCGGTGCCCTGCGCGATCCTGCTGGCGGCTTCACCGGCGTCGATGGCCGCCCGGCCTCCGTGAAGAACTTCCTGGCCATGACGCTGCGCCGGTTCGGCACGAGCTACATCGACATCTACCGGCCCGCGCGCCTGGACCCGAGCGTGCCCATCGAGGACACGGTGGGCGCGATCGCGGACATGGTGAAGGCGGGCTACGTGCGGCACCTCGGTCTGTCGGAGGTGGGGACCGAGGTGATCCGTCGCGCCCACGCCGTGCATCCGGTGGCAGACCTGCAGATCGAGTACTCGCTGCTGTCTCGGGGCGTCGAGGAGAAGATCCTCCCGGTGTGCCGCGAGCTCGGCGTGGGCATCACCGCGTATGGCGTGCTGTCGCGAGGCTTGCTCAGCGGGCGGTGGTCAAAGGACGCCGCGAACAAGGGAGCGCCCGACTTCCGCTCGCACCTGCCGCGCTTCACGGGGGAGAACCTCGACCGCAACCTGGCGCTGGTCGAGTCGCTGCGTGCCATTGCCGAGCAGAAGCGTGTCACCGTGGCCCAGATCGTCATCGCCTGGGCGCTGTCTCGCGGAGAGGACATCGTGCCGCTCGTCGGGGCACGCCGCCGGGAGCGGCTCTCCGAGGCCTTGGGGGCCCTGGACGTGACGCTGACCGCGGAGGACCTCGCGGCGATCGAGCGTGCGGTGCCCGCTGGCGCCGTCGCGGGTGATCGCTACGATGCGCGCCAGATGGGGATGCTGGACAGCGAGCGAGAGAGGGCTCGAACCTGATGAACGACTCGGCGCTCACGCCAGAGCGGATCCTGGACGCGGCGGAGAAGGTCCTTCGCCGCTTCGGGCCCACGAAGGCGACGGTCGTGGACGTCGCCCGAGCCCTGGGGGTCAGTCATGGGAGTGTCTACCGGCACTTTCCCAGCAAGGCGACCCTGCGTGACGCCGTCGCCGAGCGCTGGCTCACCCGGATCTCGGCGCCGCTCGCCGCGGTGGCTGCCGAGGACAGTCCTGCGCCGGAGCGCCTGCGTCGCTGGTTCGACGTCCTGATGAAGTCCAAGCGGAAGATGGTGCGCGACGACCCCGAGCTGTTCGCCACCTACTACCAGCTCACCACGGAGGCGCGAGAGGTGGTGGGCGCGCATGTGGCGACGCTCAAGGCGCAGCTGGCCCGAATCATTGCTGACGGGGTCGCACGAGGAGAGTTCTCGGTTCCTGATCCTGTGGGCGCAGCGCGGGCCGTGTTCCACGCGACCACCCGGTTCCACTACCCAGTGCACGCGGCGGAGTGGTCGGACCCCGCCATCGACGCTGCCTTCGATGGGGTCTAGTCGTTCGTTCTTGCCGGACTGGGCGCCCGCCGCTCCCCAGCCTGAGCCCGCGGCGCTAGTGTGGGGCGTGGACGGTCCATAGGGAGGATGACACCATGAGAACCCTGTTGCTGTACGCAGTGCTGTTGTTCGGAGTCACGGTCGAGGCCGCCGGGCCGGCGAAGTCCGAGGTGCTCGTCTGCACCCAGGCCGTGGATGGGGAGTGCCAGAAGAACGAGACGGAGATCCCGTTCGGCACCGATGACATCTACGCCACGTGGGTGACGAAGACGGTGCCCAAGCGGGGCAGCAAGCTGGTGGGCACGTTGTTCGCGGAGGATGTGGGCGCCGCGGCACCGCCCAACACCAAGGTGCTGGACAAGGAGTTCAAGGCGGACGCCTTCAACACGCTCGGAGGGCTCGGGAACCGCTTCGCGCTCAAGCTCCACTTCAACAAGCCGAACAAGGGCTGGCCGGCGGGCAAGTACCGCGTCGAGTACACCCAGGACGGAGTGCTCGTAGGCACCGGCCGCTACGTGGTGCTGGGGCCCGTCGCCACAGCGCCCGTGGCGAGGCTCGGGCTGTGCTTGCAGAACCCGAGCAGGGACTGCCAGGGAGTGACGGCCCTGTTCACGACGGCCGCGCCGGAGCTGCTGGCGGTGGGGAAGTTCTCCACGGTGCCCAAGGCCGGGACCAAGGTGACGACGAAGTGGATCGCGGTGGACGTAGGCAAGGCCGCGCCGCCCAACACGCTCATCGACCAGAGCGTCATCGAAGTACCCGCGCAGAACCAGCCCCTCCCCAAGGGCGCCGTCTACACCGTGCGCGGCACACTCTCGCGTCCCAACAAGGGCTGGCCGCAGGGCCACTACAAGGCAGAGTGGTCCATTGACGGCCAGCCCCTGGGCGTCAGCGAGTTCGAGATCCGCTGAGACTCTCGCGCTGGGAGAAGCAGACAGCTCCGATCCCCTGGACTCGGAGCTGTCGCCTCACTTCCGCCCGTGCTTG
The DNA here is from genome assembly GCF_035629615.1 of Hyalangium sp. GTDB lineage: Bacteria > Myxococcota > Myxococcia > Myxococcales > Myxococcaceae > Hyalangium. Next base: position 5,169 of record NZ_DASPHO010000559.1, on the reverse strand, counting down.
TTGGGACCGCCGTGCGTCCCGAAGTCGTCCGTGCCTCGCTTCTGCGGAAACACCGCCGTGTCCTCCCGGCGCTCGCGTCCCTGGCCCGACACATCTCCCGAGTCCACCTTCGGGTGCTGCCGCTCCTTGTCCTCATCTGCGTGCAGCTTCTTCCTGTCCTGGTCCTGCTCCTGTGCCATGCGGCACCTCCTCCCGCTCAAGATGGGGATGGGAGGCAGGAGCAGGGAGGGAGGCTCGCTCAGCAGGCGAGGGAGAACTCCCCTGCCTGGCCTCCTACGAAAAGGAGGCGTGGCTCAGGTCCAGCGTGAAGAAGCGGTTGCAGCCGAAGTGCCCCGTGTTGCCCAGGGCCTTGGGAATCTGGCTGAAGCCCAGCCGCTCATACAGCTTCTGCGCCCGGTCCATCCCCGTCAGCGTCTCCAGGTAGCAGAGCTGGTAGCCCGCCTCCTTGGCGGAGGCCAGGCACCGCCTCAGCAGCTTCTCCCCCAGCCCATGCCCTCGCGCTTCCTTCAGGAAGTACATCTTCCGCAGCTCGCACACGGACGGGTCTGCCCCCGCCAGCGGGGCGAAGCCGCCACCCCCCACGACCCGGCCGTCCTGCTCGACGACAAAGTACGCGTGCCTCGACCGAGAGTACGATGCGCTCATCGTATCCACCTCCGCATCATGGATGGCGAAGCCCGGGCCGCTGGCCCCGAACTCCGGCATCACGGCGCGGATGATGGCGGCCACCGCCGCGTCGTCTTTCGGCTTGATAGGACGCAGGATCCACTGGGTGCTCATGCTCTCCACCGTTCCACAGCCCTCGTGCGATGGCCAGTGGCTCGTGGCACCTGGAATGCAAAGGGGCGAGACCATGCAGATGAAGCGGACGTTGTGGGCAGTACTCGTCGTGGCCCTGGCGGGCTGTGAGGATATCCAAGGCAATGGTGACATCGTCGAGCAGGAGCGTCCAACTGGCACCTTCTCCGGCGTGTTCCTGGCCGCGGGCCTTCATGGGGACATCACCGTGGGCGTCACCCCCTCCGTGAAGATCCGCGGCGACTCGAACCTCCTGGACTTCATCCGACTGGAGCTCCGGGACGGGATCCTCACCTCGGATCTGGATCAGGGCCTCAGCCTCCTGCCCTCCGAGCCCATTGTCGTCACTGTCGTCACGCCCACGTTGACGGAGCTCCAGGCGCTCAACGGCACGCGCATGAGCGCCAGCGGCATCGACACGGAGAGCCTCACCCTGAGGGTCGCCGGCCGCTCCACGGTGAACGTCTCCGGCACTGCCAGGAAGCTCACGCTGGTGGCTGTCCGCAACGGAGAGGTGCAGGCAGGGGACCTGGCCGTGGAGGTGGCGGAGATCGCGGTGAGCGACAGCTCCCGCGCGAGGCTCCACGTCACCCAGCAGATCTCCGGTACGGCGTCGAGCGGCTCGGACGTCACCGTCCTCGGCAACCCTCCCCAGAGCGACATCGCCACCTCGGGAGGTGGGCAGGTGCTTTTCGAGTAGTCAACGGTACGCCTGCCCGCCAGGAGGGAAGAGCGAGGAGATGCCGTGCGGTGTGGATTCGCGCGCGGCAAGACCCTATACACGCGCTCGGAACCCCTCAGGAGTCCAGGCACATGGCCAACAAGGTCAAGGCAGTCCTCATCGGTGGTACGGGCTACGGCGGCGCGGAGATCCTCCGCCGGCTCCTCTTCCACCCGAACGTCGAGGTCATCCGCACCACCGCGGTGGACAACATTGGCAAGAAGGTGGGCGACGTCCACCTCAACCTCGCCGGCCTCACGGATCTCACCTTCCAGCAGCTCGCGCCCGCCGAGGCCGTGGCTGGCGCGGACGTCACATTCCTGGCCATGCCGCACAAGACGACCGCCCAGGTGGTGATGGAGATCCTCTCCTCGGGCACGCGCATCGTCGACCTGTCCGGCGACTTCCGCCTGCGCGACCCGGCCGCCTATGCGAAGTACTACGGCGTCACCCACCCGGCGCCCCAGCACCTGACGGATGGCACCTTCGTCTACGGCATGCCCGAGCTCAACCGCGAGGCGATCCGCAAGGCGCGCTATGTCGCCAGCCCCGGCTGCTTCGCCACCACCATCGCCCTGGGACTGCTGCCGCTGGCCAGGGGCGGAAAGCTGCGCGGGCCCGTTCATACCGTGGCGGCCACGGGCTCTTCCGGGAGCGGCGCCAACCCGCAGATCACCACCCACCACCCGCTGCGCGCCAGCAACCTGCGCACGTACAAGCCGCTCGAGCACCAGCACATCCCCGAGATCCTCCAGACGCTCCGCCTCGCCGGCGCCGCGCAGGATCTCTCGCTGGAGTTCGTCCCTGTCTCCGCGCCCCTGCCGCGCGGCATCTTCTCCACCTCCTTCGCGGACGTGCCTGCCTCCACCACCCAGGAGGAGCTGGACGCGCTCTGGAAGGAGACCTACGGCAAGGAGCCCTTCATCCGCGTCGTCGGTGGTGGGAGGCAGCCCGAGGTGGTGGGCGTCTCCGGCAGCAACTACGTGGAGGTGGGCTTCACGCTGGGCCCCGTCACGGGGGACACCCGCCGCGTGGTCTGCTTCTCTACCCTGGACAACCTGGTCAAGGGCGGCGCGGGCCAGGCCATCCAGAGCTTCAACGTGATGATGGGCTTCGACGAGCGCACCACGCTGGCCGAGCCGGGGCTGTGGCCGTGAGCGGGCTCGCGGCTTTCAAGGGCCGCTGGTTCGTCGTGAAGATCGGCGGCGAGCTGGCCTCCGACAGGCCCAAGCTGGCCGCCAGCGTGGGGGCCGCCGTGCGCGCCTTCCTGGAGGCGGGCGTCCGCGTCGCTGTCCTCCACGGCGGCGGGCCCCAGGCCACCGAGCTCACCCAGAAGCTCGGCCTCATCCCGAAGATGGTGGGCGGGCGACGTGTCACTGACGAGGCCACCCTCGAGGTGATGAAGATGACGCTCGCGGGCCAGGTCTCCGTGGACGTGGCCGCCGCGTTCCGCATGGCCGGCGTGCCCGCGGTGTGCACCACAGGTGTCTCCGCGGGCCTCATCGACGCGCGCAAGCGGCCCGCCAAGGTCATCACCGGCGCCGGGCCTGAGCCGATCGATCTTGGCCTCGTGGGCGATGTCACCGAGGTGAACACCGCGCTCTTCGAGAGGCTGTCCAACGCGGGCGTGGTGCCCGTGCTCGGCTCGCTGTCCGGGGATGCGCAGGGCAACGTGTTCAACATCAACGCGGACACCGTAGCCACGCGCGTTGCCGCGAAGCTCAAGGCCGCCAAGCTGTTCCTGGTGTCGAACGTGCCCGGGGTGCTGGCCAACAAGGACGATCCCTCCACGCGCCTGCCCACCCTCACCCCCGCCGAGGCGAAGGAGAAGATCGCCTCTGGCGTCATCCAGGGCGGGATGATCCCCAAGGTGGAGGAGAGCCTCGCCATGCTGGAGGAGGGCATCGAGGCCATCCACATCGTCGGCATCTCGCCCGCGAACGCCCTGCTGGGCGAGGCCGAGAAGGCTGGCAGCTTCGGCACCGCGTTCCTGCGCGGCTGATCCCGGAAGGAGAAGATCATGATTCGCGGTCTCCATGGGCTGTTCTATTCGTCTGAGCCGGAGGCGATGCGTGCCTTCCTTCGCGACAAGCTCCAGCTGCCGCACACGGACGTGGGCGACGGATGGCTCATCTTCGATCTTCCGGAGGCAGACCTCGGCGTCCATCCCGTCGACGAGTCCGGAAAGCCGCCCGCCGGCACCCATGATGTCTCGTTCTACTGCGATGACATTCAAGGAACGGTGAAGAACCTCAAAGCGCGCGGAGTGGAGTTCCAGAGCGAGGTCGCCGACCATGGCTACGGGTACGTGACCTACTTCACGATGCCCGGAGGTGTGGTGGTCCAGCTCTACGAGCCCAAGTATCAGAAGGGTGCCCCCCGGAAGCAGGCGAAGCCGAAGTCGCAAGGGGGCAGCCGGCGGGCCGCTCCGGCTCGGAAGTCCGCCAAGGCAGGGGCTCGGGCAAAGAAGGCCGCGCCCGCCAAGGCCCAGGCGAAGGGGCGGGGCAAGAAGGCGCCGGGCCGCCGAGGCCGGTAGTCGCCGCAGCCGTCAGCTCCGAGGGCCAGGAGGGGAGGTGCCCTCGGGGGTGCGTTCATGGTCTGCTGGGGGCGGATGCGCGGCTATACCCTCATGGAGCTGATGGTCACGGTGGCGCTGCTCGCCATCATGAGCGCCATGACGGCTGTCGGGCTGCAGCCCCTCCAGGCGCGCTACCGGTTGCGGAGGGCCACGGACGCCACCGCCCAGCTCCTGGTACGTGCCCGACTGCGCGCCGTCGAGACGGGACGGTGCCATCAGGTCGAGATCCTCGCGGACGGCATCCCCGTCGGCTCCAACACTCCCGGCGATGCCCTGCTCGTCAGCCGCCGACGTGACGTGGACTGTGAGTCCCCCGCCAATCCGCTCGCCTTCGTCGAGGTGGAGCGCCTTACTCTCCCCGATCGCATGACGGTGCGGCTGGAGGGTTCGAGGACCCTCGTGTTCCGCCCCACAGGGCGGATCTGGGACAACGCTCCCCAGCGCTTCCTGGTCGGCCGCGAGGACTCTCTGCGCGTCGTCATGGCCGCGCCGAACGGGCCCGTGTGCACGCTCGAGGATGAGGCGGGAGGCTGCCCATGAAGGCCTCGCGTTCGAAGCGAAGCAGGGCGGGGCACCTGCTCGTGGAGGCGCTCGCAGGCGGAGTCCTGCTCTCGCTGACCCTTGCCGCGATCTCTTCAGGAGAGGTGGCCGCCTCGCGGAGCCTGACTCGCGGCATCGAGGAGCTGGAGCGGGAGCGCGCCGCGGCCGAGCGGCTCGAGTACCTGCGCGCCCAGCCTCCGGGCTCGCCCGTGTGGAGGAGCCCTTCCGGCGGCACCGTTCCAGGACACCCGGACTGGGCCTGGACCATCACTCCCGAGCTCGTCGAGGACCTCGACGTGCGAGTGGGGTTCCCCTCGTTCCGCTACGTGCGCGCGAGGGTCACCATCGTCACCCCGGATGGCCGCACCCTGGTAAGGGAGGTGCTGCGATGGTAGCGCGCGTCTCTTCTTCGGCGCGGCGAGGCTTCACGCTCATCGAGGTGCTCGTCGCCAGCGCCGTGGGCTTGATCATCCTGACGGCCATGATGGGCTACCTGCTGCACCGCGCGCGGATGGACCAGCAGGAGGCCCAG
>NZ_DASPHO010000558.1:0-15956 GCF_035629615.1 Hyalangium sp. | reverse complement strand
GACGCGCGCGCCTCGTACTCGAACTACGGCACCTGCCTCGACATCTTCGGGCCGGGCTCGAACATCACCTCGTCCTGGTCGACGAACGACACCTCCACCAGCACCATCAGCGGCACCTCGATGGCCAGCCCGCACGTGGCCGGCGTCGCGGCGCTGTACCTGAGCGCCAACCCCGCCGCCACGCCGCAGCAGGTGCGTGACGCGCTGGTGACCAACGGCACCCCGGGCAAGGTGACCAGCCCCGGCACGGGCTCTCCGAACGTGCTGCTCTACAGTGGCTTCATCGGTGGCGGCCAGCCGGGCGACACCACGCCGCCCAGCACCAACCTCACCTCGCCGGCGGGCGGCTCCACGCTGACCGGCGCCGCGACGATCAGCGCCGACGCCTCGGACAACGTGGGTGTGGCCCGGGTCGACTTCTACGCGGGCAGCACGCTCATCGGCTCTGACACGACTTCGCCGTACAGCGTCAGCTGGAACACCACGAGCGTGGCCAACGGCAGCTACTCGCTGACCAGCAGGGCCTTCGACGGGGCCGGCAACTCGGCCAACTCGGGTGCGGTGAGCGTCACCGTGGACAACCCTGTCGGCAACTGCAGCATCACCGAGCAGCTCCTGAGCAACGGGGGCTTCGAGGGCGCCACGGGCTGGACGACCTCCTCGGGTGTCATCAGCAGCGGGACGGGCGGCAGCGCGCCTCGCTCGGGCACCTACAAGGCGTGGCTGAACGGCTACGGCCGCACCATGACGGACTACGCCTACCAGCAGATTTCCATCCCCTCGACGGCCTGCAGCGCCTCGCTCAACGTGTGGGTGAAGATCACCAGCTCGGAGACCACGACGACCAAGGTCTACGACACGCTGGCCATCCAGGTCCGCAGCAGCTCGAACGCCGTGCTCGGGACGCTGGGCACCTACAGCAACCTGAACAAGGGCTCTGCGTACGTGCTGCGGACGTTCGACCTGGCCGCGTACAAGGGCCAGACGATCCGCATCTACTTCAACGGCACCGAGGACTCGTCGCTGGCCACCAGCTTCTTCCTCGATGACGCCTCGGTGAGCATCACCCGGTAGTCGCTACCGAGAGCTGAACATTCCCGGCGTGGGGACGGAGCGAGGCTCTGACCCCACGCCGGTTTTCTTTGCGGGGCCTGTGAGGGGGACACCGCCTGGAGCAACCACGCGCTCGAGGAGGCGCTGGAGCGGCTGGCCGGTCCCCCTGCCACCGTCTTTGAGGGGTTCGCGGCCCACGCCGAGTAACGCTTGGAGCGCCCGCGCCGGGCGGCGATACTCTGGCCCCATGTGCGGCCGTGTCACCGTCCAGACTCCTGCGATCGAGATCGCTCGCGAGTTCGCCCTCGCGGGCATCCGCAATGCGATTGATCGCCCCCGGTTCAACCTTGCTCCCACCCAGCTGATGCCGGTCGTCGCCAATGACGGGCAGCGGATGCTGGATGCCTACCGGTGGGGGCTCATCCCGTCCTGGGCGAAGGACGCGTCCATTGGCAGCAAGCTCATCAACGCTCGCAGCGAGACGGTGGCCGAGAAGCCCAGCTTCCGCTCCGCGCTCAAGCGGCGGCGCTGCCTGCTCCTGATTGATGGCTACTACGAGTGGAAGCAGACGACGAAGCCGAAGACGCCTTTCTTCTTCCACCGCAAGGACCGGAAGCCGTTCGCGCTGGCCGGGCTGTGGGAGGAGTGGACCTCTCCTGAGACGGGCGAGGTGGTGCGCACCTGCAGCCTCCTCACCACGGGCCCCAACGCGCTGATAGCGCCCATCCACGATCGGATGCCGGTCATCCTCTCGCCTGCTGGGCAGCAGCAGTGGCTGCGCCCGGAGCCGGTGGAGGCCGCGGAGCTCCAGCCTTTGCTGGTGTCCTGCCCGGACGACTTCCTCGACGCTTATGAGGTGGCGCGCGTGGTCAACTCGCCCACCAACGACGTGCCGGAGTGCATCGAGCGCGTGGCCGCCTGAGGGGCGAGCACCCGGCTGCGGTCCGAGGCCCTGGGGCTAGGCGCGGCGCCGCAGCCTCGCGTCGAGGCTCCACGGGCCTGCACCGGCAAGGGTGATGGCCACGAACACCGCGAAGAAGAGCAGCGCCTTCTCCGCCTTGGCGAAGGGATCCACGCGGTGGTCGTAGAGCGCCACGAGCATGGTGAAGGAGGCAAAGGCCGCGGCGGGCCGCGTCAGGACACCCACCGCGATCAGGAGCCCGCCCACCAGCTCCGTGAGCGTCGCGCACCAGGCGAAGTAGGCGGGGAAGGGCAGGCCCATGTCCGCGACATTCGCGGTGAGGTTCTTCGCCCCGCTGAGGGCCTTCGGCAGCCCGTGGCCCAGGGACAGCAGGACCCCAAAGGCGACCCGCACCAACGTCCACCCCATCACTGCGCGCTGCTCCTGCATTCGTCACTCTCCAGGGTGCTCAACCCGCCTCGGCACCGTCGATTCCCGTACCTGCGGGCAAGGAAGGCGAAGGGATACTCAAGCACTGGGCACGGGTCCTGCGGTTCTCACTCTCCGCTAGAGCCCTGGGTGGGCTCCTTGTCCGCTGAGCTCCGCCGCAGGCCCAGCGCCTTCATCTTCTTGTAGAAGTGGCCGCGCTCCAGATCCAGCAGACGTGCAGCCTCCGTCACGTTGTCCTGGGTGTGGGCAAGCGCGTGGAGGATGATCTCTCGCTCCGCGTCCTCCACCTGCTCGCGGAAGGTGCGATCCACACGGGGGCGGAAGCCCACGGGCGGGGCCGGCTCCGGTGCGCGCGGCGCGAGGAACTCGGCAGGAGCCTGGGAAGGCGGAATGGCGGTGAGGGGGGAAGACGTCGGGATGGTGGGCGGGGCGCTAACGGGGAAGGGGGAGGCCACCTGGCCACGGCCTCGGGGCAGCAGCTCCAGCGCCTCGTTGCCCGAGACGACCGGGCCTTCACACAGGATGGCCAGCCGCTCCACCAGGTTGCGCAGCTCGCGCACGTTGCCGGGGTAGTCGTAGCCTGCCATCACCGAGATCGCCTCCGGAGAGAGCTTCAGCGGCTTGCGCCCGTTGCGTGCGCACGCCTCCTTCAGGAAGGTGTCGATGAGATCCGGCAGATCCTCGCGCCGCTCGCGCAGCGGGGGCGAGTGAATCTGCACCACGTTGATGCGGTAGTAGAGGTCCTCGCGGAAGTGGCCCCCGGAGATCTCCTTCTCCAGGTTCTTGTTCGTCGCGGCGATGACGCGCACGTCCACCTTGATCGTCTCCGCGCCGCCCACGCGCTCCAGCTCTCCCTCCTGCAGCACGCGCAGCAGCTTGGCCTGCATGGCGGCCGGCATGTCGCCGATCTCGTCCAGGAAGAGCGTCCCCTCATGCGCCAGCTCGAACTTGCCACGCCGCACGCTCACCGCCCCGGTGAAGGCGCCCTTCTCATGCCCGAACAGCTCGCTCTCGATGAGCTCGTGCGGCACCGCCGCGCAGTTCAGCTTCACGAACGGGCCACCCTTGCGCTTCGAGTGCTGGTGCAGCGCGCGGGCGATGAGCTCCTTGCCCGTGCCGTTCTCTCCCGTGATGAGGACGCGGCCCTCGGAGGGGGCCGTGCGCTGGATGAGCGAGAAGATCCGCTGCATGGCAGGCCCGATGCCCACCATGTCGTAGCGGCCCAGCTGCGCCCGCAGCTCATGCAGCTCCTCGATCACCGCCTGGTGCTTGAGCACGTTGCGCAGCGCCACCAGCAGCCGCTCTCGTGCGATGGGCTTCTCCAGGAAGTCCCGCGCCCCCAGCTGGGTGGCCTTCACCGCCGTGTCGATGGTGCCGTGGCCGGACATCATGATGACGGGCAGCTCCGGCTTGAGCTCGTGCAGCCGTGCCAGCGCCGTGAGCCCGTCCATGTCCGGCATCTTCACGTCCATGAGCACCGCGTCCACCGGCCGTGCCGAGGCCACATCCAGCGCCACCTGCCCCGAGCCCGCCAGCTCCGTGTGATAGCCCGCCAGCTGCAGCGACTGGCTCAGCGTGAGCAAGATGTTCTTCTCGTCATCGACGATCAGCACGGACGCAGGCATGGAGCGTGGACCTCGGGGCTCGGGGTGTGGCCACAGAGCCACACTGTTCGAGAACGGGTGAGGAGATTCAAGGGCTTCGGCATCGCAGGGTCCAACACGATGCAAGGGAGCGGCCGGGGCCTCGGCCCTCAGCGCGAGACGATGAGGAGGGTGAAGCCCGCAACCTCCAGTCGCTCGTACCGAGCCCCCGTCTGGCGCAGCATCCCTTCATGAGGCTCCGGCTGCGCCCGGGGCTCGGAGGGGTGGAAGAGGAAGGCCACCCGCGGCGCCCGATCAAACGCCTCCCGGTAGGGCAGGTACCGGTCCTCGCCGGGGTGGAGCGGCATGACCGTGGGGTTCTCCTCGAAGAGGAAGGCCAGCCGGTAGGCGAGCCAGTACTGCGCGGCCGCCGCCGTCACCCCTCGCTCCCGCAGCACCCGCGCCACCTCCCGCTCCTCCTCCGCCACGCCTCGCGCGTCGAGCCGTGGCAGGGGGCCCTTCACGTAGAGGCCGTAGCTCAGCCACCCCCCCACGGCCGCGGCAAGGACATAGGGTGCCAGCGCCCACACGAAGCGGCGGGGGCGCAGCAGCAGCGCCACCGGAGCCAGCGCAAAGGGTGAGAACCAGACAATGGGCGCCAGGTAGCGGGCCGCCCCCATGTCCACGGGCATGGGAGAGACCAGGAAGCCTCCCAGCGCCGCCGCGCTCACCACCGCGCCCAGGAGCCCCAGCCGCCGTGCGCCCCAGGGCAGCCGCCGGAAGAACAGCGAGAGGCCGCCCACGACGATTCCCAGCATGAGCAGCGCCGCCCCCAGCTTCTGGACGAGGGCGAAGGGCAGGGGGGCCGCCCACCGGTCCGGGTAGAGGTTGTGGCCCGGCACATAGACGCCATAGCTCAGCACCCAGGGCAGGCACGTCTCCCAGAGCAGGCGGGCGTTCCGCTCGATCGGCTCGAGCGAGAGGCTCGTCGGAGAGGACGAGGCCCCCGCGTGTTGCCGCAGCCACTGGAGGCTGAGCCAGCCCACCCCCCCGCCCGCCACGGTGGCCGCCACACGGCGCCACCCGCGCGCCAGCCCTGGCCATGCGTCAGCGCAGCACGCGAGGGCGAAGAGGGCGAAGCCGGGCATGAGCTGCAGCGCGTACAGATCCAGGTAGAGCGCCAGCGGGCCCATGAGCGTGCCCAGGGCGTAGCGAAGCAGCGGCCGCCGGGAGTGGCTCGCCCCATCCAGCAGCCACAGCCCCAGGAAGACGAAGGTGATGCACCACTGGCGCGGTGCATAGAGCGCCGCCCCGTTGATGGCCTGGGGCGTGAAGACCACGGGCAGCGTCGCCAGCAGCCCCAGCGCCGCGCCCACTCGCTTCTGGAGGATGTCGAAGGTGAGCACCTCCAGCAGCACGTGGCCCGCCAGCGGCACGAGCATCAGCACCAGCGGTGTCGCCCCCGCGATCTTGAATGCCAGGGCGGCGAGCAGGGCATCGAACGAGCCCTGGTAGCCTGCTCCCCACAGGAACCAGGACCACTCCCCCTCGAGCATGTGACGGGCCTGGAGGCCCACCACCGCCGCGTCCGAGTGCACCCCGCGCGCATTGAGCAGCGGAGGCAGGCGGAACAGCGCCGTGGCCACCATCAGCAGCCACAGCCCCGCCACGAGCTGGCCGCGCGTCGCCTCCGGGGCCTCGAAGGGGGCTCTCAGCTGTCGCGCCGGGCTTGCCGCAGGGGGCTTCTCTTCGCTGGGGGAGGGAGCGGGGGCGGACATTCAGGGGACGCCCTGGGAGCGGAGCGGAGGGAGGACCCGCGCACTGTTCCGGAATGAATGAGGCGATTCAAGGTTTCCCTGCTCGCTCCGAGAGCCCCACTGCAAGCCTGTGGCAGGAGCAAATTGCTTTGACTCACTTGGCTGCTTGGGTCTACACGCGAGCACGGCGCCCCGTCCGTGCACGGGCACTTCAACGGATTTTTTGGAGGGAACGATGCGACAGATTTCGATGGTGGCAGGGCTCGCTCTCGCCATGGTGTTCATGACGGGCTGTCCCAAGCCCTACCCCAACTGTGAGAGCGACGAGCAGTGCCAGGAGAAGGGCGAGGTCTGCGTCCAGGGCACGTGCCAGGAGTGCGCAACCGATCAGAACTGTAAAGAGGGCTTCACCTGCCAGGCCAACAAGTGCGTGCCCAAGGGCCCCGAGTGCACCACGGACACCCAGTGCGGTGATGGCAGCATCTGCGAGGCGGGCAAGTGCGCCCCCGCCCAGTGCAAGGGCGACGATCAGTGCCCCTCCGGCAGCAAGTGCGAGAGTGGCCGCTGCCAGGCGCCTCAGAACACCTGCTCCACCAGCGCCGACTGCGGCGAGGGCCAGGAGTGCAAGGGCGGCCAGTGCGTGACGGCCGGCCCCAAGGAGTGTAACTGGGAGCCCGTCGGCTTCGGCTTCAATGAGGCCACCCTCACCTCCGAGTCCCAGAGCCGCCTGTCCGAGCTGGCCGACTGCATCAAGTCCACCAAGGTCACTGGGAAGATCACCCTCGAGGGCCACGCTGACGAGCGCGGCACCGAGGAGTACAACCTCCAGCTCTCCAACCGCCGCGCCGTCTCCGTCAAGCGCTACCTCTCTGACCTGGGCATCCCTGCCCGGAGCCTGGAGACGGTGGGCTACGGCGAGACTCGCCCGCTTAACCAGGCTTCAGACGAGGGAGCGTGGAGCCAGAACCGCCGCGTCGAGTTTCGCCGGTGATCTGAGGTAGGCTGTCGCACGATGGGCGTTACTGAGGCCGAAGGCCGACAGTCCTACCTTGTGTTTGCATGTGGGAGTAGCTGGTACGCGGTGCCTGCGGAGAGCGCGGCGGAGGTGGTCACCTTCCCTGAGCTCACGCGGGTGCCGGGTGCTCCCTCATTTCTGCTGGGCGTCTTCGCGCACCGGGGCGAGGTGATCCCGGTCGTGGACATGGCGCTGCTGGTGGGCACTGGCAGCCAGTCCACGAAGCGCGCGGTGCTGGTCCGGCTGCCAAAGGGCTCGCTGGCGTTGACCGCGAGCACGGTGGCGGGCGTGTCCCTGGTCTCCGGGAGCCTGGAGCCGCTGGGCACCAGCGGTGTCCACATGCACCTGCGCGGCCCCGCCAAGGGCGCCCAGCGGGACGTGGCGGTGATTGATCCCGACGGGCTCTTCGACCACCTCAGTCAGGGAGCCTGAGCCATGCAAGGGCTTCGGGTCAGCGGGACACTTCTGTGTCATGCCGGGGCGCACCGGATCGCCTTCCCGGCGGTGGATGTGGCCGTCATCGATGCGCCCTCGCTCCACGCGGGGCGCTCGCGCTCGGCGCGCCAGGCCTTCGGAGAGCCGGCGGGCGCTTCCCGCGTGCTGCTGGCACCCTCGGGGGAGACGGTGGGGGTGGACACCTTGGAGATCGACGCGGAGGTGTATCGCGTGCTGCCCACGCCCCCGGCGCTGGTGCGAGTGGCGGGCGGGTGTCTGCTGGGGTTCATCTCCGTGCGCGGGGAGCTCTGGCCGCTGGTGCGGCTGGTGGAGTTCGAGCACTTCCTCGCAGGCGCCTCCCGGGAGGCCGCATGAGCACGGGCGCTGGAGTGAAGGGGCTGGCGCGGTGGATGACGCGGCCGTCCTGGCTGGGCGGCGGCATGGGCCTGGTGCTGGCGCTGGCGTACGGGCAGTTGGAGTCCACGCCGCCGGGCGCCTGGCGTACCTTCCTCTTCCTGGTGGCGTTGGCGCTGGGCCTGAGCCTGGGGTTCACCAGCATCCTCGAGCGGCGCGCGCTGCGGTCGCTGTGGGCGGTGGAGCGGGGCAAGCTGCCGCCCACGCCGGAGAATCTGCGCCAGGCGCTCCAGGAGGCGCGAGTCATCCCCGAGCGCTGCTTCTGGTTCACGCTGCTGGGCTGGTGGGGGGGGACGCTGCTGGTGGCCCTGGCCTTCCCTCCGCTGGTGGATGAGCCGTGGCAGGTGAGCCTGCAAATCGCGCTGGTGGTGCTGGCGCTGGGGCCCCTGAGTGCGCTGCTCATCCACCTGCTGGTGGTGCGCCGCAGCCGCACCGCTGCTGATCGCATCGCCAACGAGGGCCTGTCCGCGCTGGAGTTCATCGAGGCGGTGCCTCCCCGGCGGCAGAACCTCCGTCGGCGGTTGCTGACCTTCACTGCCATCGCGGTGCTCTGCCCCTCCATCTTCATTCTGGACGTGTCCATCTCTCGTGCGTGGCGGGTGATGGACGAGATCCTCGAGGCCCGCGGCCTGGAGGCCCAGGAGGCGGTGGTGGCCCAGGCTCGCAGCGAGCGGAACCTGGCGCTGGGGCTGCTGTCGGCCTTCGTCATCCTGCTGGTGCTGGGGACGTCGTACGCCGCTGGCTCCGCTCTGTCCGAGCCGCTTCGCGCCATCTCCGAGGACGCCACGCGCATCGCCAAGGGAGATCTACGCCCGCCGCGCGTCATCCCCGCCGAGGACGAGGTGTGGGCCGCCTCGGCCGCCTTCGTGCAGATGCAGGCCCAGCTGGGCCAGGCGCTGGCGCAGATGCGGCGCGCGGGCATGCAGATCTCCAGCACCACCGAGCAGCTGGTGGCTACCTCCACGGAGCAGGAGTCGGGCGCGGATGAGCAGTCCAGCTCGCTCAACGAGACGAGCGCCACCACGGAGGAGCTGGCCCGGAGCGCGCAGCAGATCGCCGGCAACGCGGAGTCCGTGGCCGGCATCGCCGAGCGCACCTTCGCGGCGGCCCAGGGCGGGCAGCGCAACGCGGCGGCCTTCCTCACCGCGATGCAGCGGATGAAGGAGGACAACCAGTCCATCGCGGACGCCGTCGTCCGGCTCAACAAGCGCGTGCAGCAGATCGGCAAGGTGGTCGAGTTCATCAACGAGATCGCCGACAAGTCGGACCTGCTGGCGCTGAACGCGGAGCTGGAGGGGACGAAGGCCGGAGAGGTGGGCCGGGGCTTCTCGCTGGTGGCCGCGGAGATGCGGCGCCTGGCGGAGAATGTGATCCGCTCCACGCGCACCATCGAGCAGCTGATCGAGGAGATCCGCGACGCGACCCACGCGGCGGTGATGGCCACGGAGGCGGGGCTGAAGACGACGGACGCGGGCACGCTGCTGGCGGCGCAGGTGGATGAGAGCCTCAGCCTCATCCTCGAGCTGGCGCGGCAGACCTCCCATGCCGTGCGCTCCATCTCCCTGGCCACCCAGCAGCAGCAGACGGGCACCGACCAGCTGGCCGCCGCCATGGGAGACATCCTCCGAGTCACCGAGCAGAACGCCTCGGCGACCAAGCAGATGGTGGCCGCCAACAGCGATCTGTCCTCGCTGGCGAGGGATCTCAAGCTCGTGGTGGAGCGCTTCCAACTGGCCGGGAGAGAGGGCTAGCCCATGAGCACGAGCAGCACGAACCGGCGCGCCTCCTTCAGCCGGCACCTGGTGATCCCCGTGCCCGTCGGCAACCTCGTCGGGGCCGCGCTGGCGTGTCACTACGCCTGGCTCACCCTGAAGGACACGCTGGCGAGCGCCTTCGACCTGCTCGCGGCGATGGGCGTGCTGGCCTGCGGCATCGCCACGGTGGTGGGGGCCGCCCTGCTGATGCGGAACCTGCGGGTGCTGCGCGGCCTGGAGCGCCGCGACGTGCTCCCCACCCCGGAGAGCCTCTCCCAGGCCACGGTGGAGGCCACCAGCGCCGCCGATGCAACCTTCGTCAAGTCACTGCTGATGTGGCTCATCAGCACCGCCTTGATGGGCGTGGTGGTGGCCTTCGTGGGCCCAGGGGGCTGGCGCGCGGGGATGAGCGTCGCCGGCCTGGGGGTGCTCTTCGGGCCCATCACCGCGCTGCTCGTCCACTGCCTGGTCACTCTGCGGGCCCGCCAGGTGGTGCTGTGGCTGAGCGAGTTCGGGTTGAGCCAGTCGCAGCTCATCGCCTCCCTGCCCCGGCGCGCGCAGATCCGCGCGCGGCTGGTGATCTTCACCGCCATCGCCGTGGTGACGCCCGCGGTGCTCTCCTCCAACCTCGCCTCGGCGCTGGCGGAGCGCACCTATGCGCAGGTGCTGGCCACGCCGCCGCACGCCCAGGAGGCGCGGGTGGAGCAGTTGCGGACGGAGGCCATCATGTCCGGCGGGGCGCTGTGCCTGCTCGTCTTCGGGCTGGCGCTCACCACCGCGTACCTGGGCGGCACGCTGGTGGGGCGCCCCATCCGTCTGCTGGCCGAGGAGGCGCGGCGCATCGCGGACGGGAACCTGGCCACCCCACGGCTGATCCCCGCCGAGGACGAGGTGTGGGCCGTCTCCGCCGCCTTCGCGATGATGCGGGCGCACCTGGCGGACGTGCTCTCGCAGCTGCAGCGCGCGGGGGCGCAGATCAGCGCCACCACGGAGGAGATCCTCGCCACCTCGGGCCGCTACGAGGCCGGCGCCGCCGAGCAGGCCAGCTCGCTGGATGAGACGAGCGCCACCACCGAGGAGCTGGCCCGGAGCGCGCGGCAGATCGCGGAGAACGCCGGCTCGGTGGCGGAGATCGCCCAGCGCACGCTCGCGGCGGCCCAGGGCGGGCAGGGCAGCGCGGAGGCCTTCCTGGCCTCCATGAGCCGCATGCGCAACGACAACCAGGCCATCGCCTCGGCGGTGACGCGGCTGAACAAGCGCGTGCAGCAGATCGGCAAGATCGTCGAGTTCATCAACGGTGTGGCCGACAAGTCGGACCTGCTGGCGCTGAACGCGGAGCTGGAGGGGACGAAGGCCGGAGAGGTGGGCCGGGGCTTCTCGCTGGTGGCCGCGGAGATGCGGCGCCTGGCGGAGAACGTCCTGGAGTCCACCAAGGAGATCGAGGGCCTCATCGAAGAGGTGCGCGAGGCCTCGCGCGCCGCGGTGGCGGCCACGGATGGGGGCGTGCGTGCCACGGACACCGGCACCTCGCTGGCGCAGCAGGTCTCTGAGTCGCTGAAGCAGATCCTGGATCTGGCCGGGCAGACGTCGGACGCGGTGCGCTCCATCTCCCTGGCCACCCAGCAGCAGCAGACGGGCACCGATCAGCTCGCGGACACCATGGCGGACATCCTCCGCATCACCCAGCAGAGCCTGAATGCCACCAAGCAGGTGAGCACGGCCAACGGGGATCTGCTGGTGCTCGCGCTGGATCTGCGCACCGTGGTGGAGCGGTTCCAGATCAACCAGGCGGCGTCTCCGAGGAGCGACGGGTGACTCCGCGGGATCGTCTGCTCAAGCAGTTCCGCGATCTGGTGGGGGTGCGGTTGGAGCGCATCAACCGCGCCATCGTGGAGCTGGAGTCCGGAGGCAATGTGGAGATGGGGCGCAAGGCGCTCCGGGAGCTCCACGGCCTCAAGGGCGAGGCCCGGATGATGGGCTTCGACAGCATCAACGTGCTCGTCCACGAGATGGAGGAGCTCGTCAAGTCCAGCGAGCCGATCCAGTACACGCTGTCCCACGACTCCGCCGACGCGCTGCTCAAGTCCGCGGACGCGGTGACGATCCTCTCCGGCCTGGTGGCGTCCGACGATGCGCCCGAGGTGGAGAAGCTGGTGGCGTGGCTCCGGGATCGCACTCGCGTCGAGGTGTCCCAGCGCGGCGCGCCCATGCCGGAGCCGGTGGTGCTGCCCGCCGTGCCGAAGGCGACCACCGCCCCGGGGCAGCCCTCGTCCGCTCAGGGCGCAGCCCCGACGGCTCCGCAGCCTGCCTCCCCACCGGCCTTGCCGAGCCCCGCGGCGCCCCCAGCACCCCGGTACTTCACGCCGATTCCCATCGCAGCCGGGGTCATGGCGGGCGCACCGGGTGCCAGGCCCTCCGCACCGGGTGCCGCGGGCGGGACTGCCTCCTCCTCATCGGCACAGGCGGCTCGTCCGCTGGCGCCGAGCCCGTCCGGGCAGGCGCTCCGCCCGGCTCTTTCCGGTGCTCCCGGATCCGAGTCCACCAGGCTCTCCCTGGGCCATGGGGTCCAGTCTCCGCGGCCGGAGCCGCGCGCGGACAGCTCGGTCCGGATCGAAGTCTCCAGCCTGGATCTGCTCACCAGCGCCGCCACCAATCTCACGCAGGTGGCGCGCCGGCGTGAGCTGGCCAACGGCCGCCGCCTCGGGCTGGCCCGTGCGCTGACCCAGCTGGCCCGAGAGGCCGAGGACCTGGGACAGGCGGGCTCTGCCTTCGCGGCGAAGCTGAACAAGGCCAAGGACATGGCCGCCGCGCTGCACCGCGAGGCGAAGCTGCTCGCCAACGAGGAGCTGAGGGATCTCGGGCAGGTGGTGGAGGAGGTGCAGCGCATCCGCATGCTGCCGCTGTCGGTCCTCTTCGAGCCCTACCCGCGGGTGGTGCGAGATCTGGCCCGGGAGCTGGGCAAGGAAGTGGACCTGGTGGTGGACGGCGAGGACACCCGCGCGGATCGCGCGGTGGTGGAGGCGCTGCGCGAGCCGCTGCTGCACCTCATCCGCAACGCGCTGGATCACGGGCTGGAGAGCCGGGTGGATCGCGTGGCGGCGGGCAAGCGCCCCAAGGGCTGCCTCACGCTGCGCGCCGCGCGAGAGGGCAACCGCATCGTCCTGCGCGTGGAGGACGACGGCGTGGGGCTGGACACAGCCATGCTGCGCAAGGTGGCGGTGCGCCGGGGCTTCCTGGACGAGATGACCGCCAGCGCGCTCACCGAGGCCCATGCGCGAGATCTCATCTTCCTCTCCGGCTTCTCCTCGCGCGAGGTGGCCACGCACATCTCCGGGCGCGGGGTGGGGCTGGACGCGGTGCGCAGCGCGGTGCAACTGCTGGGTGGGGACGTGGGCGTCGAGTCCGCGCCCGGGTGGGGCACCATCTTCGAGGTCCGCGTCCCCGTCTCCCTCACGGTGGCGCCGCTGCTCTTCGTGAAGGCGGGGGACGAGACGCTGGCCTTGAGCGCCACCCACGTCACCCGGGCGCTCAAGCTGGATCTGTCGGCGCTGACGGAGATGGCCGGGCGGCCCGCGCTGGACGTGGACGGCCGGGTGCTGCCCTTCGGCCACCTCTCGAGCCTGCTGGGGCTGGCGCCGGAGCGGCCTCCCACGGAGGGAGAGCTGGTGCTCGTGGTGCGCAGCCAGGGCGCCACCGCCGCGCTCGCGGTGGAGCGCGTGCTCGAGGAGCGCGTCCAGGCCATCCTCCCCCTTCGGGGACTGCTGGGGCGCTTCGGGCACCTCACCGGTGCCACCACCCTGGCGGACGGCCGCCTGGCCATGGTGCTCGCCGCGGCCTACCTCACCGCGGGCGCCCATGGCTCCCTCTCCGGCCGCCTCCCTCGCGCCTCCCCTCGCACCCAGGAGGTCCACCGCCGCCGCATCATGGTCGTGGATGACTCACCCCTCACCCGCGAGCTCATCGCCGCGCTCCTGGAGGCGGTGGGGTACGACATCATCTCCGCCGCGGATGGTGCCGAGGCCATCCACCTGCTCTCCAACACCCAGGTGGATCTCGTGGTGACGGACCTGGAGATGCCTGGGTTGGATGGCCTGGAGCTCACCCGCCAGATCAAGGGCCATGACACCCTTAACCGACTCCCGGTCATCATCCTCACTACCCGTGGGGGGGAGGAGGACCGGAAGAAGGGGTTGGCGGTGGGGGCGGACGGCTACATCACCAAGGGGGATCTGGTCCGGCAGGACCTGGTGGATGTGGTGAAGCGCCTCCTGGGCTAAAGGCCCCCTGAGGACATCCCAGGCATTCGGTATACTCCTGGCAGCGCGCACGGGGTATGCACAGGTAATGGGCAAGAAAGTGTCGGTGCTGGTGGTCGATGACTCGCTCATCTGCCGACAGCTCATCTGCGAAGCACTGGGCCAGGACCCGGATCTCCAGGTCATCGCCACTTGCGCCGACGGCAAGGAGGCAGTGGCTCGCGTCAAGGAGCTTCGCCCCAACGTCATCACCATGGATGTGGACATGCCGGTGATGGACGGGCTCACCGCCGTGGAACACATCATGGCCGAGTGCCCCACACCCATCCTGGTGCTCACGGCGGATCCGCGGAGCCAGGCGCCGGAGCTGACATGCCGGGCGCTGGAGCTGGGGGCGCTGGGGCTGCGCGTCAAGCCGTCCATTGACGACGGGCTCGAGGCCTGGAACCTGGCCAAGGAGCTGAAGCTGCTGTCCTCGGTGCGCGTCATCCGCCACCTGAGAGGCCCCAGGCGCATTACACCGCCACCCAAGCAGGACGGGCCCTCGGCGCTGCTGCCGGCCAGCGTGGGCGTGGTGGCGGTGGCGGCCTCCACGGGCGGGCCGCAGATCCTCCACCGGATGCTGTCGGAGCTGCCCGCGGACTTCCCGGCGCCCATTGCCATCGTCCAGCACATCAACGCGGCCTTCGCCGAGTCACTCTCGGGGTGGCTGGCCAACTCCTCCCGTCTCAAAGTCCGGCTGGCGCAGGACGGGGAGCTGCTGATGCCGGGGCACGTGCTGATCGCCCCGCCGGGCATGCACATGGTGATCCCGTTCCGGGGACGCGTGGGGCTCAAGCCGGGCGTGGAGCGGGATGGGCACATGCCCTCGGCCACGGTGCTGCTGGAGAGCGTGGCCAAGGCGTATGGGCGGCGCGCGCTGGGCCTCATCCTCACTGGCATGGGCGAGGACGGGGCCGCTGGCATGCTCGCCATCAAGCAGGCCGGTGGCGTCACCGTGGCGCAGAACGAGGAGTCCTGCGTGGTGTTCGGCATGCCGGGTGCGGCCGTGGAGCGCAACGCGGTGGATCACCTGGTCCATGGGGACGAGGTGGCCGCGTCGCTGATGCGGCTGGCGCGCGGTGAACCTCTCGCCCTGGGCCGGTGATCGCGGTGACGCCCGTCCGGTCCACACTGCTCATCCAGGCGTTCATCGCGGCGCGGACGGGCATGGCCCTGAGCGGGACGCAGCGGCGCAGGCTGGATGAGCGCCTGGCGGTGCTCCAGGGCTCGCTCTCCGAGCAGCAGTACCTGCTCCACCTGCAGTCCCCCTCGGGCGTGGCGGACCTGTCCACGCTGATCGCCGTGGTGGCCGTCCACAAGACGGATCTCTTCCGGGACGAGGTGCAGCTGGCGGACTTCCGCGCCCACGTGCTGGAGCCGCTGGCGGCGAAGTCGCTGGGGCGGCCCCTGCGAGTCTGGAGCGCGGGCTGTGCCACGGGCGAGGAGGTGGCCACGCTCCTCATCATGCTCGACGAGGCCCGGGCGGATCCGAGCAGCACCGTGCTGGGCACGGACATCTCCGAGGTGGCGCTCAACCGCGCGCGGACGCTGAGCTTCCCCTCGGAGCAGGTCCGCAGGCTGCCGGGCTCGCTGAGGGAGCGCTACTTCATGCCGGATGGCTCGCGCTCCATCCTGGTGCCCGAGCTGCGGGAGCGCGCGATCTTCCAGCACCACAACCTGATGGAGGCGCCGTACCCCATCGCCGGCGGTGGCGAGGGCTTTGACATCATCTTCTGCCGCAACGTCCTCATCTACTTCACCCCCGAGGCGTTCGAGCGGGTGGTGTGCTCGCTGGCCGAGCGGCTCGCGCCTGGGGGGACGCTGATCCTGTCGGCCGCGGAGCCGCTGCTGCATGCCCCGCCGAGCCTGCGCATCATCCGCAGCGAGCACGCCTTCTTCTATGTCCGCACGCTGGACCGGTTTGCGGCCCCGTCCTACCGCTCACTGGGGGGCGGAGGGTTCCCGGGTGAGCTGCCGTCCTCGGGCCTCGAGCGCCGGCTCCCTCTCGATGCCTCCAAGGAGGCGGGGAGCTTCCCGGGCTCCATGTCGGCACCCGGAGCCGAGCCGCGGCGGGACTCGGGGCGGTTCGCGGCGGTGGGCTCGGCGGGCTCGGTGGGCTCGGAGCCTCGGCGGGACTCGGGACGGTTCGCGGCGGTGGGCTCGGCGGGCTCGGAGCCGTCACGAGATTCAGGGCGCTTCGCGGCGGTGGACCCGGAGCCGCGGCGGGACTCGGGACGGTTCGCTGCAGTGGGCTCGGTGGGCTCGGAGCCGCAGCGAGACTCGGGACGGTTCGCCG
>NZ_DASPHO010000557.1:0-3262 GCF_035629615.1 Hyalangium sp. | reverse complement strand
CCTCATCTCGGTGGGCATCGGCCTGCCCCTGGGACTGGCCAACGCGCGGCTCGCCTTCTTCCGCAACGCGGTGAAGCCGGTGGTGATGGGCCTGCAGGCGCTGCCCTCCATCTGCTGGCTGCCGCTGGCGCTCTTGTGGTTCGGCCTGAACGACTCCGCCATCCTCTTCGTGGTGGTGATGGGCAGCGTGCTCTCCATCGCCATCGCCACCGAGGACGGCGTCAACGGGATTGATCCGCAGCTCATCCGCGTGGCCCACACCCTGGGGGTGCGCGGCCCGCGCTTCTCCTTCGGGGTGCTGCTGCCCGCGGCGCTCCCAGGCATCGTCACCGGCCTGAAGCTGGGCTGGAGCTTCGCGTGGCGCGCGCTGCTGGCCGGAGAGCTGCTCTTCGTCTCGGGCGGCCTGGGCCAGCTGCTCACCCTGGGCCGCGAGCTGATGGACGTGCCGCAGGTGATGGCGGTGATGGTGGCCATCATCGCCATCGGCATCCTCGTGGATCGCGTCCTCTTCCAGACGGTGGAGCTGCGTGTGCGGCGGCGCTGGGGCCTGATGCCCTCCATGTGAAGTGGCGGACGGCCCACCCAGAGGAGCATTGCCCCGCGCGCGGATGCGCCCCATTACCGAGCGCATGAACCTGTCTCGCTCTCGGTCAGGCCTGGGGCTCTCCCTCGGGCAATTCCTAGGACTGTTCGTCCTGGTGGCGGCCACCGGCCTCGGTTGCAAGAAGTCTGGAGGGGACGCGGGGGGAGACGCCAACGCTCCGCTCCGCCTGGGCTTCTTCCCCAACATCACCCACTCGCAGGCCCTCGTGGGCCACACCGAGGGCGCCTTCTCCGCGGAGCCCGGCATCGGCCGGCTCGACGTGAAGCAGTTCAACGCCGGCCCCGCGGCCATGGAGGCGCTGGTGGCAGGCTCGCTGGACGTCGCGTACGTGGGTCCGGGCCCGGCCATCAACACCTACCTCAAGGCAGGCCGCGAGCTGCGCATCATCGCCGGCGCGGTGAATGGAGGCGCGGTGCTCGTCACCCGCACGGCGAAGTCCGCCGCCGAGCTGAAGGGGAAGAAGGTGGCCAGCCCTCAGATTGGCAACACGCAGGACATCGCCCTGAGGCACTGGCTCAAGCAGCAGGGCCTCGCCGCGGCCAGCGAGCCTGGCGCGGATGTGCAGGTCATTCCGCTGAGCAACCCGGACATCCTCGCGCAGTACGTCAACGGCGCGATCGAGGGCGCCTGGGTGCCCGAGCCCTGGGGCGCGCGCATGGTGGCCGACGGCGGCGGTCAAATCCTCGTGGATGAGCGCACCCTCTGGCCGGAGGGCCGCTTCCCCACCACCGTCATCGTGACGACAAGGAAGGTGCTGGAGACACGCCGGCCCCAGATCGCCGCCCTGCTGCGCGCGCATGTCCGGCTCACCGAGCGCTGGCGCGCCGATCCAGACGGCTTCGCGGCCGCCGTCAACGCCGCGTTCGGCAAGCTCGCCAGCAAGCCGCTGGCGCCCGCCATCCTCAAAGAAGCCTTCTCCCGGCTGGAGCCGAGCCTCGATCCGGAGCAGAGCGCGCTGGCGGAGACGGCCCGGCACGCGAAGGAGCTGGGCTATCTCGCCACGGAGGACGTCTCCGGGCTGGTGGACCTGCTCCTGCTCAACGAGGTCCGAGCCCCACCCCAGTGAGGCAAGGCTCGGAGGGCTGACCCCTCACTCCACTGCCGGCGGTGGCACCTCGCCTGCCAGGGACAGGGCGACGTTCTGCGTCCGAGACACCTGGTACTCGGCGATGACCTCCTGGCCCACCTTCGGCTGCTTCTTGATGCGCAGCGCACTCATGTCCAGCGGCACCACCACGCCCTGGCGCTCCACGTAGAGCGTCCGGCCGCGGATCTCGACGACCCGGCCCGAGAGCAGGCGTGTGCCTCCCTCGTCCCGCCGGTCTTCCCGGTTGAGCATGATGTCCGTGCCGAGGGGACCGAAGTTGAACTCCTCGATGATTCCCGCGCGGCCACCCACGCCCTCCTCCACGTTGAACTCTCCCGCGCGATCCCGATTGGGGTCTTCCCGCTCTCTCGATTGCGCTGCCAAGGGAGCGAGCAGCAGACCGAAGGCAGGCACCAGCGCGGCTGCACGGCGGAATGACCTCAGCGAGATCGACTTCATAGGTGGACTCCGGCAAGGGGGTCGATGACCCGTCCACCGTTCAAGCTAGGGATGGGTCCAACGCCCCTTACACTCCGCGTCTTGCCTTGGAGGGAGGAGGAGCCACCAGACGACCCGTTACTCGGTGCGCGGCGTGGACGACTCGCAGAGGTGCTCGAGGAACTCGGGCAGCAGCGTGTGGGAGATGATCCACAGCTTGCCCTCGCCCAGGTCCGCCAGGGCCGCGCGCTCCGCGTATTCCACCACCTGGGCCTCGACGTAGTGCACGAACACCGAGCGGCCTCGCGCCTTGTACCACTCCGCGGCGCGCGTCAGCAGCGCGAGCATCGCGTCCTGCACCTCGGGCAGCGACTCGTCCTGAAGGGGGATGATGCGCACCCCGTCCAGCACGTGGAACAGGTTGAGCCCCAGGTGCGCCGTCTCCAGGATGGCCACCGCCACGGCCTTGCCCTTGGAGCGAGCCACCATCACCCCGCGCTCGCGCGTCAGCTGCGCCGTCTCCCACAGGGCCCGGGTGGCGGCCAGATCGAACCGCTCCGGCACCAGGTCCAGCGCCTCGCGGTACGCCTCGGGCCTCGTCTTCTCCAGGTGCGTGAAGAGCTGCTGGCTCTCCTCGGCGGTGATGTCGCCGACCTCGATGCCCTCAGGGATGGCCGGCCACGCGTTGTCCACATCCCCTTCCATGAGGCGGAAGGGCAGCACGGCCGACTGGCCGGTGTGCTCGTACCACTGGGCGAAGTCGAAGTTGATGAAGCGGATCCACCGGACGTTGGCCTCGCAGTAGGCGAAGAACCACTTCACGTCCGAGTCCATCTGCGCCGGCTCGAAGGCGCGCAGGTAGATGTCGCGCAGCGCCTCGCGGGCGCTCACCTTCTTGGCCTCGGCGTTCGAGGACTGCTGGCGCGCCAGCTGATGGGCCAGCCAGCTGCCCGCGTACGGCTTGAGCCCCGAGAGCGTCGCCTCCACGCCGCCCGCCATCGGCTTCACGGCCCGGTAGCCGATGCGCAGCTGCCCCTCCAGCTTGCGCTGCGCCTCGTAGAACTGCCCCTTCAAGGCGGAGAACTTCGTCGGCTCCTTGCCCGAGAGGCGGAAGTAGCCGGACTTCTCGAAGA
>NZ_DASPHO010000556.1:0-18399 GCF_035629615.1 Hyalangium sp. | reverse complement strand
TAGGGGCTGCCCAGCGGGCCCATGACATAGGGCACCACGTACATCGTGCGGCCCTTCATGCTGCCTTCGAAGAGCTGACCCAGCTTGGTGTACGCCTCCTCGGGATCCATCCAGTTGTTGGTGGGCCCGGCGTCCGTCTTGTTGGGTGTGCAGATGAAGGTGAGGTGCTCCACGCGCGCCACGTCGTTGGGGTTGGAGCGGTGCAGGTAGCCGCCGGGGCGCTTCTGCTGGTTGAGCGGGATGAGGATGCCCTCCTTTACCGCCTGATCCGTCAGGCGCGCCTTCTCCTCCTCGGAGCCGTCGCACCAGACGATGCGGTCTGGCTGCGTCATCCGCGCGGACTGGGCAACCCACTGGAGCAGGGCCTGATTCTTCGTCGGCGCGTTGCTCGCGGCCGTCATCTGCGTCGAAGCCATGGAAGTTTCCTCGTGTCGTCTCAAGGGGAGGGGCACAACTTCTGGAACGGGCTCTCCAAATGCAACACCCGTCCGGCAGTGAACCTGCCGAGTGAACAGGGATCCTCTAATTTCACTTATCAGCAGGGAAGCTTCCATTAGCTAACGATGCAGTGCGTCGAAGGACTCGCCGTTCTGCGCACCTGTCCCCACGTTGCACGGGCCATCTATGACCATCGCCATCGTGCTGGGCATCGTCGTCGTCGCGCTGGTGCTCTTCTCCCTGGAGTCCATCCCCATCGAGGTGAGCTCTCTGAGCGTGGTGTGCCTGCTGGCGCTGACGGGGGTGCTCACGCCGCAGCAGGCCTTCGAGGGGTTCAGCAACGACACCGTCATCTTCATCTTCACCCTGCTGGTGATGACACAGGGGCTCGCCTCCACGGGGGTGGTGCAGATCATCGGGCAGCGGCTCGCCTTCTTCGCACGCTACGGGCACCAGGTGTTCGTGCTGGCGATGATGGGAGCGGTGGCGGCATTCTCGTCCATCATCTCCAACACGGTGACAACGGCGGCGTTCCTGCCGGTGGCCATCGGGGCGGCGCAGCGCGCCAAGGTGCCCAAGAGCAAGGTGCTGCTGCCGCTGGCGTACGCCTCCATGCTGGGGGGGATGATCTTCCTGTACGGCACGTCCACCAACATGGTGGCCTCGGCAGCCATGCAGAAGCTGGGGCTGGAGGGCATCGGGGTGACGGAGCTGGTGCCGGTGGGGCTGCCGGTGGCGGTGCTGGGCATCCTGGTGGTGGTGCTGCTGGGGCCGCTGCTGCTGCCGGCTCGGAAGGGGCAAGGGGGGATGGAGGACTGGTCGCTGCGCGACTACCTCACGGAGGCGGTGCTGCCACCGGGCTCGCGCTATGTGGGCAAGGAGCTGGCGGAGATCACCGAGGGGTTGGGGCTGCGCGTCATCGGGCTGATCCGGGACGGGCAAGCCCTGCCGGCGGTGCCCTCGCACGTGCTGATGGGAGACGAGCGCATCATCATCGAGGGCAAGCGCGAGGACATCCTCCGGGTGAAGGATCTGCAGGGCATCGAGATCCGGCCGGACGTGAGGTTGGGGGATGAGGAGCTGAGCTCGCGGGAAGCGGTGCTGGTGGAGGCGAGCGTGCCGCCGGGCAGCCCGCTGGTGGGGCGCAGCTTGAAGGACGTGCTCTTCGTGGAGCGCTACGGGCTGGTGGCGCTGGCGCTGCACCGCAAGCCGGCGATCCAGCGGCTCACCAAGCTGCAGATGCTGGGACGCATCTTCGGCGAACAGTCGCTCTCGGCGATGCCGCTGTCTGTGGGAGACGTGCTGCTGCTGCGTGGGCCGCGCACGCGCCTGGCCGAGCTGGCGGACGGCGCGACCCTGCTGGTGCTCACCGACGTGGAGTACCAGCCGCCGCGCTATCGCAAGGCACTGGTGGCGGTGGGCATCTTCCTGGGGGCGCTGGGGGCGGGGACGCTGGGACTGGTGCCCATGGCGGTGGCGGGGCTGGTGGGGATGCTGGCGATGATCCTCTCTGGCTGCGTGGACTCGCGGATCGCCTTCCGGGTGGACTGGCGGGTGGTGCTGCTCATCGGCTCGATGATGGCGCTGGGTGTGGCCATGGAGGTGAGCGGGGCGGGCAGGTTCCTGGGCGGCATGGTGGCGGAGCTGGGCTCCTATGGGGGGCCTCGCCTGGTGCTGACGCTGCTGATGGTGTTGACCATCCTGTTGTCGGCGCCCATGAGCAACCAGGCAGCGGCGCTGGTGGTGCTGCCCGTGGCCGTCAGCGCCGCGGCGCAGCTGGGGGTGGATGCGCGGCCGTTCGCCATGGGTGTGACGCTGGCGGCGAGCTGCTCGTTCATCACCCCGCTGGAGCCGAGCTGCGTGCTCGTCTATGGCCCAGGGCACTACCGGTTCACGGACTTCTTACGGCTGGGCACGCCGCTGACGGCGGTGATGGTGGCATTCCTGGTGTTCGCGGTGCCGGCGCTGTGGCCCTTCCAGGGCAAGAGCCCACAGGCTCCTGCACGGCAGGTGCCGGTGAGCCTGAGCGCGCCGGCCCTGACGGATCAGTGAATCGCGGCACGCAGGCCGACGGATGCCATCACCTCGGCCTCGCGGGCCAGCAGCGTCTCCAGCCGCTCGCGCACCCCCGCCTCGTCTCCTGTCGCCGTCACGGCCAGCCGGTAGAAGAGGGACTGGTGCCCATCCTCCGACTGGGCCAGCTCCCCGTAGAAGCGGCGCAGGGCCGGATCCTCCAGCCCCTCCGCCAGCAGTGAGAGGCGCTCGCAGGAGCGGGCCTCGATGATGGCCGCCACCAACAGCCGGTCCACCTTGCGCTCCGCGGACGGGGTGCGGATGAGCTTCTGGAGCCCCTGCGCATACGGATCCCCCGCGTCCCGGCTGAGCGTGAGCCCCCGCGCGGCCATCAGATCCAGCACCCGGGCCAGGTGGGCGCTCTCTTCGCGCGCCAGCCGTGCCATCTGCGCCGGCAGGCCCGGCAGCTCCGGGTATGCCTGCAGCAGCGAGAGCGCGTTCGCCGCGGCCTTCTTCTCGCAGTGCGCGTGGTCCACCAGCACCTCGTCGAAGCGCGCGAGCGCCAGCGGCAGCCAGCGGGGATCCGTGGGCACGTGGAGGATGACGGGGCCCTCTCCGGAGAGAGGTCGGCGGCTGGGTGTGGAGCGAGACGTTGAGCGAGACATTGCCTGCCTATTCCAGGAGTACCAGGCGCTGCACACGGCCGGCCAGGAAGCCCACCTTGCGCGCGATCCGGGCCACGCTCTCGTCCTTCTCGTCCACCCGCAGCACGAGCTTGGGCAGCGAGGACAGCAGGTGCCGGCAGATCTGCCCCAGGCACAGCGTCGCGTGCCCCTTGCGACGCTCTGGAGGCGCTGTGTACAGGCCCTCCAGCTCCGCGCCGTGCTGCGAGCGGCTGCCAATGTCTACCTTGAACACCAGCGCGCCGTGCTCCTCCAGCACGTACGTCCGCCGGCCTCGCACGCGCTGCATGACGCGCGCCTCGTAGCCGTCCGAATCCTCGGAGAGCGGATCCCGCTCCATCAGCTCGCGCACCGCCCCCATCGCCAGCGGCATCAACCGCGGCAGATCCTCCTCCTTGGCCGGCCGCAGCGTGGGGTTGGTGAAGGGCCCCAGGTCATCGGCGGACACAGCGAACAGGCGCTGCACCCGGGACAGCCGGGGCTTGGTGTTGTTGCCGAGGATCCTCACCAGCGCGTCCACCGCGGGCTTCTCCCCCAGCGAGGCCTGGAGCCGGATCTGCGAGGCCAGGCTCTCGGCGATGTCGGCGATGGAGGCCGGATCGCTCGCGGAGGGCACCACCAGGCCGCCTTCCCCGCCCACGAAGAGGGCCGCCGTCAGCCCCTTCTCGTCGAACCGCCCATGGAAGGCGAACGGCGCACGGCCCGCGCGCGGGACGATCCCGAACTCTTCGAAGAGACCGAGCAGGTAGATGTTGTGCGTCGAGTCCTTTGCCAGGAACGAGCGCAGCGCATCCGTGTGCTGAGATCCGAGCTGTTCGATAGAGGCGGGCATGCGAGGCGAGTCAGGCGCACCTGAGAGGTTCGAGCATGCTGAAGGGCGAGGCGCACCTTACGCAAAGGGAGCCTCAACGGCCAGCATCCGTCCCAGGTTGGAAGTGGAAAGGGTAGGTGATGGTGACCCTGCCCCCTCCTCGGGGTGCTGGGAACCGCACGTCCAGCAGGGAGTCCAGGAAGCAGGCCAGGGCGAACGGATCCTGGATGGAGGAGTCCTCCACCTCCCCGTCCCGGAAGTGGCCCGTCAGCCCCTGGCCCTCGATGGTGAACTTCAACTTCACCGTGTGGGGGCCGGGATAGCGCTCGGCCACGTCCAGGAAGCACTGGCGAATCAGCGGCACCACCGTCTGGATGGCTCGGCGCACATCCTCCTTGTCCACCGCGTCAAAGGGGGGCTCCGCTTGGGGCTCGGCCTCTGGGAGGGTGATGGGAGGAGAGGGTGGGGAGCGGGAGGGCAGGGTCGAGCCTTCACCGAACGTCCGCGGCGGGGAGGGGGAGGTGGGAGGCGCTTCGCTCGGGGCTGGGAGGGCGGGCGGAGGCGCAGGGGTGCGCTCCAGGGGCCGCGGTACTACCGGCGAGGAGGGGACGGTAGGAGTCAAGGCCGACTCCTCGCGCGGGAGGGCTGATGGCGGAGGGGAGTCCGGTCGGGTGAGCCAGAACGCCAGCGCGCTCAGCCCGATGAAGGGCAGGAGGACCCAGAGGAGGACGGACCGGCCCGACATCCCACCACTATGTCACCGGGCGGTTACCGTTTCGGCTCAGAAAACCTGTATTCTTGCGGGGCGGAACATCGTTGGAGGGGAAGATGAGCCGATTCACCCGACGCTCCATTCTGGGAGCAGCGCTGGCCGGTACTGCGGGCTCCCTGCTGCCAGGGCAGGTGTCGGCCTGGGATGGCTCCCTGGGTTCCGGGCCTCGCCAGTACGTGGTGAACATCTTCCTCTGGGGAGGGCTCGACGGAGTCCTCACCGTCGACGCCAAGGACGCCACGGCCACCGGTGGACGCATCGAGCCGGGCTATCTCGCGGACGAGCGGCGGCAGGGGACGCACCGGCTGTTCGGTCCCCTCATCAGCGGGCTGCTCCGGCACGACGCCGACCTGTGCCTCGTCCATGGCGTGCGGACCGACACGGTGGCCCACCCCCGTGGAGAGCGCATCGTCCAGCGCGGCCGGGTGAAGGCCCTCGCCGGTGAGCCCTGGTTGGGGGATCTGCTGGGCACCGCGCTCCCGGGCGATGCGTCCATTCCTCACCTGGCGCTCGGGCAGTCCCTGGACTCCTTCGAGTCCGAGTCCGAGGCCGTAGCGCCGCCCGCCATCGTCTCCGTCGAGCTGGCCCAGGCGCTGCTCGATCCGAGAGCGCGTGCGGCCCGCGTCGAGCCGTGGCTCCGCTCGCGTGAGCAGGGCCAGGGCGATGCGCTCGGCCGGCTGATGGCCACGGCGGAGCTCTCGCCACGCTTCCAGGATCCAATCCTCGGCCCGCAGCTCCAGCTCGCGCTCCACGCCCTCCAGGGCAACTTCGCCAAGGCCGTCACCGTCTCCACGCGCTCGCTCCACCTCGACGCGCACCACGAGCACCTGGCGCTTCAGCGGCGCCGGCTCGTTCCCGCACTCGATGACATTGCGCAGTTCATGGACGCGCTGAAGTCGGTACGCACCGAGCATGGCTCGCTGTTCGAGCAGACGACAGTCGTCATCGGCAGCGAGTTCGGCCGCGCTCCCAAGTACGGCGCCTCGAGCGGGAAGGAGCACTGGCCTGAAGGCAGCTGGGTGCTCGCCGGGAAGGGCATTCGGGGGGGGACGACGGTGGGAGAGACCGGCGCGGATCTCCGGGGCCGGGCGATCGACTACCGCACGGGCCGCCCCACAGGCGACCAGCGCCGCCCGGTGCTCGTGGATGCGCTCTCGGCGACGCTGCTCCGGATCGCCAGCCCGGACTCCTCGGCGCACGGGTTCCGCTCGGAGGATGTCCTGCAGTGCGCCCTGACCGAGCAGTCCGCGGCCGGGCGCAGCGCGGTCTCCTGACGTCCCATCGCCTGAGTCCGAGTCCGAGTCCGCACCCTGGCCAGGCGGTCCTCCGCCTGGCACAGAGCGCTCTCCCGGCCTCCCTCCTTACTCTGAGAGCACGGTGGAGCTGGCCGCGGTCCGCCCGGCAATGAAGCCGAAGGTGATGGCGGGCCCCAGCGTGCCACCGGCGCCCCAGTAGGCCTGGCCGGTGGGCGACGCGATGCAGTTGCCCGCACCGAGCAGTCCGGGGACAGGCGTTCCCTCAGGGCGGAGCACCCGCCCGTCCGTACCGATCACCGGTCCACCGCACGTGTCCAGCGTCGCGGGGCCGAGGATGGCACAGTAGAACGGCCCGCTCGGCGACAGCGGGTACATCGTCCGGTTGCCGGTGGTGCTGCGCGACGGCCCCTGCCAGGCCTGCTCCACCGGAGTCTCACCGCGGTGGAAGTCGCGATCCACGCCGCTCGTGGCGAATGTATTGAAGCGCTGGAGGGTCGCGCGCAGAGAGGGAACGAAGTCCGGAGCGAGGCGCACCCAGGGGACGATGGCGCTGCTCAGGAAACGCACTCCGCGCATCGCGTCCAGGCGCTCGCTGATGCGCAGGGCGAGCTGCTCGAGCGTCGGGGCCTGGATGACGAGCGGAGAGGCCTGCCCCGGGAACGGCACCACGCCGCGCCAGGGCCACGGGGTGGGCTCGTTGGCCGTCCACTGGTCCCAGATCATGAACTGCACCAGGTGGGGGTACTCCGTCTGCCGCCAGTGGAAGTGGCTCTGGGCCCGCACGTGGTACGGCGACTTCTCGTTCACCACGCGCTGGCCGTACTTGTTCACCAGGATGGTGCTGTCTCCATACGGGAAGAACACGTGGGCGTCCGGGCGGACCACGGCTCCTTCATGGGCCGCCGGATCCTCGAGGGCCGCCTGGTAGTAGAAGCCGTTGGAGAGGTTGCCGAGCTCGGCGCCCGCCTTGCCGCCGATGTCCACGAAGGCCCCTCTGCTCGTGGTGACGCTGCAGCTGCCGAAGATGGGGCCTCGCAGGTGGGAGCGCAGCTTGTCGCGATCGTGCGCGAAGCCTCCCGAGCCGAAGATCACCCCCCGCCGCCCGCGGATGAACTTCGTGCAGCCATCGTGCTCCGCCTCGACGCCGATCACCTCTCCCTGCAGGTTCTTCACCACCTGGGTCACCCGGTGCCTGAGGAGGATGGGCACACCCCGGCTCCGCAGGTGCGCCAGCATCCCCTCCGACAGGTAGAGGCCGGGGAACTCCGTGGAGCCCGGAGGCGACTTGGCCGTGAGCACGCGCCCGTAGGGTGCCTTGTTCTCGGGCAGCTCCGCGAAGTAGTCGGGATCAGTGACAGGGTTGGGCGAGTAGCCGTAGTTGGGAAGGATGATGGGATCGAGCGCGCCCAGCTGGGTCAGCCGATCAATGGCGGGCGCCGCGTTGTCGTAGAACGTCGCGAGCAGCTCATGCTGGAGCCGGGGCAGCCCGAGGCGCGGCTGGGCCGGATCGTAGAGCGTGGGGTAGGCCAGGCGCGCCATCAGCTTGAGGGCATCCGCACGTGGGTCGGTGAACCCCTTGGAGCGCATGAGCGAGTTGTTGGGAATCCAGTACGCGCCTCCGGAGCGCCGCGTGGTGCCTCCCGGCGCATCCGCTGCCTCCAACATGATGACAGAAGCGCCCCTGTCCACGGCTGCCGCGGCGGCAGCGCATGCCGCACCTCCGGTTCCGACGATGACGACATCCGCCCGATGGTCCCACTGCGGCATGTGCCTGCCCCCTCTGTTGCAGGTTATGTTGAGGGCAAGTGTACATGGCTTTGGGGGCAGGGGGCGAGCGCTGCTCCGCCCTGTGTGTGTATACATTCGAAGAGGAGCGACGAGATGAGCCAGGATGCGGCTGTCAAGGGGGCATCGGGTGATGGAAGCCAGGCGTCCTCAGAGGGGGGAGTCGAAAACAACCCTGAGGAATTGATACAATTTATCACCCGGCTGGCGACCAACGAGCCGCATATCCGGTGCCGCGTCGGCTCTGGTCCGCTGGGGCCGGTCGCCCAGGCGCTCAATCAGCTGGCAGGGCTGCTCGAGACGCGCCGGCTGTCCTCGGTGGAGAAGTTCGGCATCGAGGCGCTGGTCGAGCAATCGCAGAACATGATGTTGACGGCCGACACCGCGGAGCGGATTCGCTTCGTCAACTTCACCATCCCCGGCCTGACGTACGAGCAGGTGCTGGGCCGGAGCATCACCGACTTCCTGCTCCCCGAGGACCACGAGCGGTGCCGGGCCGTCTTCCGCAAGGTGATCGAGACGGGGGTGCCGGATTCGTACGATGTTCGCTCCTACGCCGAGACGGGGCCCCAGTGGTACGTGGTGCGGGTGGGTCCCATCCGGGACGCTGGCCGCATCGTGGGCTTCACGATGATCACCACGGATGTCACGAGCCTCAAGACGACCCAGCTCCAGCTGGAGCAGACCAACCGCGAGCTGGAGCAGTCCAACCGCGAGCTGGAGAGCTTCGCGTCCGTGGCCTCGCATGATCTCCAGGAGCCGCTGCGCAAGATCCAGTCCTTCGGCGAGCGCCTGAAGACGGTGACCGCCGGCGCGCTGCCTCCCGAGGGGCAGGACTACCTGGAGCGGATGCAGAACGCCGCGACGCGCATGCGCCGGCTGATCGAGGATCTGCTCGCCTTCGCGCGTGTCACCTCCAAGGCCCAGCCCTTCGTCCGTGTGGAGCTGTCCACCATCGCGCACGAGGTGGTGAGCGATCTCGAGGTGGCCATTGATCAGGCGAAGGCCACCGTCACGGTGGGGGCGCTGCCCACCATTGAGGGAGATCCGACGCAGATGCGGCAGCTGCTGCAGAACCTGCTGAGCAACGCCCTCAAGTTTCGCAGTGAGAACACCGCGCCGCGCATCTCCCTGGAGGCCTCCGTGGACAAGGAGGCCGGGCGCTGCGAGCTCCGGGTGCAGGACAACGGGATCGGCTTCGAGGAGAAGCACGCCGACAAGATCTTCAACCTGTTCCAGCGGCTGCACGGGCGCGGGAAGTACGAGGGCACGGGGCTCGGCCTGGCCATCTGCCGCAAGATCGCGGAGCGCCATGGCGGCACCATCCAGGCCCGCAGCGTGCCCGGCCAGGGAGCCACCTTCACCATCCGTCTCCCCGTGGCGCAGTCCGTGGCCGCGCGTTCCTCCCAGTCATGAGCCAGGAGGAGAGCCACCGTCCCATTCGCGTCCTCCTCATCGAGGATGATGAAGACGACTATGTGCTGGTGCGCGACGCGCTTCGGACGCTCGGCCCCGAGCAGGTGGTGATCGACTGGAGGGACGAGACCGACAAGGCCCTGGAGGCGCTGATCGAGGGCCGCCATGACGTGTGCCTGCTCGACTATCACCTGGGAGCGCAGACGGGGGTCGAGCTGCTGCAAGAGGCGCGGCGGCGCGGGTGTCACACGCCGGTCATCCTCCTGACAGGGGTGGGCGACGTGGAGACCGACCGCAAGGCCCTGGAGGCGGGGGCCTCGGACTTCCTGGTGAAGTCACAGCTGTCGCCGGTGCTCCTGGTGCGCGCCGTCCGCTACACGCTCCAGCAGGCGCGCATGATGGAGGCCCTGCGCCGCTCCCAGACGAGCTTTCGCGAGCTCATCGAGCGGCTCCCGGATGCCATCTCCGTGTGGCACGAGGGGCGGATCGTCTACGCCAACCCCGCGCTCGTGGCGCTGCTCGGGGCCACCTCCGCCGACGAGTTCGTGGGGAGGACGTGGGCGGAGATAGAGTCTTTCATCCACCCGGAGGATCGAGAGTCCCTGCGGCCCCTGCTACAAGAGGGCCAGCTCGGGTCTCGCTCGGTGAGGGAGCTGCGGTTCCTGCGCCGCTCCGGTGAGGCCGTCCCCGTGGAGGCCGCCCACTTCGCCGTGCCATTCGACGGACGGCCGTGCTCAATGTGGATCACCCGCGATCTGACCGAGCGCCGGCAGATGCAGGCCCGGCTCATGCTCTCCGACCGCATGGCCTCCCTGGGGACGCTGGCGGGTGGAATTGGCCACGAGATCAACAACCCGCTGGCCTATGTGATGGCCAACCTCTCCCACCTGGAGGCTGAGATCTTCCCGAGCCTGACGCTCGAGGCGGGCCAGCGCGAGGAGCTGCGCGGGCTGCTGGCCGAGACGCAGCAGGGCGTCCAGCGCATCCGCGAGATCACCCAGCAGCTCCGGCTCTTCTCGCAGGTGGAGCGGGAGGCGAGCAGCACGCAGGTGGACGTCCACCGCGTGCTCGAGTCCGCGGTGCGCTTGGCGGGGAACGAGATCCGCCACCGGGCCCAGCTGGTCCGGGACTACACGGACTCGCTCAGGGTGGAGGCGCAAGAGCCGCGGCTGGGACAGGTGTTCCTCAACCTGCTCGTCAATGCCGCCCGGGCCATCCCGGAGGGGGATGTGGAGCGGCAAGAGATCCGCATCGTCACGCGGCAGGAGAAGGAGCTGGCCATCATCGAGATCCGCGACACGGGCGTGGGCATCCCGCCGGAGCTGCAAGAGCGGATCTTCGAGCCGTTCCTCACGCTCCGGCCCGGCGGAGGCACCACGGGGCTCAGCCTCTCCATCTGCCTGGGGATTGTCACGGGCTTCAACGGGCGCATGGAGGTGGAGAGCAAGATGGGGCAGGGGAGCGTCTTCCGGGTCATCCTGCCCGCGGTGGCCACCGAGACGCTCTCCTCGCCGCCTGCTGCTGCCCCGGCGCCGTCCGCCGCACACCGGGGCCGGATCCTGAGCGTAGACGACGAGCCCATGATCGGCCTGGCCATCGTGCGAGCGCTCCGGCAGGAGCACGACGTCACGGCGCTGTCGAGCGCGCGCGAGGCCCTGGCGCAGCTGATTCGCGGGGAACGCTACGATCTGATCCTCTGCGATCTCATGATGCCGGAGATGAGCGGCATGGATCTCTACGAGGAGATCGCGCGCGTGGCGCCGGACCAGGCGGAGCGGGTGGTATTCCTGACGGGAGGCGCCTTCACTCCAGGGGCCCGCGACTTCCTGGGCCGGGTGAAGAACCGCTGCATGGAGAAGCCTTTCACGACGAAAGAGCTGCGCGAGGTGGTGAGAAGACTGCTGGGGGGGGCCCAGGACTCCTGAGCTCGTGCTCTGGAATGGCGCCTCGGGGCCTCGCCCGTGCACTCTCGGGCGAGGCTTGCAGGCAGCGGCCTACGGATACACCTCGCGGCGTGGGCCCACGGGCGGGACAAGGGTGCCCCCCGCGTAGAAGCGCTGGCGCTTGCTCACCCCCAGCGTGGACCCCAGGATCGAGGAGACGAGGCCGAGCAGGAGCGCGAAGAACACGCCCCAGAAGACACGGCCCGTGGTGTCCGCGGCCTTGAGCGCGCCCTGCTGGGCCTGCTGCCCGAGCTGGGACACCTGGGCCTGTGCCTGGGTCCACTGCGCCTCGACGCGGCCGGCGATGTCCTCCGCGTCCCTGCGGGAGAGCGCCGTGTTCTGGGCGATGGCACTCACCAGCTGCTCACGGTTCAGCTGGCCCTGTTGAATGGCGGTGTTGAGCACATCCTTGGTCGCCGCTTGGAGCTGGTCCGCGGTGATGGCGGGCTTGCCCTCCTGCTGCAGCCGCTGGTTGATGGGCCCGAGCGCATCCTCCGCGTTGAGCCCAAACGAGCTGGCGATCTTCCCCGCCTGGTCTCCCTGGGAGGCAACCCCCGTGATGGCGGCGCCCGTGGCTCCCACCGCGGTCTTCCCCACGCTGAACACCGCGCCCAGCAGCGAGGAGATCGCCATGCCCATCAGGATCACTCCTACCAGGGTGGTGAGTCCCCAGAGCACCGCGCCGTGGAGCGCACCCCCCATCTTGTCCATGACGCCCGCGGTCCTGGAGGCCACCAGGCCGCCGATGAAGAGCGCAATGAGCGGCGCGATGAGAGACCAGATGCCCGTGCCGATCCCCGCGGACTTCGCGCTGCCCGGGTCACTCGGGTCCACCGACGACAGTCCCAGCGCGAGTCCGAGCGAGTACAGCAGGATCCACACGCCCAGCGCGACGAACGTGCCTCCGAAGATGGCGCCCCAGCTGATCTTGAGGGGAACCCCAGGTATCGCTTCGACGCGCGACTTCTCCACGATCTCTGCCATGTCTGCCTCTCTTGCGAAGAGAGCGCCTGCCTGGTTCGCCGGGGCGCTCGAATCCAAAGGAGAAGATGGGCATGTCCTGGCGGTTTGTGACTTCCCCGCAGGCCAGCCTGTCCCTTCGAGTGCAGGGGGGGCGATCAGTCCAGCCCCAGCGCCTCGACGAGCGTCTGCTCCTGAGCGACGACCGGACCGCGAGGCAGCGTCTCGGGGCGGAAGCGCCGGACCAGCTCCTCCAGCGCCACGGGGCTTCCATCTCCGAGCCCGCTCCAGGCCGCGAGCACGCCGAGGACCCGCTCGGCCGGAAGCCCTCGCTCGCGGAGCTCGGTCAGCGCAAACGCGCCCTCGCGCTTGGCGAGCCGTTTGCCGTCCGCTCCCAGCACCAGGGGCACATGGAAGAACTGGGGCGGGGGCAGCTCGAGCGCTGCGTAGAGCTGGAGCTGCCGGGGGGTGGAGCTGAGCAGGTCATCTCCCCGCAGCACGTGGGTGATGCGGCTCGCGGCGTCGTCCACCACCACCGCGAGCTGGTAGCTGGCCACTCCGTCGTTGCGTCGCACCACGAAGTCCCCCACCACCGCCGCCACGTCCTGGGAGGAGGGCCCTTGCAGCCCGTCCACGAAGTGAACCTCGCCAGGCTGGGGGCGGAAGCGGTACGCGGGCGTGCGCGTGCGGGAGCGCTCGGCGATCTCCGTGGGGGAGAGGGAGGCACAGGTGCCTGGGTAGCGGGGCCCCTCGTCGCTCAGGCCATGGGGCGCGCTGGCTGCCCGGGCGATCTCGGCGCGCGTGCAGAAGCAGGGGTACACCCACCCCAGCCGCTCCAGCCGCTCCAGTGCGTCCCGGTACGCGTCGTCCCGAGCGCTCTGGAAGACGGGCGGCTCATCCCAGGTGAGCCCCAGCCACTCGAGATCTCGCATCAGGTCGTCCAGGTACTGAGGGCGGCAGCGTGCGCGATCCAGGTCCTCCACGCGCAGGAGGAACTGGCCTCCAGCGGCGCGGGCCTGGAGCCAGCCGAGCAGCGCGCTGCGGGCGTTGCCGAGGTGGAGGCGCCCGGTGGGGCTGGGAGCGAAGCGGCCGCGGAAACTCATGGGCGGACGAGGGGCTTCCTGGGTGCGAGGGGAGCACGATCCGGCGTTGACACCGCGGGCTTCGGAGCGCTCACGGGCTTCTCCTCCACGGGATATTTCACCTGGACGAGGCGAGGTGCTGGTGCCGCCCCCGCGGCCGGAACCACGGGGAGGGACACCGCGGCTCCTGTCTGGGCGCCGCGTGAGGCGAGCGTGGAGGACAGCTCGCGCAGCGGCGGCCCCGCGTCGAGCAGATCCGCATCCAGGGCGATCCGAGGCACCCGGCGCAGCGTCCTGGCACCCGGAGCGAGCACGAGGGCGTCCACGGCGAGCCCTCTGTCCGTCCGGGACACCGTGCCGAAGACGACGAGCTCCGCGCGCAGTGTGTGGCCCAGCGCCGTCGCCGCTTCCACCGCGGCCGCGTCCAGCCGGTTGCCCGCGAGCGCCGCGGCGAGCACGGCGCCCGGGCCCTCTCCAGGAGGGAGCACCTTTACCTCCACCTCCTTGCCACTCAGCACCTCCACGAGCCCGCCCGTGGCCTCGCCGGAGGGCAGCACCGCACGCCACAGGTGCATTCCGGGCGGGACCTCGACCACCCGCACCGGAGCGCTCTCCACGGAATGGCCGTCGAGCGTCACCGGCACGCCCGGAGGCATGGAGACGAAGCGCACGCTGCCGCGAGGCTGTTCCTGGAGTGCCACGCGCACGCGCTCCACCGTGCGAGCGAAGAGGGGCGAGGTGGCGGCCAGGGGGAGGGGACGCCCCGGAGAGAGTGTCAGGGCGAAGGTGAGCGCGCGCGCGGCCTCCTCGTCCCGGCCCTGGGAGTAGCGCACCGCGGCGCGCAGCGCGTAGGCATCGGCCAGCTCGTTCCCATTCGGGAGGGCCACCGCCCCGGCGGGAGTGGCGTAAGCGTCGAGCGCCTGGCCGAGCCAGGCCTCCGCGCCGGCGAAGTCCTGTTGCTGCCTCCGGGACTCGGCCTCCTTCACCGCCGCGCGAGCCTGTGGGAGCGCCTCCGGAGGAGGCTCTGCAGCAGGCTCTGCGGAGGGAGGCTCGGCGAGCTCAAGGCGCTCGACTCCGCGCACCTCGGTGGTGAGCCGCTGCGTCACCCGGGGGCCCGCCCGTCCAGGGACATCTCCGGAGAGCGCCTGGAAGGGCAGCACGGCCACACGCCGGGGTGTCCCCTGGGCGCCGCTCGAAGCGCCCAGGAGCAGGCTGAGGAGGAGCACGGTTCGCATCATGGGGTGGGGAGGCAGGTCCATCGGGTCCACCGTGGACTCGTACCCCGCCGAGTCGTGCCAGTCGAGCGTGAGACCGCCATCCCGTGGACAGGGCCTGTCCCTGCCGAACGTGCTTCCCCTGCCGGGCGACTCGGCGAGAATGTCCCGCCTGGGGTGGGCCGTTCCCGCCTGGGTGCCCGCCATGCGCTTCGTCCACTGCTCCGACGTCCACATCACCGCCGACTACTTCGCGCTGCCGTTCTTCCGGCTCGGTTGGCGCCGCTGGGTGGCCCTGGCGGAGCTGACGGTGGGCGGCCGGGGCCGCGCCTACCGCCGCGCCCCCGAAGTTCTGGCCACCATCGTGCGCGAGATGCGGGACCACAAGGCCGACCACCTCATCCTCTCCGGAGATCTCACCGCCTACGCGCTGGACAGCGAGTTCGAGGGCGCCCGCGCCGCGCTCGGCGAGCTGGTGGAGGACCGGAACCGCTGCACCGTCATCCCCGGCAACCATGACGTCTACACGCCAGGCAGCCACCGCAGCAGGCGCTTCGAGCGCTACTTCGGCCACCTACTGGAGAGCGATCTGCCCGAGCACCGCCGCGAAGGCGCGTTCCCCTTCGTCCGGCTGCTGGGCGAAGAGGCGGCCGTCGTAGGGCTCTGCTCTGCCCGGGTGCCACCGGTTCCCGGCTTCTCCAACGGCCTCATTGGCCCAGCGCAGCTCGAGGGTCTCGAGGCGGTGGTGAAGGATCCCAGGCTGGCTGGCCGCGCCCTGATCGTGGTGGTCCACCATGCGCCCTTGACGCACCATGGGCGCCCGGACCGGTGGATCCACGGGCTCCGGGATGCGGACGCGCTCTGCCGGCTCCTCCCTGGCTCGCGCTACGCCGTCCTGCACGGCCACATCCACCACCGCTACCACCACCCCGCCACCGCCGAGCGCCCCCACATCTTCGGGGCCGGCTCCTCCACCATGGCAGGGGGCGAGGGGTACTGGGTCATTGATGTCTCAGGGGGCCAGGTGGTCGGCGGGGAGAAGCACGTCCCCCAGGTGCCCGGCTGAGCCTGTGACACCGGGGCCAGAGGGCTGTAGAACCCCGGATCATGAAAGCGTCGTACACGCTGCCCGCTGAGCCCTCGCTGGAGGAGCTCCGAACGCTGCGCCAGCTTCACCGTACCCTCGATGAGCTCCTGGAGGAGAGCCTCAAGCAGCGCGAGGGGCTCCACCAGACGTTCGATCGGTGCTTCCCGCGCATCCTCGAGCTGACGGGCGCGCGCGCCATCGCCCTCACCACGCGCAACGAGGAGCTGGCCGAGCAGACCTGGATCGAGGGCTCCTGGAGTGAGCGCCACCCTGGCCTCCTCCTGGAGGAGGCCACCGGGGTGCGGCGCCTGGAGGATGGGACGCTCGTCACCCAGGCCCTGGACGTGGTGGGCACCCGCGTGGGCTCCATCGGGATGCTCTTCCCCGGGGACCACACCGGCGTGCAGGAGTCCGCGCGGATTGCCCGCGTCCTGGAGACGCTGGCCGAGCAGTTCGACACCGTGCTGTGCCTCGTCCACACCGCCGCGGAGAAGCAACAGCTCATCATCCAGTGCAACCAGCACCTGTCCAACCCGGTCTTCGAGGTGGGGATGGATCAGGCCGTGCTTGCGCTGTCGCAGCGGGTGCGGCTGCCGGGCTTCCTGCTGTTGTACCGGGACGCGGTGCAGCCGCAGGTGCTGCACTACCGCACCTGGCGTCACGGCCACCTGGAGTATGACAGCGCCGAGCGGCGCGGGCCGCACCTGGAGCGCCTCATCCAGAAGCATGGCCCGGATCTGCTCCATCGCGCGGAGGGCTCGCTGCGGCAGCTCTTCGGCGAGGCCCGGGGGCGCACCTCGGAGGTGGTGCTCATCTCGGGCTCCTCCTCCGGCGAGCTCCTGGGGAAGATCGTCCTCTGGAGCGACGAGGGCTTCTCCGCGTACACGATGGAGATCGTCCGGCTGCTCGCCTCCGGCCTCAGCCAGCGCCTGCTGGACTACAACCGCGAGCGCATCCACCTCTCGCAGTTCTTCCGCGGCAGCTCCATCGACGAGCTGCTGAGGGATCCGGCCTACGCCAACCACCTGCGCCCGCAGGATCAGGAGCTGGGCATCCTCTTCGCGGACATCAACGGCTTCACCCGCATCTGCGAGCACGGCTTCGACAGCCCCAAGAGCATCGGGCGCTTCGTGGACGAGTGGAGCGCGCGCGTGGTGGGCTTTATCTGGGAGCACGGCGGGGCCTTCGACAAGATGGTGGGCGACTGCGTCATCGGTCTGTTCGGTCCGCCCTTCTTCGAGACGAGCCGCGTGCAGCGCGCGGAGGCCGTGCTGCGCGCCGCGCGCGACATCCAGGAGTACACCGCCTCGCTCAGCGCCCGGGACGAGGTGATGGAGATGTGCAAGCGGGTGGGGCTGCCCGGGCTGGGCGTGGCCATCGGCGCGAACCTGGCCCACGCGAACTGCGGCCTCTTTGGGCCCAACCGGAACTACACCGCCTTCTCCACGGGGATGAACCAGACGGCGCGGCTGCAGTCGCTCGGTGAGTTCCGGGAGACGCTGGTGATGAACAGCGTGCGCGAGGCGCTGAGCGACTCCCAGGAGCCCTGGGTGCAGGGGCTGAGGTTCGGCCCGCTCACGGAGACACCCGTGAAGAACGTGGCCCAGCCCCTGCGCTACTACAAGCTGCTGTGACGCGGGGCCTCAGGCCTGGAGGCGCGTGCCGGCGTAGCGCCGCACGAAGTGGATCCACCGGCGCTCGTCCACCTCCACCTGCCACTCGGAGTTGGGCGTCAGCGGCATGCGCGCGCGCAGGAAGGCCTCCAGGTGGTCGGCGGCCTTCACCGGGGTGAGCCCGGGGGCGCGGAAGGCAACGCGCAGGAAGACCTCGAGCGAAGCGGACACATCCACGCTCGCGCAGATGCGCAGCGGACCTACGCGCCGCTGATAGAGCGCATTCTGGACCGGGCGGAGGGAGGGGTCCTTCGCCTGCGCTTCGATGGAGAGCCAGTTGGCTGGCCCGAGGATGAAGTCGAGCAGATCCCTGCTCGCTTCCTCCACCGTCGCATTCTCATGGATAGCAAGCTGCATCGCCCCACCTCCCTCGATGTGCCACCTCGAAGAATGTGCCCACGTGGCAAGTGCATGCAAGGGGCCTCGTGGCGCTTTGACCGGAGTGTCCACCATCGACACCGTGGCGCGCGGCGTCGTAGTGCGTCCCGCATCCGTTGCCACTGAACGGAGAGGTGCGCTGACGAAGGGAACGCTCGGAGGCGTGGCGGGACCGCTCGGGTGCAAGGCGCGACCGCTCAGGTGGGAGCGCGCTCCAGGCGCGTGCGGCTGAGGCATTTCTCTTCTGCGAGAGGGACGCAGCGCGCGTCCCGCGAAGGAGAGGACCATGCGGTGGAGCGACTGGCGCAGACACTTCGAGGTGAACCGGCGGCGTCCCTTGCCCGAGGAGCTGGAGGGAGCGGAGGAGGTGCCCGAGGCGTGGCGCCCGGCGCTGAGGACGTCCCTGGCGATCTTCCAGCTGGGCGAGTCCGGAGAGGGGCGCATCGCGCATGAGATCGACCGGGCGAAGGTGCCCGGCATCGACGCGGACTACCGCGCCTCGCTGAAGCTCTTCGTGGCGGAGGAAGGGCGACATGCACGCATCCTCGGGCTGATGGTGCGAGGGCTGGGGGGCAAGCTGCTGGCGCGCAACTGGACCGAGCGCCTCTTCGTCTTCGGGCGCCGGCTGCTGGGCTTGCGGTTGAAGATGATGGTGCTGCTGGCGGCGGAGGTGGTGGGAGGCTCCTTCTACGGACTGCTCGCCTCGCGGCTGCCGGTGGGCGGGCTGCGGCGAGGGTTGGAGGAGATCTGCGAGGATGAGCAGCACCACCTGGACTTCCATGGCGAGTTCTTCGCCCGGCAGGGCTGGGGCGTGCCCATGCGCGCGGTGTGGCAGGCGGTGTGGTGGAGCCTCGCGCTGGCGGCGATGAGCGTGGTGCTGGTGGATCA
>NZ_DASPHO010000555.1:0-7382 GCF_035629615.1 Hyalangium sp. | reverse complement strand
ACGGAACCCCGCGGGATAGCCATACATCCTAGTCACGCAGCCGCGTCAGATGCTCCTCCGCCCGGTACCACCCAAGTGGTATAGCTTTGTAGTTTCCCAGGACGCTCTCAGTCGCAGATAGGAGTCACCCTCGGGCTGATGTCACAGCCGTTGCCATCCGTGCTGCCACAGGTCGAATCGATGACGCAGCCGCCGAAGCCCTGAAGTCGGATGATGCCTACTCCGCCGCCCCCACCGCCTGCCCCTCCCCAGAGGGCCCCGTCAACACCGTCTACCGCTCCGACATCATTAGCTCCGCCGTGTCCACCAGGCGCTCCCTTCCCTCCGCTAGTACCACCGGCTGCGGGATCCTTCGAGAACTGCGAGCCATCGCTCCCATCGCTCCCATTGCTGTTATCATCTGAATCTCCTCCCTCCGCCCCGCTCCCAGCGTTCGCCGTGAGCCGCGCTTGGGACGTGAGTTGCAAGCGGAACGCCTCCAGCAGCAGCCCCCCTCCACTGCCTCCGCCCCCACCGCCTTCCGCATTTTCTCCACCATTCGAAGAACCATCCCCTCCTAGCCCGCCACCGCCACTGACAGAAACCCAGTGATTCACGTGGAGCGTGCCAGCTACGGCCATTTGCAATGCCCCACCGCCTGCGCCCCCCTTGCCGTCGCTTGTCATACCCGGCTTGGCGCCTCCGGTCCCCCCCTGGCAGCCACCAATCAAGGGGGAGAGCCTGCTATCCACCTTTGTGCCTGCAACCCCGCCACTCGAGTTCCCTTCACCCTTCCCTCCTTTTGCGCCCCCTTGCCCGAACGCACCTCCGCCACCACCACTGCCTCGACCTTGAGAGAACGAACCATTTCCTCCCTTCTGGGAGCCACAAGTCGGGCGGTTGCTGCCAGCGCCGGTCACTTCCAGATCTGCATCCGCCAGCAAAGCACCGGAAAGTATGGCATCCCCATATACGGCGAGAATGACGGCTCGATCGCCTTTGAGTTTCAGAGCATTCCCTGGCTCAATAATGAGGTTCTGCATAGACACCAAGGCGATCTCCCCTTCCTCCTGAGGGATGATTCGAGTCTCTGGCAGAACTGGACGCGTGCATCCCTG
The DNA here is from genome assembly GCF_035629615.1 of Hyalangium sp. GTDB lineage: Bacteria > Myxococcota > Myxococcia > Myxococcales > Myxococcaceae > Hyalangium. The sequence continues at coordinate 6,285 of NZ_DASPHO010000555.1, read as the reverse complement.
CGGGAACGTCCAAACCCCGTTGCTGGAGTTGAAAATCACTGGGGTTGTCGGAGTGACGCAAGAGATGCGAACATCCAGTTTCCTCTTATCCGCCGGGATGGCGTCCGGATCGAAGTTGCTCGGAGTGAATGGGAAGCTGCTGCAGTATCCATCGGGACGGCACACTCCGCTGTTCTCAGCATCGATGGTGCACGGCTTGTTTACCCTTAAGGGATCGACCTCGTCGGTGCACGCCCCACTCCCTGGACATCCCTTCCTCGTTGAGAGATGGCAATCATTGGGTGGCTCGCATGGCGGCAAGGCTTCTCCCTTGCACTCCCCCGAACCACTGCACTTGTCCTCCTGGGTGCAAGCATCTGAGTCGTCGCAGGACACCTCCGGGCCTTGGGGCTCGTACGAGCACGTGCCGGTCGCTGCGTCGCACACTCCCAGACTCACGAAGCATGAGGAGTTCGGTGGAGTGTTGCACAAAACGGGGACAGTACCCGCACACGCGGCGTCCAAGCCACACTGGTCATTGGTGGTGCACCGGTTCTGATCATCGCATGAGGTACCAGCAGGCAGTTGCGTCAGGACGCACTCTCCCGTGTCCGGGTTGCACGCAGACTCTGAGGAGTAACAGGTAAAATTAGGCGGCCCACAAGCCTTGGGAGTACCCTGGCACTGGTGCGCTGCTCCCACCGCTTCGCACCGGTCATTCTCCGTGCAGCCATTTCCGTCGTCACAGGTCTTGCCCGTGCAGTCGGTGTCCTCGCACCCTGGCTGGCCGTCACAGTCGCGGTCCACTATCCCGCCACAAACCTCTGGCACCCCTGGATGGATGCTGGCGCTCGTGTCGTCACAGTCTGTCCCCTCCACGCCCACGGCTTTCAGAACATGCCCATCCCCGTCACGATCCTGAGCCTGGAGCTTGACAACGAAGGTTGCAAAGTCTTTCAGCGGCACCGTGATGGGCCCAGGCGAGTGGTGCTGTTCCAGCACCTCCTCGGGGCGATCGGAGCAGTTCTCGGCGTCGGAAGCCTCACGGGAAGTCACCTCGATCGTCAGTTCTCGTCCCCACTCTCGCTTGCGGAACACGGCGACTCGGACTTCCTTCTCCTCCTTGTTCTTGAACTCCTTCTGGGGGATGTCCACCGCTCCCGTGTTCCCTCGATCATCCGAGGCGGAGACCCGAATGCACCTGGGCACGTGCGAGTCGTACTTCACATGGACCCGCACCGCGCCATCCGCCGGGGCTGACTCGCGGCAGGCCACAAGAATAAAGCACAATCCGCAAAACCAGAGATGACGCATGGAGAGGAACGCCTGGCGAGAGTTGAACTCAAGCCAGGGTAGGCCCTGCGTAAAAGCCAGGCTGTACCACCAAGGGGGTACATGGCCCTCTACGGGGTGCTCCCGGCGGGGCTCGGAACGAACCTGTCTGACAAGCAGACAGGTTCGTGCAGGCTGCCCTCGACAGGCTCGGGTTCCGGGCTCGCCCAGGCAGCGGCTCCGCCGGCACGCAAGAAGCCTCGGCTGTGCTCCTCACCAGGTCTCGCTTTCTCTCAGAGCGCCCCACCGCGAGGAGCCTGGGGCCTGGCTCTACGCTGGGGAAGCACTCCCTCTTGGGCCTGCCTCCCTCAGCTCCCCCCCTGTGGCAGCCGGGGCCCCTCATGACGGCTCGCTCACTCGAGGGTCATGAACTCCGGATTGGACACGGATCGGGTGATCAGCGCTCCCGGGCCTCCGCTGTTCACGCAGTATCCCGTCGGGTTGTCACAGCCCGACTCGGGGTTGCCCCAGGCGCTGGTGATGTTCATCCACGCCAGGCTCCCGCTGTAGCTCCCCGCAGGCTGCCCGGGGATCGTCACCACGTTGTTCCAGGTGTCCCACGCCAGCCCGTAGCCCGTGTCGTCGGCCAGGAAGTCGCCGTTGAAGATCGTCTCGTAGATGTGCCGAGCCGGGTCCTGGTACAGCCCATGCGAGCCCTTGGCCGAGAAGATCTCCGGGTGCCAGCCCGTGAAGGCCAGCTGCTTGTCTCCATAGGTGAACGTCCCTCCCCACGCGTGCTGGCTCAGGTAGATCTGCGCCGGGCGGCCGTCGATGAATCGCACCGTCATGTGCTCCCAGTCGCCCACGTGGTTGCCGAAGGTCGAATAGCCCCCCACACAACCCCACGGCGAGTACCACCCGATGCACACCCGCTTGCCATTGTTGTAGGGGTAGAATTTCCAATAGAGGACGTCCGTTACGTTCGTGGGCTGGCCACCCTGCGTGCGGCGGATGACCTGGGCGTAGACGGGTACAGACGTCTGATCCGGCCGCTGGCCGTCCAGGAACTGCGGATCCGTGCAGGAGTCACAACCCAACGGCTGGTTCGTCACCAGGTGGCCGCTCTCCTCGTGCACGTTGGGGAGAAAGAACCCGGTAGAGGACGGCCAGTAGGACTCATCAGGAGCCAGCCACACGCGAGGCGCGAAGGCCGCGATCGTGAAGCCGTCCACGGGCACGCCCCTCAGCTCCTCGTTGTCCGTGGCGCTCTTGTTGATGACCTGGTGGCGGCTGCCGCCATTGTCCCCGTAGTTCGGCCGGCCGACGAAGGTGTTCGGCGCCAGCCCTCGGTGATCCCGAGGGACTGTCTGCCAGAGCCCCAGGTCATTGTCCGCACCGGAGCCGCTGTCGTCCCAGACCCAGGCGGGGTTGCCCGGCAGCACATATGCGCTCTTCACGCAGCGGATGAGATCCGTCGAGGGCTTGCCGTAGCCCTGCACCGTCACGGTGCCAAGGCAGGTGTAGCCCGCAGGCGCCAGCGGCTCCCAGAAGGAGACGTCGTGCGTCCCACCGGAGCCCCCGTCATGCCAGATCCAGGCGTAGTCGACAGGTCTCGCCAGCAGGTCGCCCTCGCCTCGAACCACGAAGGTGTTCACCGGCACCGGCCCATGGCTGGACACAGCCACGTCGCCCAGTGAGAAGAAGCCCGGGTACTGGCTGAGATCCGGACGCCAGATGGAGACATCGTCATCTGCGCCCGTGCCACTGTCATTGTAGAGCCAGTAGAACCGGCTCGCCGGCCGGACCTCGAGCCGCTGCGGATACCTCAAGGGAGCCTTGTCCGAGCTCAGGGAGAACTCCGCGCTCTGCCCCGGCGTCGCAGTCGCCGCGACCAGCCTGTAGGCCCCCGGCGCCAGCGTGACGGACACCTGCGCGTGGGTGCCCCCACCCGAGTTGTTGTCCTGGGTGATCAGGTTGCCGCTCCCATCGAGCAGATAAAGCCAGGCATCCGCGGAGGAGGTGAGCTTGAAGGTGAAGGTGGCAGCCGCGCCCTCGTGGTTCACCAGAAACACCCGGTTGCTGGGGCTGGAGGGGTTCTGTCCGCCCGAGCCCTGCCAGTAGCCATAGACGGTGTTGCCGTTGAAGCCCGGGTTGCGCAGCGCCTGGCGCGCCGAGCGCTCCGAGGCGTCTTCGCCTGCAGCCTCGTCCGGCCCATCGGCGGGACCGCAGCTGGTGGCGGCCAGGGAAGTCAGCGCGAGCGCTGTGCAGAGAGAACCGAACTGCTTGATCACCATAGATGCTCCTGGGAGTCGTGAAGCGGGGTCTTGCTCGGGCGCAGCCCTATCAAGCCTCATGCCAACCTCGGCTCTCGCCTGTTATCAGGAGTTTGCCGATTGATCAGCCTAAGGGTGATCTTTTCCGCTTCTTCCCAGGAAGCCCCCTGCGTTCCGCAGGGAAGCAGCCCGCGAGACGCTCAAGGGGAATACAGCTCGACTGACCCAAGACCGCCGTTTCTACCGAGCCCTCCGGTGATGAGCACCTGGCCGCCGTTGAGCAACGTCGCCGTGTGTCCGCTGCGGCCCTGGCTCATGGCTCCGGCCGTCGCCCACGTGCCGGCGACCGGGTCATACAGCTCGACCTCTGCGAGGTGCGAGCTGCCGCTCATCCCCCCCGTCACGAGCACCTTGCCGTCACCCAGCAACGTCGCCGTGTGTCTGCTGCGCACCTGGGCCATGGGTCCGGCCTCCGCCCATGTGCCGGTCGCCGGATCGTAGACCTCGGCCGTCCGAAGGCTCTCCAGACCACCCGCGTTTCCCCCTGTCACGAGCACCTTGCCGTTGGAGAGCAACGTCGCCGTGTGCCCCTGGCGCGCCTGGAGCAGGGGGCCCGCAGGCGACCAGCTGTTGCTCATGGGATCGTACACCTCGCTCATGGTGAGGGAGACATCGACACCGTACCCTCCTGCAACCAGCACCTTGCCGTCACGCAGCACCGTCGCCGTGTGTCCGCTGCGCATCTGCGCCAGCAGACCGGCAGAACTCCACGTGCCATCTACCGAATCGTACAGCTCGGCCGTCGCAAGCGTGCCCTCCGGGCCCTTCCCCCCCACGACGAGCACGTGGCCGTTGTTCAGCAACGTCGCCGTGTGCCCGAGGCGACTCTGGGCCAAGGGCTCCGATGGTGACCAGGTGCGAGTCGCTGGATCGTAGAACTCGACGGTGGCGAGGGGTGTCTCGCCTCCAAACCCACCTGTGACGAGCACCCGGCCGTTGTTCAGCAGCGTCGCCGTGTGCGTGTTGCGCCACTGGGCCAAGGCCCCTGCGGGCCACCAGGTGCGCGCGGCCGGATCGTAGACCTCGGTCGCAGAGACGCTGGACCCGCCTGTGACCAGCACCCAGCCATTCCCCAGCCGCGTCGCTTCATGCCAGTAGCGCGCCTGGGACAGGGAGGGCCCCCCCCCTCCGACGCAGGAAGGGCTCTTCTCCACCCGCCACTCCTCGCAACCCGGCTCCCCTGGTGGAGGCGCTTCTGGCGAGCACGCCATCAGGCCGAGCGCGATCAGCAGTGCCATCCCCTTGAAGGGGGACTGGCGCTGGCTCTCTACAAGGTGGGCTTCGAGGGACTTGAAGACGGGCATGGACTTCGCTCCTCCGCGCTGGGTGAAGTCAGGATAGCTTCAGGCAGGGAGCCCGCCTTGAACGTCATTCAGCTCCGCATCAACGCCTCCCTCATCGCGGGCATCTGCGCCGTGGCCGCCGGCTTTCTCCAGAAGGACGCCCTCCCCTCCGCGGAGAGGACGACCCTGGCCAGCCTCTTGCTCGGAGTGGCGGTGCTGGCAGCCATCGGAGCGTACTTCGTGGAGTTCGACTCGCTCGATCGGACCGGCGTGGCCTTTCTCGGCGTGCTCGTCGCTGCCCCGTTCACCCTGACCGGCGCGTGGCTCCAGCACGGCCCCTACCGGAGTGGAGCCCTCCTGCTGTTCGCCATGGCGGGGCTCTGGGCATGCATCGCCGCTGTCGTCGCCCTCCGACACTGGCGGCGTGGCAGGACGTGAGGGCTCCCGCTCAGCGCCCTCTCAGGCCTTGCGCGGCAGTCGTACGCGGAAGGTCGTCCCCGACTCAGGTGAGGAGCGAGCGTCGGCAGTGCCGCCATGGGCGCGGGCAATCTCTTGCACGATGTAGAGCCCGAGCCCAAGGCTCACCTTGACCATCTGCTCGGACTGGGCTCCGCGACGGAACGGCTCGAAGAGGACGGGCAGCAGCGAGGGGGAGATGGGCTCACCCACGTTGTGGACCTCCAGCACCACGGCGTCCGGCTCGCCGTGGACGAAGATGTCCACCGGTGTCCCTTCCGGGCTGTACTTCAGTGCGTTGTCGATGAGGTTCACCAGCACCTGCATCAGCCGGTCCGCATCCCACTCCCCGCGCGCGTCGCCCTCCTGCGAGCAGCGGATGAGCCGACCGGGATGGGACTGCTGAAGTTCCTCGATGGCTCTGGGCGGCAGCGCATGAAGGTCCATCTCCCTGCGCTGGACCTTGATGCCTCCTCCAAGCCTGGCGGTGGCGAAGTCGAGCAGCACCTGGACGATGCTCTCGATCCGAACCCCGCTGCGTGCGATCCGCTCGATGGCCTTGGACTGACGCTCGGTGAGCTCGCCCATCGAGAGGAGCATCTTCGCGGTGGCCAGCAGCGCCGAGAGAGGGCTGCGGATGTCATGGCCGACGATGCCCACCAGCCGCTGCTGGAACTCGACGGCCGCGGCAATCTCCGCTTCCATTCGCCGCCGCTCGGAGATCTCCATCGCCTGGGACTTCAGCTGCTCCCCTCGCTCATAGAGGTCCACGAACACGGACACCTTGGCACGAAGGATGTCTGCGTCGATGGGCTTGAGCAGGTAGTCCACTGCCCCTCCCGCGTAGCCCTTGGCGATGTAGGCCATCTCGCGGCTGAGCGCGGTGATGAAGATGACGGGAATATGCTGGCAGCGCTCGCGGGACTTGATGAGCGCCACAGTCTCCAGTCCATCCAGGTCTG
>NZ_DASPHO010000554.1:0-7883 GCF_035629615.1 Hyalangium sp. | reverse complement strand
CTCCCTGCCGCTCGATGAGGTACGTCCGCCCACCGCACACCCCACACGCACCACCGCTGCCCTTGGTCCCCATGTCAGCGCGATCCATAGCAGTCCCCCCGCCAGACGACCTGCTGAGCAGGCGTTCAGGTGTCCCCATCGGCCTAGACCTCTCTCATCTCGAGCGAGCGCCGTACGAGCGCCAGCAGCCGGAACCGCCGCGCCACCCGCCGGGAGCGTGTGGACATGCCCTGCGCCTCTGCTCCCACGCCACACGCCTCGCGCCACAGCTGGCGGCGCTCGGAGAAGGGCAGGGCGCGCAGCAGGAACAGGAAGACCCGGGCCTCTTGCACGTCGAGCTCCGCTGGCTCTGCAGGCACGCGAGCGAGCACTTCCTCCAGCAGCTGGCCTACCCGAGGCGTCAACTCCGGCCGCCGCTCGGCCAGCCGCTCCAGCGAGGCGCGCAGACGGGCATTCCGCATCTCCTCCCACGTCAGCGCCCTTCGCCGCTTCGGGGCCTCTCCAGCCCCGGTGCTCCGCTCCCGGTACTTCTTGATCTCTGCCTCCACCTGTCGCTGGCACGACCGCAGGCTGCGCAGGACCGGCTCCCCGGGCCGCGTATCCCACAGGGCCTTCTCGGCGGAGCGGGTGATGCCTCGGGCGACGACTTCGAAGGGAACTCCCTCCCGCGCCCAGGACGTCAGAAGCTCGCTATCCAATGCGGAGAGCATCAGCCCCGCTCCGCGGACGGCGAGAAAATAGTCCTGCACCAGTTCCTCGAAACTGGCGCCTTCAGGCAAGAGGCTCATGATCCGGATCGATTCGCAGGGTAGAGCAGGCGAGCAGACGAGCGCTACCCTACCCATAACCTCCCGGGCCGACATGGCATCCAACCCAACGCATTCCGGACAGCGGTTCTGGAAGTTTTCCGGCCAGCTTTTCCCCACCCCGGCAGCCAGGCAGGTTCAGTTGACCGACCCTCTGGTCCCTGCGCATAGTGGCTCCCCTCAAATGGAAATTCCCAAAGAGTCCCGGCTACTTGCCAGCCAGGCAAGCGTCCTGGACCGAACGCTTCGGCATAGGAGAGACATGCGTCGCGCGCTCCTCATCTGCCTGACGCTGCTGGCGTCGGTTGCGTCCGCGCAGGGCAAGAAGAATCCCCGCGAGGCCGACCTCGGCAAGAAGTCGGCCGCCACCATTGACAAGTCGCTCGCCGGCGACATCTCCCGCAAAAAGGAGAAGGAGCAGGACGCTCCCGCACTGAAGTACGACCAGTTCCGGCTCGGCGTGGAGGTCCAGGTGGCCTCCAAGCGGCGCGAGCAGATCGAGTCACTCAAGAAGATCATCGAGCTGTCACCCGACCAGGCAGAGGCCCCCGGCCTGCTGTTCCGCCTGGGCGAGCTCTACTGGGAGGAGTCGAAGTTCCACGAGTTCGAGGGGAACCGGAAGGACGACGACCTCATCAAGGCGATGAACCGCAAGGATGAGGCGGGGCAGACGCGCGCCAAGGCGGAGAAGGCGGAGCTGCTCGCCAAGGCCAGGCAGTACGGCAAGCTGGCGCTGGGCGAGTACACGAAGATCGTCCAGCAGTACCCGAACTTCGAGCGCACTGACGAGGTGCTCTTCTTCCTGGGCCAGTTCCTCATGGAGGACGGGCAGAACAGCAAGGCGCTGGTGGCCTACAAGCGGCTGGTGCAGAAGTACCCGAAGTCCAAGTACCTGCCGGACGCGTGGCTGGCTTTTGGCGAGTACTACTTCAACAACTCCAAGGGCAAGCGCCCGGAGCTGGAGCGGGCGCTCGAGGCCTACAAGCGCGCGGCCGAGTTCACCGAGAGCCAGATCTACGCCTACGCCCTCTACAAGCAGGGCTGGTGCCACTTCAACATGGGCGACTACCAGGCCGCCAAGGACAAGTTCAAGACGGTGGTGCTCTACGGCGAGCTGGCCGGCGCCGCGGCGGAGCGGGACGGCGGCAAGAGCGGCAAGAGCGGCCTGGTGCGTGAGGCCCGCGCCGACTACGTGCGCACCTACGCCCGCGACGGCGACGTGATGCAGGCCAAGGACGACTTCAGCAAGGTCGCCACCAAGCCCGAGGATCGCTTCGCGATGATGCGGCAGCTGGCCAACCTCTACTACGGGGACGGCAAGGACCGCGAGGCGGCCATCACCTACAACGCGCTCATCAAGGAGAAGCCGCTGTCGCCCGAGTCCCCGGGCTTCCAGGCGAAGATCGTCGACTGCGTGCTGCGCATGGGCAACAAGGATCGCACCGTGGCTCAGGTGCGCCGCCTGGTGAAGATCACCAAGGAAGTGGAGGCCTCCGGCATCATCAAGGAGGACAAGGACAAGCGGCTGCTGGACGAGGCCAACGAGCTGGCCGAGCGCACCCTGTCCAACCTCGCCGTCACCTGGCACAACGAGGCCCGGAAGACGCGCGACGAGGAGACGTTCCGCTACGCGGACAACATCTACGGCGACTACCTCACGCTCTTCCCGGAGAACCCCAAGGCGTACGACATGCGCTTCTTCTGGGCGGAGCTCCTCAACGACAACCTGAACAACTTCGAGAAGGCCTCCGTCAACTACACCCTCGTCGTCCTCCAGGACGCGAAGGTGATGGACGCCAAGGACGACAAGGGCACCCCCAAGCCCGGCAAGCCCGGCAAGTGGCTGACCAACGCCGCCTACAACGCGGTGCTCGCCTATGACGAAGTGGTGAAGGCCGCCGAGGAGAAGGGCACGCTCAAGCCGCCAGACATCTCGGACATGAAGAAGAAGGTCGCCATCCCCGAGCCGCGCAAGGGGCTGCTGGAGGCGTGTGAGCGCTACCTGAAGTACCTGCCCAAGGGCGACAAGCGGGTGGAGATCTCCTTCAAGGCCGCCAACATCTACTACCGCTACAACCACTTCGACGAGGCGGTGAAGCGCTTCAGCGACATCGCGCTCAACCACCCGGACCACAAGTTCGAGAACGGCGAGAAGGCCGGCGAGGTGGCCGCCAACCTCGTGCTCGACTCGTACAACCTGCAGAAGGACTTCGCGAAGGTGAACGAGTGGGCCCGCAAGTTCTACGCCAACGACAAGCTGGCGCAGGGCAAGTTCCGCGAGGATCTGTCCAAGCTCATCGAGCAGTCCTCGTTCGCGCTGGTGGCCCAGCTGGAGGAGAAGAAGCAGTTCGCCAAGGCCGCCGAGGCGTACCTGAACTTCGTCAAGGACTTCCCGCAGACGACGATCGCGGACCAGGCGCTCTACAACGCGTCCGTCGATTACTTCAAGGCGAAGCAGCTGGATAAGGCCATCGAGGTTCGTCAGAACCTCATCTCCAGGTACTCGCGCTCGCGCTTCGTGCCGGACTCCATCTACGCCAACGCGGAGGCGCTGGAGGCCATCGGCGACTTCGAGCAGGCGGCCAGCACCTACGAGCAATACGTGAAGGGCTACGAGCGCAGCCTGAACGAGAAGAGCGCGCCCAAGTCCAAGTCCAGCAAGAAGGGCAAGAAGGGCGAGGGCGACGAGAAGAAGGAGGAGAAGCAGAAGTGGGAGGAGGCCAAGGCGCAGGTCGCCCTCTTCAACGCGGCCACCTACCGGGAGGGCCTGGGCCAGTACAAGCAGGCGCTCAAGAGCCGCGAGCACTACCTGGAGCTGTGGCCCAAGACGAAGGACGCGGAGCAGATCTTCCTGGCCATCGTGTCGCTGTACGAGAAGCTCGGCTCCTACGGCAAGGCCATGAAGCTGCTGGAGGACTACGAGCGCGACAACCTCCGCTCACCCAGCAAGGTGCTCACGGCCGAGGGCCGCATCGTCAACATCTTCGAGAACAAGTTGCGCCGGGCCAAGGACACCAACCGCCTCTACAACCGCATCCTCGAGTACTACGAGAAGCTGCCCAAGCGCGTGCAGAAGGATCTGGAGAAGACGGCCGTGGCGCCGGCGGCCCAGGCCCAGTTCCTCAGCGTGGAGCCGGACTGGCGCGAGTACCTGCGCCTGAAGCTGTCCTGGGGCCGCCCGGCGGATCCGAAAAAGTTCAAGGACTCCATTGCCGACAAGGGTCGCGCGCTGGACGTGGTGCAGAAGAAGTACATCCAGACGGTGGCCTTCGGCGCGCCGAAGCCCGCCATCTGCGCGCTGCACCGCATCGGGCTGGCCTACCACGAGTTCTCGGAGAAGGTGATCAACGCGCCCATGCCTCCAGGCATCGACCCAGAGACGGAGCAGGCCATCCGGGACGAGTTCAGCAACCAGGCCCAGCCCCTCAAGGCCAAGGCCACCGAGGCGTTCGCCAGCGCCGTGGCCAAGAGCCAGGAGCTGGACTTCTTCAATGACTGCACGAAGGAGAGCCTGAAGATGCTGAGAGACACCTACGCCCCGGAGCAGTACCCGACGGTGTACGAGGATCGCGTGGCGCTGAAGAAGGGCGCGGAGCTGGCGCTGGGCGGCGATGTGCTGGCCGGCATTCAGGACATCCCCGAGCCCGTGGTCCAGGACGAGGCCACCGCGCAGGCCAAGACCGAGGAGATCCAGGAGGATCTCACAGACCTCACCAAGAAGCTGCGTGAGCAGACTGAGACCGACCTCAAGCGGCCGGTGGCGGCTCAGGACGGCACGGCTCCCAAGAAGGCGTCCAACGACGACGAGGAGCCGGAGGACTTCCTCCAATGATCAATCACACTCGATTCCTCCGTACCTCGCTGGGGCTGGTAGCAGCAGCGCTGCTGGCCTCCGGCTGCACCTCCTCCACGGCCACCGGCCCCACCGGCCCGAAGACGCCCACCCCGGGTCCCAAGGTCCAGACGCCCACCAAGGCCGAGCCGGTGTCCATCTCCAACCGCGCCAAGCTCCTCTTCGAGGACGCGGTGAAGGCGATGGACGCCCAGAAGAAGAGCAAGGCCGTCGACTTCCCGTCGCTGGAGCGCAAGTTCAAGGCCGCGCTGGAGGCGGACCCGAACCTCGCCGAGGCCGAATACAACCTGGGCGTCATCGCCGAGCGCCAGGGCAAGAAGGACGAGGCCAGGGGCTGGTACCAGTCGGCGCTGAAGAAGAAGCCCTCGCTGCGCCAGGCCTCAGAGAACCTGGCCGTCATGGCGCAGAACGATGGGGACATCCCCGGCGCGGTGACGCTGTACCAGGACGTGCTCAAGCGCTACCCGGACGACGCGGCCAGCCGCGCGCGCCTGGCGGAGATCTACCGGCAGACGGGCGACCACGAGAAGGCGATGGAGTTCGCCCGCGCGGCCCTCATGCGCGATCCCCAGTCCACCACCGCGCTCAAGGTGATGATGCGCAGCTATGTGGACCGCAAGCAGCAGTCCCTGGCGAAGCTGGTGGCCCTGCGGACGATGAAGATCGATGCCAACGATCCAGAGCTCCACCACACCGTGGGCCTCATCCTCCAGGGAGAGGGCGACGCGGACGGGGCGATGCTCGCCTTCAAGAAGGCGCTGGAGGTTCGTCCGGACTACCTGCCCTCGCACATCCTCCTGGCGCAGCTGTCTCTTGACGCTGAGGACTACCCGGGCGCAGAGGAGCACCTGCGCAAGATCCTCCAGGCCGGGGGCAACAACGCCGCCGCGCACCTCAACCTGGGCGTCGCCTACAAGGGCCAGGGGCAGTACGACAAGGCCATGCAGGAGTACGACGAGGCGGAGAAGGCCGATCCCAAGCTGGCCGCCATCTACCTCAACCGCGCCATCATCCTGCACCGCGCCAAGGACGCTCCCGAGCGCGCCATGGAGCTCTACAAGAAGTACATCGCCATGGCGGGCGGCGACGTGGCCCTCAACGCCGAGGCGCCCGTCTTCGGCTTGATGCGTGAGGCCGAGGCCGTGATCCAGGCCAAGAAGGAGGCCAAGCTGGCCGAGGAGCAGGCCAAGCAGATGGAGGCGCTCCAGCAGCAGCAGCAGCAGCAGCTCAAGAAGAACGAGGCGGCGCAGGGCGGTGGCGTGGCCAATCCGGCTGGCGGCGGCGCGGCACCGAACCCCGCGGGCGGCACCAAGTCCGAGCCTCTGGAGGATCCCACCTCTGGCGATCTCCCGCCCCCGGATCCAAGCCCGAGCGCACCTGCGCCCCAGAAGAATCCCCCTGGGCAGAAGAATCCAGCCAAGGCAGATCCGAGCGAGCCCACAGACGAATTCTAGTCAGCACTCCGGGCTCTGGGCGCGGCCCCGGGAGTAGCGGGGCCGCCTCGAATGATGCGAATCTACGAAACCTGAATGAGTGGAAGTGGTCGATGGGCGAGCCCGCCGAGGCTCGCGAGGAGATGGCAATGAAGAAGCTCCTGACGCTGTGCATGATGCTGGTGGTAGCTCCGGCCTTCGCCCAGGACGAGGGCGGCAAGGCGGAGGGTGGCGAAGGCAACGTGCGCTACAACAAGACGACCACCATCGACTTCGAGGACGACACCATCGAGGGCGACCTCACCAAGCCGGACGGCGAGTACGTCGAGGCGCGCAAGAAGGTGAAGCACTCCAACCTCATCCGCATTCGTGAGGACTTCCAGGACAAGGTAATGCAGTCCGTGGGCGAGCTGTAGCCGCGAAATTCGCGGAACCTTCTCCCACGCGCGTTGTCTGTCACCACGGGAAAGTCTACCGGGAGCCGTAAATGGCCGTTCCTCTGACACTCAAGGTCTTCAAGGGCGATGCCCTCGTCATCTCGAAGGATTTCGAGCGTGACATCATCAAGATTGGCCGTCTGTCCTCGGCACACCTGTGCCTCGAGGACGAGAAGGTCAGCCGCATCCACTCCGTCATCGAGGTGAGCGCCGACGGCTCCCTGTCCATCATCGACATGGGCAGCGTCGAGGGCACCTACGTCAACGGCAAGCGCGTCAACAAGGGCAAGGTCACCTTTGGCGACGAGATCCGTGTGGGTGGCACCACCATCCGCCTGGAGAACCCGGCCGCAGTGGCCGCGGTGAACCTGGCCGCCGCTGTGTCCAGCACGGAGGTGACGACGCGCATCGAGCTGCCGGTGCCCGAGGCGCAGGTGGCGACGCAGCTCGCGCAGGCCGCCGCGGCTCCGGTGGAGGCTCCGCAGGTGGTGGCGGCCCCAGAGGCGGCTCCGGTCGCGCCGGCTCCGGCGATGGACTCTTCGTTTGCCTCCACGGAGCAGAACGCCGTCGTCGCTCCGGTGGCGGAGGCTCCGGTGGAGGCCGGGCCTCGCGTGCGCGCCGTGCGCCGGGGCAAGGCGAGCGGTCCGCTGGGCGTGTCCCTGAGCTTCCTGTGGGGCGATCAGCGCGTGGGCGAGTTCTTCCTGTCCCCGGGCCGCAAGCAGAGCTTCAGCGTGGGCAGCGCCGCGGGCGTTGACTTCGTCATGGGCGACTCCAAGCTCGGCAGCCCGAAGCTGGAGGTGCTGCGCACCGACGGGCAGACGTTCAGCGTCTGCTTCAACAGCAAGATGAAGGGCGAGCTCACCCGCAAGGGCGAGACGCTGGACGTCAACGCCGTCATCGAGTCCGGCAAGGCCAACAGCGACGGCGGGGCGTACGCGCTGACGCTCGACCCGGAGGACTTCTTCTGGGTGGACCTGGGCGGCGTGACGATGGAGGTCTGCTTCCAGCCGACGCCCAAGCGGGTGCACGTCCCGCTGGCGGACTCGGTGGACTACCGCTCGCTCAACATCTTCCTGCTCATGTTCTTCGCGGGGACGATGTTCGTCATCAGCGCGATGAATCGCAGCGGGGATGGGGACGAGTTCGCCGACGAGCTGAGCGGCGACAACTCGCGCCTGGCCAAGCTCATCATCAAGCCGCCTGAGACGCAGAAGAACAAGTTCCTCGAGAAGCTCAACCAGCAGAAGGAGAAGAAGAAGGCGGGCGAGATGGCCGCCAAGCAGCGCAACGAGGAAGGGCAGATGGGCAAGAAGGACAACACGCCCAAGACCCAGAATCGCACCGCGCCGCAGGG
>NZ_DASPHO010000553.1:0-3083 GCF_035629615.1 Hyalangium sp. | reverse complement strand
TCGACCGACAGCTCAATCGCCGAGATGTTGCTCGTGAGGTTCCCGAGATCATCGCCCCCAGGCAGCAGCAGCGGGGCCACCGCCTGGAACGGAGGCGTGAGCGCCGCGGCCGCGCCGGCGCCGGCCAGCGCCAGGCTCTCGGCCCCACGGAGCGCCGCCTCCTTATCAGGGAAGGTGAACTCGACCTTGCCGCCCGCCCCCAGCGTCCCTCCGCCGAACAGATTCACGCCCAGGTCGGCCTCGATCTCACCCGACACGGTGTAGGTGCCATCCTCGTTGGCCGTCACCTCGAGCTCCGCCCCCGCGCCCACCTCGATCCCCGCGGTCACGTTGACTTCACCGCCGATCGACAGGGAGTCACCGGGCTCCAGGCTGTCGATCTTCTCTTCGATGTCGAGCCCATCCAGGACAGCCCCCTGGATGAGATCACGCGCCTCGTTGAGCAGAGGGCCAGCCAGCTCCAGGCCCTGCTCCACGGCGAACTGGATCCCCTCCTGCACGGCCTCGGTGGTGAGATCCGCCACGTCACCCGCGAAGTCGAGCGTCCCTTCGGCCGCGTCGATCGCGAAGTCACCCGCGGAGCCGATGATGCGGCGGCCCCCATCCACCACCGTGCCGACCGCATCCTTGGTACCCTCCACCAGGTCGGAGAAGCCATCGGTAATGTCGTCCCATCCGAACGCCGCCTTGACAGTGCCGGTGGCGTTGCCGCCCGGGGAGAACGAAGCGGGCGCCCCCTGCGGGGCGGGCAGGGGCGAGGAGGGGTTGAGCTCCACCAGGTTGCGCCGGCCCGAGGGCTCGAAGGAGCTGGTTCCAGTGAAGCCCTTCGTCCCGGTGCCAGCGCTCAGCTCGGGGCGCGTCGTCGTCAGGGGCGAGGAGGTGTCCGCCTTCTGGACCTGGGGCGGGGGCGCTGCGGTGGGGCTCGGCGTGGGCTTCGGCAGTGACGGGGTGGAAGACGTAGCGCTGCTCGTCAGCATGGGAGACCTCGAAAGGGGTGGAGGGTTGTCCAACGTGGACCGCTGTATGCGCCGCGCCTTTCTCTGGTTACATGAACCCGAAAAATCGCCGTCCGCCGCAGCCTGGCCTGGCATCGAGCGGTTCGGCCACGAGCAGGCAGAGCTTCAGGAGCGGCCCGCTAGGGCCATACCTTTTCGAACGAGACGATCATCGCCCCGCCAGGCGTGACGTGGGTTTCGAACGTCCGCGCGCACGGCGCGCCTGGCGGGCAGTCCGTCGTCTCTCGCTGCTCGCTGCTCTCTGCCGCCCAGAGGTAGAGCCGTCCCTGGTGGGCGCTGATGGACGGCCGGGCGCCGAACATCACCGGCGCCACGGGCGCCAGGTCCACGGCACACCATCGCCGCTTCTCCCGGTCGAAGACGTACCCGGTGGGTGCATTCGGCTCGTCCTCTGTCCAGAGCAACAGGCGCCTGGAGTCGAGCACGAGCGCCTCGACGTGCTGGGGGGCGGCGTCACGCCCCAGCTCCGGCGCGACGCCGTGGACCTGCCGGGTGGTCGCGTCGAACAACCACCCTTCTCCGAAGAAGAAGGAGGCAGAGGACAGCGCGGCCTCCACGCTGCAGCTCCGACACACCGGCAGCCGGGTGGCCCTCGGGGGCAGCTCGAGCTGTGTCCACTGCCCTCGCGTGAGGTCCAGCGTCCACGCATCCTGGAAGTTCGCCGTCCTTTCCTCGTGAGGCCGGTCCGACGGTGCGTAATCCAGGAGATCGTCCATGCCGCTCGCCAGCAGCAAGGTGTCTCCCAGCAACTGAAACGTCGACACCGAGCGCGCCCCCCCGGAGGCCTGGGGCTCCGCCGCTCACCTGGGGCGCCGCGCTGATGGGGATGCTGTTGGGGAGAGCTGATCCGCCCAACGAGCGCCCAGCTTGGGGGACGCACCGGCTGGGAGACCGGGCCAGGTGGATGCCAGAGCGGCCTGAGGCCCTCTTCAGGTCGTCTTCTACCGCCGGGGCAGCTCCACGCGCGTCGGCTCCAGGTGCAGGGGCGCGACGCCATCCCCGAAGAGACCTATCCCCCACTCGACCAGCGTGCCGTCGGCGCGCAGGGCATGGATGCGGCTCCCATTGCTCGACAAGGCCGTCACCTGGGTCAGCCCCGGCACCTGGGTGGGACCAGGCGGAGTCGCGGCGATCGAGGGGAAGCCGCGCTCGCCGTAGAGGTTGTGTCCCGTGTTCCACACCGTGCCGTCCGAGCGCAGCACCTGCAGGGTACCTGCGCTGCGGGCCACGCCCACTGCGTCGGTGAAGCCCTCCACCTGCTGGGGCGGGCTCACCTGGGAGGGGAGCTGGAGCTGCCACTGCCACACGGTGCCGTCCGAGCGCACGGCGGAGAGGTCGCCATTTCGCACGGCCACCGCCACCACGCCCGTGAGTCCCGCCACCTGGGCAGGCGGCCGGGGCTGCTTGTCCCCTTGGTTCCAGAGGGCCGAGGTGCTGCCCCAGTGCCACACGGTGCCATCGCTGCGCAGGGCCACCGAGATCCTCCCTTGCGCCACCACGGCCACCACGCCGTCCAGGCCCTGCACCTGCACGGGTGTGGAGCGGCGTGTCAGCGTCAAGTCTCCCAGCTGTCCATAGGTGTTGTTTCCCCAGCCCCACGCGGAGCCATCCTGCTTCAGTGCCAGGGAGTAGTTGTCCCCCACGCTCACGGCCACCACCCCCGTCAATCCTGGGACCGGGGCGGGCGTCTCCCGGTTCACCAGCGTCCCATCGCCCAGCTGGCCCTGGGAGTTGTTGCCCCAGGCCCACACGGTGCCGTCCTGCTTGCGCACCAGCAAGAAGGAGGTGCCTGCTGCGCCATCCACCGCGCCCTCCAGTCCCTCGACCCGAGCCGGGGTGGCCTGGAGCTCCGTGAATGCGGGCGGCATGTAGGGACATCCCCACCACCACACGGTGCCGTCCTCACGGACCGCCAAGCTGCAAGACGGGCCACTGGCTACTGCGCGCACGTGGCTCAGGCGCACCGCAGTGGGCGAGAGCCGACGATCGGAGCCCGTGCCCATGGCGCCCGAGTAGTTATGTCCCCACGCCCACAAGGAGCCGTTGCGCCGCAGCGCCAGGGAGTGA
>NZ_DASPHO010000552.1:0-2769 GCF_035629615.1 Hyalangium sp. | reverse complement strand
CGCTGGTGGGCACCCACACCAGCCCCGAGCTCAACGACGCTGACAAGGATCTGAAGGGCGCTTTCGACGAGTGAGGCGAGCTTAGGTGTACCCGGCCATCAGGTTGGTCGCAGGCGGCTAATGGGTGGGAGCCCTTCGATTGCGCTGTGGCGGCGTCGAGTGTTGTAGATAGCTCGATTCGAGCCAGATGCAAGTGTGGGGGGGTTCGGTCGTGGTTGGTGGCGAAGGCCTGCCGGTAGGCCCACTCGGCGTCGATGACGCCTGGTGGCCGGGCGAGGTGCGCTCCTGGTCGCCGAGCCCATCCGGCTGGTGGGCCAACTGCAGCTGGCACGGCGTCACCGGGTGCAATCAGCTAGAGCGCCCGCCCGGCGAGCCCAGCCTCGCCGCAGCAGCTACTGGACGGCCAGCAGCTCGGCGGCGATCTCCTCGGTCCAGGCCTCGATGGCTTCCTCATCCTCCAGGGAGAGCACGTGGGGCTGAGACCCCGCGAAGACGTGTTCGCCGCGAGGTTCGACCAGCTTGACGAGCTGGTGGAACTCCCGTGGCGGGGTGTCCTCCGCGGCACTGCGCGCGGTGCCCTTCGGACCACTGCTGAACAGCCATACGGCGCGGTCCGCGAGCTCCTTGCGGTGATGTCGGGCGAAGCGGACTGCCGCATCGAGCCAGTGCGACATATGTGCGTTTCCGCCGAGGACCACGGCCTGATAGATGGTGGTGGTCTTCACGTTGGTAATGGGCTCGGCGCGGGCGTGCACGCCGTTCGCGCGCAGGCCGGTGGCGATACGCTCGGCGATGATGGTGGTCGGACCGCGGCGGGTGGCGTAGGCAACTAGGACATACATGGCTCTTCCTTTCTTGCTCTCATCGTGCCGCGAAGCGGGTGAGGGCGCAGCCCCCTTCACGAGTCAAGCACCATCCACTTGCCGTCGGCCGGACGCCTCGGCAGGCCTGTCTTGAGTCACTGTTTGTGCCGGCGCTGATGTTCACGGCCTCGTTCTCATGACCATGGACAAGCAGACAGCGGTGGACACGGGGTCGCGCTTCTTCGTCGCGCTCGCGGCCTTGGCCTGGGCCATCGAGAGGAGATACGTACGAGGCAGGAATGTGATCGGATAGTCCGATCACCAAATGGATCTCCGATTACCCCTGCGGGTCGCCTCTCGTCTTCGTCGCTTGTCATGGCGGTCGTCGCGAGGGGCGGCTCGGGTGGTGTCACGGGGGTCGGGTTGGCCTCTGACCAGGCCTCCGCTCCGGGCTTTACCGCCTCGTAGCTGGCCCGGAGCATGGCCTGCACGGCCGGTTCCTGGGGGTCCTTGCGGCGCAGCCGGATCGAGATCGGGTTGGCCCCGGTGTTGTAGGTGGCCTGCCAGTTCAGGGTGAAGCCCTGCTCGGCGAGCAGCCCACATAGGAGCGCTGCTCAGCGAATCCGGATGCGCACTGGAGAATCAGCTCGCGCAGCGCCTCCACGCTGCGTTTACTGCCGCGAGCCTGTGCAACAGGGCCGTTTCGCTTCCCCTGCGTCGCGAGTGGGTCGGTGAGCGAGGCCATATGCACGATCCATGCAGCGGCGATGTGATTCACGCGGGACTATGAAGGCGCGAGGTGGAGCTGGAAATGCGGCAACGGACACCAGCACAAATTATTCGTGACGCGAGCGGTCGGGCAGCTGTGCCTTCTCGCCCAAGGGCCACGACGCCCGGGTGCTGTCACCCCTCGTGGTCTTGACTTGGATCTCAACTGTGGGCCGGTACTCAAGGTGACCAGCAACCGCAAGGATGTCGGTCCGTTCCATCCCATCTCGCGTCAACGCGGGTGCGCAGCCGTGGCGGGCGAGGGTGGCGCACGTCCAGTGCTCTCCCACGGACTTGGTCATCTTGGTGTCGGCCATGGCCCGATCCTGCCCTCATGCAGGGACCTTATTGGAGATGGATCCGATCTCCTCCCGGGTCAACCACGGCGTGACCAGGAGGCCGCGATGCAGGTCGGCGGGGGCCCGGCCGAAAAGGTGGAATGCGCTATTCGCGAGTCCCATGGTCCTCCGCGGGCGTGAGCGCCTCCAGGAGTGAGCTAGTCTTGCGCCGGTGACGGAATCGCGGAACAGATCCGCTGTGGTGGCGACGGCCGTCGGGGCGTGCGGACACCCTCGCGCGCAGGTGGCAGTTTCGGCGGGAGTTTGGGCGGCAGTTCCAGAGACTGTCAGGTGCTCCGGGGGACTGAATCCTCAACTCCGTCGAGGGAATGACACCGGCACGGACCCCAGGGGACCGGTCGCCGGAAGCCGGAGGGTTGTTGGTTCGAGTCAACCGGGGAGCAACTCACGAAGGCCCTGATCCGATCCGGATCAGGGCTTTCGTCATGCCTGATCCAGGGACCTTCTGGGTACCGCGAATGCATGGCCGCACGAATCGCTCAGATCACCATCGACGTGTCCGACATCGAGACCCAGGCGGAGTTCTGGGGCGCGGCGCTCGGGCTCACCTCCGATCTCGGTGACGACGGGTCCGCCAAGCTCTATCCGGTCGAGGATGCCCCCGATGAGGCTGCGACGATCTGGCTCCAACCGGTCTCGGAGCCCAAGCGCGACAAGCTACGGCTGCACCTCGACCTCCGCCCGGAGGGCGGGGACGTGGATGGCGAGGTCGAGCGACTGCTCGGCCTTGGAGCCACCAGGGCGGACGTCGGACAGACCGGTGAGGAGACCTTCACCGTGCTCGCCGACCCGGAGGGAAACGAGTTCTGCATGCTGTACCGCGAGCAGCGCTGAGAAGC
>NZ_DASPHO010000551.1:0-13264 GCF_035629615.1 Hyalangium sp. | reverse complement strand
TGCCCGTGATGGACGACGATCACCGGGTGGTATGGCTCCCCCTCGCGCCCATCTCCCAGCTCTGGACGGGCTCGGCGGTGGCCCCCGACTTCTCCCGCGCTCCCCTGCCAGAGTACGAGCCCTTCTTCATCCTGCTCGAGGCCACAGCCGCTGAGTTCTGTAACGCCACGGGTCGTCCCCAGCGCGACAGGGAGTTTGAGCGCCTCTACCGGCACCTGCGGCGGCGCCCTGACAGCACGGACGCCAACCCCCTGTTCTCCTATCTGCGTGCCGCCGCGCGCCTCTACCTCTCCCTGCGTGACGTAAGCCGCGCCGAGTTCGAGGCCGTGGCGGACCGGCTCTACCGCTCGGCGAGGACCTTCGCGACGCGGATCGACAGCACGAACTACCACCACTTCGTGCTCGAGGAGTTCTTCCACCCCACCGGCCCGGTCCCCGCCTCGGACGAGCTTGGAGGTGCGCCGTGAGCGAGTACCAGTACTACGAGTTCCGAGCCGTGGACCGGCCCCTCACGGACAAGGAGCAGGCCGAGCTTCGAGCGCTCTCCACTCGGGCGGAGATCTCCGCCTATCACTTCTCCAACGTCTACCACTGGGGCAACTTCAAGGGCTCCCCGGACGAGATGGTGGAGCGGTACTTCGACGCCCACCTCTATGTGACGAACTGGGGCGTCCGCCGCCTCATGCTCCGTCTGCCCATGCGGCTCTTCGACGCAGAGCGTGCCAGCCCGTTCCTGGAGGGGGAGCTCCCTGCCCTGCAGACGACGGGAGACAAGGTCATCCTCACTTTCGAGCTCGACGAGGCCTGGTCGGACGAGCTCGTCCAAGGAGAAGGGTGGCTCGCGTCCCTGCTGCCTCTGCGTCAGGAGCTCCTCTCAGGAGATCTGCGCGCCCTCTACCTCGGCTGGCTGGCGGGAGTTGCGTTCGGGAGGGTGGGAGCGGATGAAGAGGAGCCGCCTGTCCCCGCGGGGTTGGGTGCTCTCTCCGCCGCGCTCACCGCGCTTGCTGACTTCCTGCTCATTCCTCCGGAGCTGCTCGAGGTGGCTGCCCAGGCCAGTGCGGCCTTGGAGGAGCCGGCGCCACGCGCGGAGCTGGAGGCGTGGATTCACGGATTGCCCGCTCCCGAGAAAGACGCACTCCTGCTGCGGCTGGTCGACACGGCCGGAGCTGCCCCGGCACCGGAGCTGCTCCATCGCTTCCAGGAAGGACGGGCGCGCGAGACGGCGAAGGCCCCCGCCTCTCGGAGGACGGTGGGGGAGCTGCTCCGGGCCGCGGTGGCGCTCCAGCAGGCACGGGAGCGGCAGGAAAAGGAGCGCCAGGTCGCGACCCGCGAGAAGGAACTGGAGGCGCTCGCGGCCCGCGAGCCTACCGCTTGGAAGCAGGTGGACGAGCTCTTCGCCACCCGGCGTCCCAAGGATCACGCGGCTGGTGTCCAGCTCCTCGTGGGCCTCCGAGAGGTCGCACGGCGGAGAGGCACGGAGGCCCAGTTCTCCCGCAGGCTGAGCCAGCTCCGCGAGCGCAACGCTCGAAGAGCCGGGCTGATCTCTCGCATGGACAGGGAAGGCTTGAGCGCACCTTGAACCTCGTTCCGTCCAAGTCCTCCACTCGAAGTGCCGCGCGGGTGGCGCTGGAGCCGCTGCGGCGGTGGCTCACCCACGATGCCCTGTATGAGACGGCAGGCCCGCAGATGTACAGGCAGGGCCAGGCCTGTCTGGACCAGGACCGCGTCCCCTCCTTCGAGGCGCTGCCCGACCTCCTGCTGGGCCAGGTCCTCAACCGGCACGGCCAGCCTTACCGGGTCGCCATCTCGACCGACGCGGACGGCTTCTGTGCGGAGTGCGAGTGCCAGACCTTCTGGAGTCAGGGCTTCTGCAAGCACGCCGTCGCGCTTGGGCTGGCCTTCCTCCAGGCAGGGGGCTCTGTCTCGGAGCGGGCCCGGCCGCCGCCTCGGGTCGAGCGGCCTCAGAGCCCCGAGCACCTTCGGGAGTGGCTGGCGTCACACCACCTCTCCCATGCCGGTCGCATCCCCCTGGCGGTGGTGGAGCCCTTCCTGGGGCGGGGCTTCCACGACACTCCCGGCCTCTATGGACTGGCGCACCTGCCAGTCACCGCCCCGCTGGACGGGACGCTCGATCTGCGCCGCCACGTCCATGGGGCCACCACACAGCACCTCCTGCGGGAGGCCGTGTGGGCGTGGCTGGGTGCCGAGGTGGAACGTGTCCGGCGGGGACTCGAGCTCGAGCAGGAGCGTGCCACCGGGCCTCGGCCGCCTCCAACCGATGCGCGGCTGATCCCCTGGAGAGAGGCGCTCGAGAGAGCCCGGGCGCGGGTGCGCGAGCAGTCCGTTCCTCGCCTCCTGCCGGGCAAGCCCGACGTCACGGTGCGAGAGCGCCCACTGCTGCTCTTCGTGGAAGAGCCGGGAAGTCCCAGCTCCCACCTCACGGCGCAGGGCCCGCGGCCCGGCATGCTCCGGGTGCGCGTGTCGGTGGAGCCTCACGCGCTGCTGGATGAGCGGGGAGGACTGTCCTGCTGGTGCACGCCGGGAGGAGAGGCCCGCTGCGTCCATGCCCTGTCTGCCCTCGATACGCTGCTCGACATGCTTGGGGAGCCCGCGTGGGCCCCGTTCAATGCGCGGCTCGCGGAGCTGCTCTTCGAGCAGCCAGCCAAAGAGCTGCTCGCGGTCCTCGAGAAGGCCTCCTCCCTGGCGCACCCGCCGCCGCAACCCGCGGGGGGCGCGCGCCTCAGCTTCCGGCTCGAGGGCCTCGACGAGCGGCATCCCCGCCTGCGCCTCTACCTGCACAAGCCGCTGAAGAAGGGCGGCTTCTCCAAGGGAATGCCCGTGAGCTGGAGGGACAGGGAAGAGGCCCGTGCCTTGCTCTCGGATCCGCGTGAGCTGGAGGCGTTCGAGCTGTGTGAGCTCACCACCCGGCTCCCTTCCTACTCCAGCGATGGGTACTTCCTGCTGCTGCGGGCCCTGAAGCTGCTGGCGCATGGCTCCCGGCTCTTTGCCGCGTCCCGGCTGGACACGCCCCTACGGGTGAGGGAAGCGCCGCTCGGTCTCGCCTTCTCCGAGAGGGCCGCTGGCTTGATGGTCCACCCCTCCCTCGAGGGCGTCCCCGTTCCTCCCGGCAAGCTCCAGCCGCCCCCTGCTGGGACCGAGGTGCCGCTGCCATGGCTCTTCTTCGAGCCTGAGCTGCCGCGCCTGACCGTGATCAATGTCCCCCCGGGAGCGCGCGAGGTGCTCACCACGCTGAGGGAATATGGGACGTGGCTGCCGGAGCGGGTGCGCCCGGCGTTGCTGCACAACCTCACAGGGTTGGAGTCCGCCTGGTCCGTCTCCCTCCCCGAGTCGATGGAGGCCCGTCCCGTTTCTCCAGAGCCAGGATTCCTGCTGCGCCTGCGGCCCACGGGAGCGGAGGCGCTGGAGGGAGAGCTCCTCGTCCGTCCCTTGCCAGAAGCTCCGCCTCAGCGCCCGGGCGAGGGCCCGCCTCAGGTACGGGGCCTGCGCGACGGAGAGCGGGTGGTGGCACACCGCGATCTGGAGGCCGAGCGCGCCGAGGCCCTGGCGCTCCGCAAACGGCTGGGGGTACTGGCAACGGACAGCTCGGCGCACTTCCTCCTGGAGGAGCCGGATGCTGCCCTCGACTTCCTCGAGCGGCTCGAGCCCATGACGGGCCCGGGCCTACGCGTCGAGTGGGAGCAGCAGCAGCCCTGGAAGCTCTCCTACGCGCCGGACGCGCGGGGCCTGAGGGTGGACGTGCGCAGCAGGCGGGACTGGTTCGGCGTCGAAGGCGGCATGGAGGTAGACGGTGAGCGAGTGGAGCTGGCCGCGTTGCTGGAGGCCATGCGCCACCGCCGCCGCTTCGTGCGCTTGAGCCAGGAGCGCTGGCTGAAGCTCACCGAGGCGCTGCGAGAGCGGCTCACGCCCTTGGCGGATCTGGCACACCCCACCCGTGAAGGGTTGGAGGTGAGCAAGGCCGCGGCGCCGGTGTTGGATGCGCTGGCCGAGGCAGGCGTGGAGGTGCACGCCCCGCTCGACTGGCGCCGCCTCGCCACCCGTATCCGCAAGGCGCGGATGCGCGACATTCCTCTACCCGAGGGGCTGAAGGCCGAGCTGCGCGACTACCAGCGAGAGGGCTTTCAATGGATGGCACGGCTCGCGGAGTGGGGGGGAGGAGCATGCCTGGCCGATGACATGGGGCTGGGCAAGACGCTGCAGACCCTCGCGCTGCTGCTGCACCGCGCGAAGGCCGGGCCCGCGCTCGTGGTGGCCCCTACCTCTGTCTGCTTCAACTGGGCGCTCGAGGCCGCGCGCTTCGCCCCCTCCCTGCGAGTGAAGTCCTACCGCGAGGCGGACCGGGAGCGCCTCCTCCAGGAGCTGAAGGCGGGAGAGGTGCTGCTGATCAGCTACGGGCTCCTGGTCCGCGACGCAGAGCGCCTCGGCCGGGTCGCCTTCGGCACCCTCGTCGTGGACGAGGCCCAGACAGCGAAGAACCCGGACACGGCGCGCGCGAAGGCGCTCCGCGGGCTCCAGGCCGAGGCGCGGGTGGCGCTCACGGGCACGCCTGTGGAGAACCGACTCTCGGAGCTGTGGAGCCTTTTCCGCATCGTCTTCCCTGGGCTGCTGGGCAGCCGCGAGTCCTTCCGCAAGCGCTTCGCCGAGCCCATCGAGCGCGAGCGGGATCCCGCTGCTCGTGCCGCGCTCTCCCGGGTGCTGCGCCCCTTCCTCCTGCGCCGCACCAAGGCCGAGGTGGCGCGCGAGCTGCCTCCTCGCATCGAGACGGTCGTCCCCGTCGTGCTCTCGGAGGGGGAGCGCCGGCTGTATGAGCAGCTGCGGCTCTCCGCGCTCGCGCGTGTGGGCACCCAGGCCGACGAAGGGCAGCGCTTCGAGCTGTTGGCGGCCCTCACCCGGCTGCGGCAGCTGGCGTGCCATCCGCGACTGGGAGAACCCGACTCGACGTTGCCGTCCTCGAAGCTGGAGCGGCTGGTGGAGCGGGTGGAGGAGCTGCACGCCGAAGGTGGCCGGGCGCTCGTCTTCAGCCAGTTCGTCCAGCTCCTCGAGCTGGCGCGGGAGGCGCTGGAGGGGCGAGGCTTCTCCGTGCAGTACCTGGATGGGCAGACGCCGCCCGCTGAGCGCCAGGCGCGAGTGGAGGCTTTCCAGCGCGGTGAGGGAGAAGTCTTCCTGATCTCGCTGAAGGCGGGAGGGACCGGGTTGAACCTCACCGCGGCCGACCACGTCATCCACCTGGATCCGTGGTGGAACCCGGCCGTGGAAGATCAAGCCACCGATCGTGCGCACCGCATCGGGCAGACCCGGCCCGTCACCGTGTCCCGGCTCGTGTCACAGGGGACGATTGAGGAAGCCATCCTCGCGCTCCACGCCGAGAAGCGGGAGCTGGCCTCGAGCCTGCTCTCCGAAGCCGATGGCGCCTCCGCGCTCTCCCCCGAGCAGCTCCTGGCCCTGCTGCGCTTCAGCTCCGGCCAGGAGGGAGAGCCCGGTCCCCAGCCATAGCTGCCCTCCCCACACCCGACGCAAGAGGACAAGCCATCGAGTGCGACTCCTGGGAATATGCAGGCTGCTTGCAGGTTTGGGCACGCTTGTCAGCCAAGGGAGGGGTAGATGCACCGTCAGCAGTGGCTCATCGTAGGTCTGGCGCTCCTGGCAGGCTCGGTCGCAGGGGCGCAGGGCCGGCCGGGTGCGGGCATCGAGGCCCGGACGCTGAAGAACGGGCTGAAGGTCATCGTCTGGCCGGACCAGGACATCCCCAACGTGGCCCTCTTCAACTTCTTCCGCGTCGGCAGCCGCAACGAGCGCCCTGGCATCACCGGCCTGTCCCACTTCTTCGAGCACATGATGTTCAACGGCGCGAAGAAGTACGGCCCGGGCCAGTTCGACGCCGTGATGGAGGCCGCGGGCGGCAGCAACAACGCCACCACCTCCGAGGACGCCACCATCTATATGGACTGGTTCCCGAGCTCGGCGCTGGAGACGATCTTCGATCTGGAGGGGGACCGGCTGGCGCACCTCTCCTTCGATCCGAAGATCATCGAGAGTGAGCGGGGGGTCGTCTACTCCGAGCGACGCTCGTCTGTGGACAACGACAACATGGGGGCGCTGATGGAGCAGGTGCAGGCGACAGCCTTCGTCGCGCACCCGTACCAGGTACCCGTCATCGGCTGGCCCTCGGACATCGAGTCCTGGCGCATGGAGGATCTGCAGCGCTTCTTCCAGACGTACTACGCGCCCAACAACGCCACACTGGTGGTGGTGGGCGCGGTGACGCCCGCGGAGGTCTTCGCGCTGGCGGAGAAGCACCTGGGGCCCCTGCGCTCGCAGCCGTCGCCCGAGCCGGTGCGCACGAAGGAGCCTGAGCAGCAGGGAGAGAAGCGCGTGCGGGTGCGTCGGATGGCGCAGGCCCCACTGCTCCAGGTGGCCTACCACGGAGTGGACGCCAAGGATCCGGACCTGCCAGCGCTGGAGCTGCTGTTGAACATCCTGGCGGACGGAGACTCCTCGCGGCTCCACCGGCGGCTGGTGGAGGAGGAGCGGGTGGCCATCCGAGCGAGCAGCGTCTTCAACACCACCTTCGATCCGTCCCTGGTGTGGTTCATGGTGGACCTGCCGCCGGGCGGGGACGTGGAGCGCGCGGAGAAGGTGCTCGGCGAGGAGCTGGAGAAGGTTCGCGCCCAGGGCGTCACGGACGCGGAGTTGCGCAAGGCGAAGAACCTCACCGTGGCGAACTTCTGGCGCGGGCTGGAGACCAACAGCCGCCGGGCGCAGCTGCTCGGGACCTATGAGGTCTTCCACGGCGACTGGCGCAAGCTGTTCGAGGCGCCGGCGCGCTACGAGCAGGTGACGCGTGAGCAGCTCCGTAAGGTGGCGGGGCGCATCCTCGAGCCTGCCCGCCGCACCGTCGGAGTACTGTCACCCATGGAGGAAGCACTGGCTCCGGCTGGCAAGGAGGCGGGACGATGAGCGGCAAGGCGGGCAGAGTCGGCAAGCTGGCGCTGGCGGTGCTGCTGGCAACGACCGTGGCGGGAGCGCAGGGTACGAGGCCCGCAGAGCCGGCGAAGCCTGGGACTCCACGGGGTGTGCAGCTCCCCAAGGCGACGGTAATCGAGCTGAAGAATGGAGCTCGGCTCATCCTGGCGGAGAAGCGGGATGTCCCGCTCGTCTCCTTCAGCGCATGGCTGCGCGGTGGAGCGCTGGGCGCACCTCAGGGCAAGGAGGGCCTGGCGTGGCTCACCGGGGAGCTGTTGCTCAAGGGCGCGGGGAAGCGGGATGCCCGGCAGTTTGCCGAGGCCGTGGACGGCGCCGGGGCCGAGCTCAACGTGACCGCGATGCGCGAGGCGCTGCTGGTGGACGGGCAGTTCCTGGCGCGGGACACCGCGCTCATGGTGGAGCTGCTCTCGGATGTGCTGATGCGGCCGCGCTTCGAGCCCGGTGAGTTCGACAAGATGCGGGACCGGAGGGTGTCCGAGCTCGCCGCCGCGAAGGATGGAGATCCGCGGGGCCTCATGGGCCTCTACTTCCTCGCCTTCCACTTCGCGGGCCACCCCTATGGCAGGCCGGTGATTGGCAGCGAGACCTCGCTCTCCACCCTGACGCGTGAGGACGTGCAGTCATATGCCAAGGCCCAGCTGGGCGGGGACCGTCTCATCCTCTCGGTGGTAGGGGACTTCGACGTGAAGCAGCTCGCCAGCCGGCTGGAGGCCGCGCTCGGAGGTTGGACCCGTGCAGAGGCTCCCGCCCCTGTGGCGCCGCCCACCTCCGTCGCGAACGGCCGGCGCGTGCTGCTGGTGGACAAGCCGGATGCCACCCAGACGTACTTCTGGTTCGGCAACACGGGCATCGCGCGCAACGACCCGGACCGGGTCGACGTGACGCTGGCCAACACGCTGCTCGGGGGCCGCTTCACCTCGCTGCTCAACACGGAGCTGCGCGTCAAGACAGGCTTGAGCTACGGCGCCAACTCGACAGTGCTGCGCGAGACACAGCCGGGGGTGGTGTCGATCTCCTCGTATACGAAGACGGAGTCCACCGGCCGGGCCCTTGACCTGGCGCTGGAGGTGCTCACCCGCTACCGGCGCGAGGGCATGGATGACGCGGCGCTCGCCTCCACCAAGGCCTTCGTCC
Organism: Hyalangium sp.; assembly: GCF_035629615.1. Classification (GTDB taxonomy): domain Bacteria; phylum Myxococcota; class Myxococcia; order Myxococcales; family Myxococcaceae; genus Hyalangium. The sequence continues at coordinate 5,128 of NZ_DASPHO010000551.1, read as the reverse complement.
TGGGCCAGTTCCCGAACTCGCTGGAGACAAGCGCGCAGATCGCCATGAAGCTGTCAGAGCTGGCCTTCTATGGGCTCGATGCCAAGGACGTGGACGGCTTTGCCAGCGACGTGATGGGTGCCAGCCGAGAGCGCATCCGCCAGGTGACGCAGCGCGTGATGCCGGCCCCGGAGCACCTGACCCTCGTCCTCATAGGCAAGGCATCCGCCATCCGCGACGTCGCGCGCCGCTATGGCCCCGTGACGGAGATGAAGCTCTCCGACAAGAGCTTCTCGCCTGCGCCCGCACCCAAGCGCTGACGCTTCATTTGCGAGCGGCCCGCTCCTTCGCCTGTGCGCCGTGGCGGGCCATGCACCGCTGGAAGCGCTGATCCACCGAGCGCGCGAACCAGGCGGTGGTGAGCTCCCGGCTCAGCTTCGGGCTGCGGAGGGTGACGGCGGGCAGCTGGGCGTACTCCGGGCGCTTCCCCGCTACCCGCTCGTAGGCCTTCTTCACGGCGTGCCAGGTCTCCGTCTCCTCGAAGTCCCGCTGCTTCTCCTTCCGCACGTCTCTGCGCACCTGGCGCTCACTCACCTCCGGCGCATGGCGGGCCCGGAAGGCCAGCAGCGCCGTCAGGGTGCGGCTGTCCTCGTTCCGGGGCTCGCCCTCGGCGTCATAGAGGAGCAGATCTCCATCCAGCGCCAGGGGGAGCCGGGTCAGCTCGCTCACCTGCGCCTGGAGCGCCGCGTTACGCGAGGAGTAGAGGCCCACGTTGTAGTCCGCGAAGCGGTAGATCGGCTGGGCATAGGCGGCCTCGTACCCGAGCAGCCGCGCCGTGCCGTAGCGCACGCCTCCGGCTCGCGTGTACAGCTCCTCGCGCACCTCCGCCTCCGGACGATCCTCGTCGTTCTGCTCCCGCGCGTAGCGCACGCTCACCTGCATGGAGCCGGCGGTGGTGATCGGATTGAGCTCCTCCAGGCTCTGCAAGCTGAACAGCTCGCTGGCCAGATCCGCCGCCGTGTACACCGCTGGGTACTGCTGCTCGTAGGCCTGCAGCAGCTCACGGAAGAGCCGGTCCAGATCCCGCTCCGTCCGCACGGCCTTGAGGCGGGCCTCGAAGGACTGGGACTGGCCGGGGGCCCGGTGGTGCAGCAGCGCCTCCAGCGCCTTGCGCCCCACCACTCCCAGCTTCCCGGCGTAGGCCTCCAGCCGCTTGCGCACGATGCGCGGCAGCTCCTTCACCACGGGGTTGGCCTGGAACCCGGACTCCTGCTCGATGACGGCGAGCACCTCGCACACGGGCTCCGCCGAGGGGTGCACCTGCCGCGCCTCCAGCGCCGACAGCACCTCCTGCCCCCAGCCCTCCCGCTCCTTCACGTGCGGCGGAATCAGCCGCGCCACCTCCACCAGGGAGAGCCGGGGAGGCAGCGGCGCGGAGCCCTCCGAGCCCCGGAGACCCCGCGTACCGCAGCTCGTGAGCACCAAGAGGAGGCTTGCTGCAAGAAGCACTCCCTCCAGTGGAGATAGAAACTTCATCCCGTGCTGTCCGTCCGAGTGAGTCCTGAAACACTCTTTTTCGCGCGAGCTCTGTGGCGGGTCGTAACCACCCCGGAGTCCATCCCCGCCGCTTAACGGTCTGGGAGTGCTGGAGAATTCCCAAAAGCCTTAACCCGTATACGCAGTGAGAGCCGATTAATACGTCATTGTTTTAATTGCCGCTCAAATTGTTAGAACTTACTTCCGAAAAAAAGAAGTTGCTCTGATGTTTACCCGCATGTCACGAAACACCTGCCTTTCCCCCGAGGAGGTAGTGCGTTTGAGCAATAAAATCCTGAGGACGTTCTGTGCGGCATGGCTGGGTCTCGCCTTGACCGCGTGTGGCACCACTGATGAGCAGCCGGTGGGCGCCGATGACGTGATGACCCTGGCCGGTGAGAAGGACGGCTCGGACATCCAGCAGGCGCTGAGCGCCATCAATGGAGCTACGGTTGTAGGGACGCACGAGGACAGCATTCCCTCCTTCATCCGGGGCAACCTGGGTCAGGCCTCGGGCTCTGCGATGGGGCTGGCGGCGGCCGACGCGAAGTCGACCGTGCAGACCGCGCTGAGCAGCATCGCTCCGATCTTCCGCCTGCGCGCGGAGGACCTGGTGTTCAAGCGCGCGTCGGTGGACCAGGCCGGCCACCAGCACCTGCGCTTCAGCCAGACGAAGGCGGGGCTGCCCGTCGTCGGCGGCGGTGAGCTCATCCTCCACGTGGACAAGGCGGGCAACGTCTACGCCGCCAACGGCGACGCCCGTGACGCGCAGGGCATGAACCTGGCTCTTCCCCGGGCGCAGATCGCCCCCGAGGCCGCTGCCGTGGCGGCCCGCAACGGGACGCAGGCGCTGAACAAGGAGGCCAAGGCCGAGCGCATGGTGTACGCGCGCACCGCCAACGGCCAGCTCGTGCTGTCGCACGAGGTGCGGGTCATGGGCATGATGGCGGACGGCCTCCCGGTGGAGGACCTGGTGTACGTGAACGCCATCAACGGCTCGATCGCGCTGCGCGCTCCGCGCGTCTACACGGTGCTCAACCGCGCGGTGTACAGCGCCAACGGCGGCACCTCGCTGCCCGGCACGCTCAAGCGCTCCGAGGGCCAGGCTGCGATCGGTGACTCCCACGTCGACATGAACTACGACCGCCTGGGGGCCACCTACAACTGCTACAAGACGCTGTTCAACCGCGACTCTTTCAACAACGCGGGCGCGCAGCTGAAGAGCACCGTGCACTACGGCAACAAGTACGTGAACGCGTACTGGAACAGCTCGCAGATGGTGTACGGCGATGGCGATGGCGTGAACTCCATCGAGCTGGGCAAGGACGCGGACGTCACCACGCACGAGCTGACCCACGCGGTGACGGAGTACGAGTCCGACCTCACCTACTCGGGCCAGTCCGGCGGTCTCAACGAGGCCATGTCCGACATCTTCGGCGCCGTCTGCGAGAGCTGGGAGCGCGGCTGGGCCACGGACGCGGACGTGTGGAAGGTGGGCGAGGACGTGTGGACCCCGGGCACCGCGGGTGACGCGCTCCGCTACCTGAACGACCCGAAGAGGGACGGCTCCTCGAACGAGCACTTCGCCGACTACACCTCGGGCACGGATGTGCACTACAGCTCCGGTATCGCCAACCTGGCATTCTACCTGCTGTCGCAGGGCGGCACGCACCCGCGTGGCCGGACCACCATCAACGTGACGGGCATCGGCGTCGAGAAGGCCGCGCGCATCTTCTACAAGGCCAACACCGACATCTTCACGGCGTCCACCACCTTCGCGCAGGCGAAGACGGGCACGGAGCAGGCCGCCACGCAGCTCGGCTACACCACGGCGGAGATCGCCTCAGTGACGGCGGCGTGGGAGGCTGTGGGCGTGGGCGGCTCGACGCCTCCTCCGACGGGCTGCACCACCACCGTCGTGCTGAGCAACGGCGTGACGGTCACCGGCGTCCAGGCGGCCACGGGCGCGTGGTCCTGCACCTACACGCTGGCGGTGCCTACGGGCCAGACCAGCCTGTCGTTCGCCCTCAGCGGCGGCACGGGTGACGGCGACATGTACGTGAAGTTCGGCGCCGCGCCGACCACCACCACGTACGACTGCCGCCCGTACACCAGCGGCAACAACGAGACGTGCAACTTCACCAACCCGGCGGCGGGCACCTGGTACGTGAAGGTGAATGCCTACTCCGCGTTCTCAGGCGCCAGCCTGAAGGGCACCTACGCCGGCGGCAGCGGTGGCACCACGCTGACCAACGGTGTGGAGACGGCGGCGTACTCGGGTGCGGCATCCAGCATGCGGTGCTGGACGCTCAACGTGCCGGCTGGCAAGACGCAGGTGGTCTTCAACCAGGTGGGCAAGTCGGGCACCACGGGTGACGCGGATCTGTACGTCCGCTTCAACGCAGTGCCGACGACGACCTCCTACAACTGCCGCCCGTACCTGAGCGGCAGCACCGAGACGTGCACCATCGCCAACCCGAGTGCGGGTGTCTGGCATGCGTGCTCGCGCGGCTACAGCGCCTATACCAACGTGACGATGAAGGGCACCCACCCGTAATCGCGCACGCTTGAGCTGAAGCGACACGCCTGGGGGCTCCGCGCCCCCGGGCGTTGTCGTTTTCGGAGTTCTTCACCCGCGCTTCTCCATGAGGGGCGCGCCGAGGCTGCTCAGCGGCGGACCTCGATGTCGCGTGCGATGCTGTCGCCGCCGACGAGATCGAAGGAGGCGCGCACGGAGGTGCCCTCCTCGAGCTGTCGCAGCGGCACTCTCTCCCCTCTGCGCACTCCGCGGCTGCGCTTGTCGATGCGGAGCTGGTACACATTGCCCTCGGTGTCCCGCAGGTGAAGCGTGCCTGGGTCCACGCGGGTGACCCGGCCATCCACGGTACCGGTGGCAATGACCACGCGATCGAGGGGCACCGAGTCATTTTGACGGGCCGCGCGCGCCGCCTTGGCCGCACCCTCGTGCCAGGCCTCGTCCTCACGCGCCTGGACCGCCTCGGAGCCGATCATCACCCGGCCCTCGGTCACCTCTTGCGTCGCGCCGGACTCGGTGACCGTCGTGCCAGCCCGCTGCGGTGTCGCTGGCGCCGGCTGAGGCGCAGGGGTCGAGGCGGGCGCATTCGCCCGGGTGCTCGTGCCAGCCTGGGCATGGGCGGCCACAGGACTCTGGGCCGAAGCCATGGGCTGCTGAGCCGCAGTGCCCGTGACAGGGGCCGTGCTCACTCGCTCTTGCGAGGCGTTCGCGCCTGGCCGCACGGGAGCGGGTGCCCTCGCGGAGACGGGCGCTGCCTGCTCCGGGCTCTCGCGCTCCCTGCACCCTGAGAGCAGCGCGCAAACCCCCACCATTCCCATCCACGCCCAACGACGCCCCATCCGCGGCCTCCCCCCATGTGGGAAAACAGGTTCCTTGCTGCTCCCAATTGCAAGCACCGCGCCCAGGAGCGGATCCTGGAAGAGAGCGCGTCGTCCTTTCATCAGGAGACATTGCCGGGCCGCGGTGTCAGGCCTGTGGGCCGCGCCAGGGGGGAGGCGCCTGGCGACGCTGGGGATCCCGTGGAAAGAGTTTCCCACCATTCGTGGGGAAGGAGTTTCCCACCCGCCGTGGAGAAGT
>NZ_DASPHO010000550.1:0-10761 GCF_035629615.1 Hyalangium sp. | reverse complement strand
TGCGGACGATGTTGATGGCGAACCGCTGGCTCGGAGGGCTGCTCTCGGCACCCGTGGGACGCCAGTGGCTGGAGCTGCAGGCGAAGCTGTTGCCCGAGGGCCCCACCGAGGCTCAGCGCGCTGGACGTCACGCCACCCTCGTCGCGGAAGTGGAGGATGGCGCGGGCCGCCGCATGCGGGCGCGCCTGCGGACTCCAGAGGCTTATGGGTTTACCTGCACGACCGGGCTGGCCATCGTCGAGCGTGTGCTCGCGGGAGATCTGGAGGCTGGGGCCCAGACTCCCGCCCGCGTCTACGGCCCGGACTTCGTGCTCTCGTTCCCAGGTGTCTTGTACGAGGAACTTTGAGGGATCCGAGGGCAGGGGAACGTTCGCGCGAGGACTCCTACGAGCGCTCACCGCGTTGACAGGTTCCGCCGCGCCACCATGAATGCAGGCGATGACACGCCAGCATCCAGTCGAGATCGCCATCGTCGGGGGTGGATGCGCCGGCATTACGGCCGCATTCGAGCTGACGCGGCCCGAGCTCCGAGGCCAGTACCGCGTCACGGTGTACCAGCTTGGCTGGAGGCTGGGAGGCAAGGGCGCGTCCGGCCGAGGGCCCGCAGACCGTATCCAGGAGCACGGCCTGCACCTGTGGATGGGGTTCTATGAGAACGCGTTCCGGCTGATCCGCGAGTGCTACGCGGAGCTGAAGCGCGATCCGGCCACCTGCCGCATCGCCGACTGGAGCGATGCCTTCGTCCCCGATCACTTCAACGGCGTCGCGGACTGGTCACCGGACGGACGCTGGTCTCCCTGGACGGTCCAGCTGCCTCCCTTCGAGGGGCTGCCGGGTGATCCAGGCAACGCGCTGCCGCGATGGACGATCGGCGACTACCTGGCGAGGAGCCTGGAGCTGGTGAGGACCCTGCTGGCCACCGTGCAGGAGCCTGCCCCTGGGGCTGCTCCTGAAGCGCCCCAGCCCCCCAAGAGCACCGGGACACCGGAGGCGCTCCTGGAGACGATGTCGCGTCTGCTCGAGTACGGGCGGTTCGCCACGCTCGCCGCGGTGGTGGAGGCGCTGGGGCTGATGGAGGTGGCGCTCGCGACGTTGCGTCGCTACCCGGAGAACCTGCTCATCCGCTTTCACGATGCGGTGGTCACGGCCGTGCGCGGCCAGTTCGAGAAGCTGATCGAGAGCAACGACAGGCTCCGCCGCGTCTGGGAGATCGTCGACATGATGCTGGCGATCATTCGCGGCGCCCTCCGCTTCCGCCTCCTGACCGATCCACGGGGCTTCGACGCCATCGACGACTACGACTGCCGGGAGTGGATGCGGCTCAATGGAGCCTCCGAGCGGACGATCAACAGCGCCTTCATCCGCGCGCTCTATGATCTCACCTTCGCCTACGAGGACGGTGACCTCAGCAGGCCTCGGGTCGCCGCGGGGCAGGGGCTGCGCGCCGCGTTCCGTGCGTTCTTCACCTACCGGGGCGCTTTCTTCTGGAAGATGCGCTCGGGGATGGGTGACGTGGTCTTCGCGCCCTTCTACGAGGTGCTGAAGCGGCGAGGTGTCCGCTTCGAGTTCTTCCACCGCCTGGAGAACGTCAAGCTCTGCGATCCGGCTCACCTCGCGCCCGGCGAGCGCCCGTTCGTCGAGGCGCTCGAGTTCGACGTGCAGGCCGCGATCCCGGGAGGAGGGGAGTACCAGCCCCTCGTGGACGTGCGAGGGCTGCCGTGCTGGCCCGCGGCCCCTGACTACCGGCAGCTCGTGGAGGGCGAGCGGCTCGAGCAGGAGGAGTGGAAGTTCGAGTCGCACTGGGAGCGGCGCAAGGTGGGCACGCGGACGCTGCGGGTGGGGAAGGACTTTGATCTCGTCATCCTGGCGGTGGGGGGCGGAGCGATCCCCTTCCTCTGCAAGGAGCTGATGGAGAGGGATCCGCGCTGGCGGGCCATGGTCGAGCGCGTCAAGACCGTGCCGACCCAGGCCTGTCAGCTCTGGATGAACACGGACATGAAGGAGCTCGGCTGGAGCCATGCGCCCGTCAACCTGTGCGCCTTCGTCAAGCCCTTCGACACCTGGGCGGACATGTCACATCTGGCCACCGAGGAGAGCTGGCCTCGGCCGCCCGGGGCGCTCGCCTACTTCTGCAGCGTGCTTCAAGACGTCCCCGAGGAGGAGCGGGCCCGCCCCGCCTTCCCCGAGGAGCAGCACGAGCGGGTCCGGCGCAACAGCGTGCGCTTCCTCGAGAAGGACCTGGCCCACCTGTGGCCTCGGGCGTACCGGGAGTCCGGCGGGTTCCGCTGGGAGCTGCTCATGGATCCGTCTGCGCCGCACGGAGAGAGCGCGGGTGAGGCGGGAGAGGCCCGCTTCGCCTCGCAGTACTGGACCGCGAACGTGAACCCCTCGGACCGGTACACCCTCTCCCTGCCCGGGAGCCTGCGTGCTCGCATCTCGCCGCTCGACAACACCTACGACAACCTCACCGTCGCGGGCGATTGGACCGACAGTGGCTTCAACCAGGGCTGTGTCGAGGCCGCCGTCATGTCAGGACGGCTGGCGGCCCATGCGATCTCGGGAGCTCCAAAGCTGGAGGAGATCGCGGGGTTCGATCACCCATGAACCGTGTCTCAAACCGTTGGAGCGTTCCATGGATCCTCGTGAGCGAGTGAAGAAGCCGGAGCCGGGGCGCACGCAGCCCGTCCGGAACTGGGGCGCGGTCTTCGAGCGCCCAGGTGGCAACTCCGTCCCCCAAGGAGTGGAGATGGGCTACCGCGTGATCGAGGAGTACCTGCGCCAGGGCCAGAACGTCGCGCGTGCGATGTGGGCTCCCGCCGTCGGAGGCACTCCATCGGGGGATGGGCTCCAGAACCAGATGGGGGCGATGCTCCGGAGCTTCGCGGACTTCGCGAGCCTCTGGCTGGACCTGATGGGGAAGGCCTCGGCGGGAGGAGCCACTGCGCGCGAGCCAGGGGTCACACCCGCGGCCGGGACGGCAGGCCCGTTCTCCGCTGGCGTCGCACCGAGTGCCGCTAAGGCACCGAAGGCCACCGCCTCTGAACCCACGGAACCTCCGGCGGCGCCCGAGAGTCCGGAGGTCCAGGCGGTCGCTCCACCCAGCCACCTCACCCTCGACATCGACTCGACCCGACGCACCGAGGTCTCGATCGACCTGCGCCCGCGCGCGTCCGACCGGGCATTCCGGGTGCATGATCTGCGTGCGCCCGAGCCGGCCTCGCCGCGGATCCGGGGGGTGATCATCGAAGCGGTGCCGGAGGAGGATCGGGTGACCTTCCGCATCCAGATCCCGGACGACCAGCCCCCCGGTCTCTACAGCGGCATCATCCTTGACGAGCACACGGGGCTGCCTCGGGGCACGCTCTGTGTGCGAGTCGTCGCGCGGTGAGGTGAGCCGTGAGGACCGCCACGGACAGCGCTGTGCTCGTTCGGGAGAAGCTCGCGGAGTACGGGGCTGCCACGCAGGCGCGGATGCGAGAGTACCTGCGAGGCCGGCCGCGCAACCCCGAGTTCGAGGAGCTCATCGCGGACTATCCCCAGCGAGGAGGCCGGGCGCTGCGGGCCAGCCTCTGCCTGGCGACGGCGCGGGCGTTCGGGGCCTACCCCACGGACGCGCTGAACTCGGCCGTGGCCATCGAGCTGCTCCACAACGCGTTCCTGGTTCACGACGACGTGGAGGACGAGAGCGAGGAGCGGCGCGGGCGGCCCACCCTGCACCAGCGCCATGGAGTCCCCACGGCCATCAACGTGGGGGATGCGCTCGCCATCCTGAGCCTGCGGCCGCTCATCGACAACGCCGGGACGCTGGGCGTGCGCCTCGCCCTGCGGATCCTCGAGGAGGCCGAGCGGATGGCCCACGAGTCCGTCGAGGGGCAGTCCCTCGAGCTGGCCTGGCGCCAGCACAACGTCGTCGAGCTTCGCGAGGTTGACTACCTCCAGATGGTCCTGAAGAAGACCTGCTGGTACACGACGATCTACCCGATGCGCATCGGCGCGCTCATTGGAACGCGGGATGGCGTGGAGCTCGATCGGTATCTCCGGTTCGGGTTCTTCGTGGGGGCCGCGTTCCAGATTCAGGACGATCTGCTGAACCTCCTGGAGGATGAGGGGCGCTATGGCAAGGAGCGCTACGGGGACATCTGGGAGGGCAAGCGCACGTTGATGCTCATCCACCTGCTCCACGCCGCGAGCACCGAGGAGCGTGCCCGGCTCTCACGGGTGCTCGGGGTTTCGCGAGCGGAGCGGACCTCGGAGGACGTGAGCTGGATCCGGGAGCGGATGGAGGAATACGGCTCGATCGACTATGCGCGGCAGATCGCCCACGGGCTCGCCGGAGCCGCGCAACACGAGTTCTCCGTCGCCTGCGCCGACCTCCCGGACTCGCCGGACAAGCGGTTCATGGAAGCCCTGCCCACGTGGGTCATCGAGCGAAGCTGAGCCTGCCAGGGGACATAGGCCAAAACCCGGTGAGAATCATATCCGAGATACTGCCGAGGCCATTGTTGCAAAGAGGAGCACACCGGTGAGACTTGCGTCGTTTTCTCCGCCACCGAAGGAGGTCTACAGGGGCTGTCCTCTCCACCCTGGAGAGAGGTGCTACTTCTCCAGCTCTTGCGGGAGTGGGTTTCTGAGGAATCGAGCACCTTGGGGGAGGTTCACGACCTGGTAGCCCTTGCCGGAGATGCTCACAAGTTCACCGTCGGGAACACTGGCCCTTTTGAGCCATTCCTCGGCTTCCTCGCGCGTTGCGAATGCATGGGAAGCCTTCACACTCTCGATCGCTGGAGTCGTCATCTGCCGGAAGAATTCGCGGTAGTCGTCAAGCTTGCCGATCTCACGCACGTAGACCAAGGCCGCGGCGGCGGCCCGGAGTGATGCTTCTTCCGCCGAGCCGCCTTGAAACCCATGGCTAATGGACTCAATGGTGCGAAGGGCCGCATCCACATCAAAGTGAGGGTCGTATTTCATGGCTGATCCAGAGCTAGAGTGCGGCTGGCACGAGGAGCAACGCCCCGCTTCCGCCTGTGGCGATGATGAATGATACGCCAGCGATGACAACCACTGTGCCAATGATGAGTTCTGTCTTGTGCTCCCTGAGCCAGTCCAGTGCGGAGTCCATGCTCTTGAAAGTCAACTCGGATGCTTCCTTGGTCGCTTTTTCCCTCTCCTTCACCGGCGTTCCAGCATCGTTCGAAGCAGTCAACCTGCTCTTGGTCGCAATCGTGCCCACCTGAACCGCCAATGCCAAGAGCATCATCTGAAATGACATAAATCTGGCGTTGCACCTGGGGTTGAGCATGACTGCAACCGAGGCCAGCCACTACCACGGACATGAAGAGAGTCAGAACCTTCACAAGTGCTCCTTGAGTGCGCGGCGGAGAATGCCGCTCTGGTGCGCTCCTTGGGCAAGCACTACCTGCTGCCGTGTGCGAGCAGCCCGTGGGGCGGGGACTGAAGCAGCGGCAAGGAGGGAGCAGCGTCATCAAGCGGATACCCGTGTGGTGAGCGCCTTGCGCACTCCTCCCGCGTGTCTTGCCACACCACCCGGTGGTCCTGGCCATCGAAGGTGAGTCGGCCTGCGCGTTGGCAGGCTCCGAGGGACGTACGGGGAGTTCGGGCGAGACCTGAGGCCCGGTGATGGGAATGGCCGAGAGGGCCTGGCGCGGGTTCGGCAAGAGGCCGATGTGGCGCGAGTAGCACCTCCAGCAGCCGCTTCCAGACACCCGCGCGGTGCCACTGCCTCAGCCTTCGCCAGCAGGTGATGCCACTGGGCCACTTTAGCTCGCGGGTTCGGAGACGCGGCCCATGAAGAGGATCATCCCCGAGGAGTTCTCGCGCAGGAAGAAGAGGAAGGGGTGGTCGGCGCGGAACTCCTTCGGCACCTTGGGCCGCGCGAGGCCGGTCCTCGCGACCATGACGACGGCGGTGGCGGCGGCGGCCTCGGTGCCTTGCTCGTCGAGCTTCACGAAGGCCTTGTGGATGACCTTGCTGATGTGCAGGCGCTCATTCGGGTTGGGCGGATTGGCCATGCCCGTGAAGTCTGCCTCCTCCGGGTTGAAGGCCCGCCTCATCCCCATCGCTCCCAGCGCCTCTCCCAGCTCCAGTGAGGCCTCGGGGTTGACCTCGAAGCGCGGCAGCACGACGTTGACGGTCTCGTTCATCAGGGCCGCGAACCACCCATCCCACTGCGCGCTCGTCAGGTTCCGCTCGACGGCCTCCAGGCCACCCACGGCGTCTGGGAGCACGAACATCATCGCCATGTCTCCGTCTTTGTAGAGGATCTCCAGCACCTTGACGCCATCCACCTCGGCGAAGCGGTAGTCTCCCTTGCGGCGCATCAGGGGCACGTCCTTCTTCACGGTCGGCGTGACGAAGAACGGCTCGGGGGCTGTCAGCTCCTCCGAGAAGGGCTTGGCCCAGGTCGCCTTGAAGTAGATGGCGTTGACGAGCACGAGCTTCGTCAGCCCGGGCCTCAAGCTCCTCTCCGGCAGCAACTCCTGGATGCGATCCTCTGTCTGCCGGGCGATCCAGGCGTTGATGGACTTGCGCGTCGCCTCGACCTCGACGTCGAAGTCCACGGCCTCGAGGGGCGCCCCGAACGTGGCCTGCGTCTTCTCGAGGTACGGCTTCTCGAACGTGTAGCTCCTCGAGCCAAAGAGGCGGTTGGCCACACGCAGGAGGGTGACGTCGGAGCTCGTGTTCCAGGACTGGAGGAGCCGCCCCGCCGAGTCCATGACCTCGTCCGGGGTGCCCTCGAAGTGGAGGACCCGCTTCATCTCGTTCGCGGTGTCACCCTTGGCCCCTCCCCACGTCATCGCAAGCGCGAGAGTGATGCTCACGGGCGAGACAGCCAGGTTGCCCTGGGCCTCGCGAATCTGGCTCCAGAGGTCGGCGGCGAAGGCGTTGCTGCTCCGGGCGAGCCTCGCTACCTCCCAGGGCGAGGGCGGTGTGACGGGGCTGGTGGTGTCTGCTGACTTCCCGGTCGTCATGGGGGCTCCTGGTCGAGGGCGCCACCTTCTCGTGAACCGATGCTCGTCGCCACTCTCTTGCAGCCCCTTTATTGCGACGAAGCAGGAGCAACCGGCAGCGTGAACGTGAACGTGCTGCCCGCGCCTGGCTGGCTCTCGGCCCAGATACGTCCCCCGTGAGCTTCCACAATGCACTTGGAGATGTAGAGGCCGAGCCCCAGCCCTCGCCGGTCCCCGCTGCGGGCTTGCCAGAATCGCTCGAACACAGCGGTGAGTTGCTGGCTCGGGATTCCCGCGCCGGTGTCCGTCACGGAGCAGTGGACCTCCTGGCCCACAAGCTCCACTCGGATCGAAACCCTGCCTCCTGCCTTGGTAAACTTGATGGCATTGCTCAGCAGGTTGGCGAGTACCTGAAGGACACGCTCATGGTCGAATTCCGCCATCAGGGGCTTCCCGCGTATCTCCGCGTCGAGAGAGAGGCCCTGGGCCGAGGCCAGGGGTTGGAACGCCTCGACTGACTCCCGCACGAGCTCTCTTGCATCCTGCAACGAGGGGGCGACGAGGAGCTTGCCCGCCTCGATACTGGCCACATCCACCAGGTCTCCGATCAGCCGGTTCATCCGCGCAGTGAACCGCTCGATTTTCTCGAGGCCTTGTACGGTCCTCTTACCTGCCGCGTCTTCGGAAGCGTTCCGCTTGAGCAGAGCCGCCTGCAAGGCGATTCCCGAGAGAAACGTGCGCAAGTCGTGGCTGACCACCCCCATGAATTCATCCCGCGTCGCAAGCCCCGCGTCGGAGCGCTCCCGCTCCAACAGCAGACGCGTATCCGTTTCCACTCGTTCCAGGTGAAGGAGGGCCGCCAAAGCGCGCTTGCCCTCCTCGCGCTCGGCCCGCAGCTCCGCGTCAGAGGTTGCACGCTCTCCCTGCAGGACTACATCCTCGTGGGCCCGCTCCCGGTCAATGCGCTCGATCGCTTGGGCGGACGCCTCACTCCGAGCCAGCTCCACATCCACGTCGTCGCGGGCCTCCTGGGAGACCTGATCAGCCTTCTCCCGAGCCGTTTGGATGGCGGTGTCTGACGCGTCTTCAATCTCGGTCTGCGTCTTGGCGTACTCACGGTCGGACTGCGCACGCTCCGCGCGGAGGCTTTCGTCCGTGTGGGAGCGCTCGGGCTGCGGGTTTTTTTCTTTGGACGTCATGGAGTGCCCTTACTCACGTACCCATGCGCGCCGCCACACCCTTGCGAGCAGCGCGGCCTCCGGTGTATCAGAGCCCACTTTTCTGGCGCGCGTCCGAGGAGGGCACGAGCTTCCAGCAGCAGCTCGACGCCGTGCGCGAGGAGCTTGCGCAAGTCTATGTCCGTGAGTCCAAGCTGCCGCTCGGAGAGGTGGCCTACCTCCTGGGCTACTCGGAGCTCAGCACCTTCCTGCGTGCCTTCCGCCGCTGGACGGGGAAGACGCCGAGCCAGTTCCGCCAGAGCTGATGCCTGCGTGGCGCGCAGTGCCAGCACTTTCGGCGCGCGCGGCCATCCCCGCGCGCGCGGCTTCGTGGGACTTGGAGGGCCCAAACACCGCCCCTCAGGGCGCGGACCTCTCATGGAGAAGCAGCGATGTGGAACTCGATCCCCCGACTCGTATCCCTGTGCACCCTCCTAGACGGGCTTTGGCAAGCACGGCCACCACCATGGAGGCGGTGGAGACGGAGAGGCTCCCTCGTGGCTGCGCCTGAACATTCGCCAGCGCTCCGTCACGGGCAACCTCGGCTATCGCTGGGTGTGGGACTCGGGCTTCCACATCACCGCACGCTTCGGGGCCGGCTATGGCCGCGCGACGTGCTCGGGGCGGTCCCCGTGGCGCTCGACACCGAGCTCGGCTTCGGGGTTCGCTTCTGAAGCCGAGGCGCCTCGTGAGCGAGGCTTCGCCTGACACGCTTCAGGCGCTGAGCTGGAAGACCTCGGCGTTCATCAGATCCGGCACGTGGACGCGGTGGGAGTCCGACTTGCGAGGCGCCACGGTGCCGTAGGCCTCGGTGGCCAGATAGAAGGTGGTGCGCACCCGCCCGCCCTCGCGCCGCATGGAGGCCCACTGGATGAGCCCCACGCCTGCCTCGAGCGGACGGTTGGCCAGCGCCCACACGCACCGATCGAGCACCGCGTGGCTCTTGGGGTCCAGCACCGCGCGGATGCGGCGCAGCGCATCCCGGTCGTTGTCGGCGTAGCTGCGGATGGGGCAGTGCAGCGTGGCGCTGTAGGGCCGCTCGTCGTCATCCGAGGTGAACGCCCAGCACGTCAGCGTCGAGCGCTGCGCCGAGAACCGGTTGTCGTCTCCCTGGATGGCCTCGCAGAATGCTCGCGCCTCGCCGGCCGAGTACTCCTTGGCCTGGGACATGGCCGCCTCGATGTCCTCGGGGGCCGCGTCCCGGTGGGCCACGTAGATCTTCACGCGGGAGACAGACTGCCCTCCCATGTCCAGGGAGAAGTAGAGCACCTCGTCCTGGACGCCGCGGCGCATGACCACCTGGGACAGGAAGCGCCAGGCGTGCTTGAAGCCCAGCCGCGACAGCGCCTCCTCGACAATCTCGTTGGCGTGCTCGGAGCCGCGTGCCAGGGGGTTGAGGTAGACCTTGATCTCCGCCCGCCCGTCCGGCTTGAGGCAGAAGGCGTGCCACAGGGAGAAGCGCACCTGGGGGTTGTGGGGCTCGAACAGCTCCTTCACCCGGTTGAAGTGCTCCAGCGAGAGGCCGAACTCCTTGTTGAGCCGCTCGTTGAGGGCCAGCCCATCATCCCAGCTCGTTTGAAGGGTGGTGGGGTGGTTCTGCGCCTCGATGAGGAAGCGAATCTCCGGGCGGCTGCCCTCCAGGGCGATGGAGAGCTCGAAGGGCGTGTGGTCATCCGAGATGTCGGACTTCCAAGGCGAAGTCTCTCCGACGCGCCGCGAGTTCCACGAGTCCGTCATGAAGGTGAAGTACTTCTGCACCTTCTGGGTGTCCACGGAGGTGAAGCCGGCCGACTTGCACAGCGCGGCGATGCGCGAGTTGCCGAAGTCCAGGAAGCTCATGTCGGCAATCTGGGCGGCCGTGCTCGCCTGCCGCGCGGGCCGCTCCTGGCCGGCGAACCACTCCTGGATGTGCTCGAGCAGGTAGTCAGCCAGCTCGTTGGCCAGGGAGAACACCTGGTCGATGTCGCTCAGCGCCTGCTGCTCCTGCTCGGGCGTCAGGTCCAGCTCGAGCGAGGCCGTGCTCCACTGCCCCATGTGCAGCTGGGTGCGCAGCGAGTCGATGCTCACCAGGTGCTTGCGGGTGCTGGCCTCCAGCTCGCGCGCAATCTGCTCCAGCGCCACCAGGCTCACCTGCCCCACCGACTGCAGCGCCATCAGCAAGATCTGCCGGCGCAGGGGCGTGGCGGAGCGGGCCAGGGAGATGAAGTCGTAGAGCACTTCGCGAACCGGGCCGCAGTGCTCGCCCCACAGCAGCTGCAGCATGGAGTTGAAGTCGGAGACGGAGTGCAGATCCAGCAGCTGCAGGTCCTTGAGGAACGGGCTCCAGTGCGGACTCTCGGTGCCCTCCTGCTGCGCGGGGGCCTCCTCACCGATCAGGCTGCTGGCCAGCTCGGTGGAGCCCATGACGAGCGGCGCCACGCACGGCAGGAAGCGGAGGCGAAGCTGAGGGGAGAAAGACGAGTCCAGCAGGAGGGTCACAAAGGGAGAAACGGCGAAGCCCTGCTGCCTCTCCTCCAGTTGGCTCATCACCTTCTTCATCGCGCTCCCTCCGTGGAAACCAGCCCCGAGTCTTGTGC
>NZ_DASPHO010000549.1:0-4377 GCF_035629615.1 Hyalangium sp. | reverse complement strand
CGTTGCAATAACCCCGCAGGACAGCGGCAGACGTGCGCCAAGGGCCCCCTTGGCCTGCCACTGTTGCGCACCTCCCGTACCTCTCCGTTCCCGGCGGAGGGGGAAGAACACGCCCCTACGTACGTGTAGACAACAGAAGGTCTCCTGCCCTCGCTCTTTCTTCGTCCCTCAGTTGACTCCCCGCACCGAGAGGCCCATACCCCTTGATCCCTGTATTCTCAGCACTGACAAAGTCTCTGGCGAGCAAGCGCCCCAGGGAACGCGTCAGAGAGAACGCCGGTGTGAAACGGGGACCCCCAGTGAAGAAGCAGATCCGCAAGGCTCGACCTGCCCAGGCGAAGCGTGTTGGCACCACGCCTGGCAACCAGCGCACGCGGAGCGCCCCTCTGCCCTCTCAGCGTGCTCCCAGCACGCCCTTCCCGGTTGTGGGAATCGGTGCCTCCGCCGGAGGGCTCGAGGCGTTCACCCAGCTCCTGGTACACCTTCCGCCTGACAGCGGGATGGCCTTTGTCTTCATCCAGCACCTGTCCCCCACGCACACCAGCTTCCTCAGCGAAGCCCTGGCCAGGTCCACCCAGATGCCCGTCCTTCAGATCGAGGATGGGATGCCCGTGGAGCCCAACCACGTCTACGTCATCCCGCCGAACTCGGACCTGGAGATCGCGGACGACGTGCTCATCCTCCGGCCGCGGCAGGACGAGCCGCGCAAGCCGCACCTGCCGGTCAACACCTTCCTGCGCTCCCTCGCCGCCGCGCGCGGCAGCAGCGCGATGGGCGTGGTCCTCTCGGGGACCGCCTCGGATGGCACCGAAGGGCTCAGGGCCATCAAGGCGGAGAGCGGCATCACGTTCGCTCAGGATCCACGGACGGCGAAGTTCGAGGGAATGCCCCAGAGCGCCGCCCAGGCCGGCGTCGTGGACGTCTGCCTTCCGCTGCCGCAGCTTGCCCAGGAGCTCGTGCGGCTGAGCCATCACCCCTACACCACTGCGCGCGAGGCCGTGCGGCCCAGGTACGCCCATGAGAGCGAACTGCTCGCGCGGCTCTTCTCCCTCTTGCAGCACTCCCTCGGGATCGACTTCAGCGAATACAAGTCCTCCACCTTCGAGCGGCGGCTCGCCCGCCGGATGGCGCTGCGCCGCATCGAGCACCTGCAGGACTACGTGAAGTTCCTCGAGGAGAGCCCGGAGGAGGCTCGGGCCTTCTACGAGGATGTGTTCATCCACGTCACCTCGTTCTTCCGGGATCCGGAGGCCTTCGAGGCGCTGAAGAAGTCGGTCTTCCCCCGGATCCTCGAGCACAAGGCAAAGGGAGCCCCGCTCCGGTTCTGGGTCGCGGGCTGCTCCACGGGTGAAGAGGTGTACTCGCTCGCCATCAGCATCCTGGAGTTCCTGGGAGACGCCCCGCACCGGGCACCGATCCAGATCTTCAGCTCGGACATCAGCACCCAGGCCATCGAGAAGGCCCGCGCTGGGCTCTACCCGGAAAGCGCGCTGCGCGACATCAGCCAGGAGCGAAGAGCCCGCTACTTCTCGCAGGTCGATGGCGGCTATCGCATCGCCAAGGCCGTGCGCGAGCTGTGCGTCTTCGTCCGGCACGATCTCGCCCGTGACCCGCCCTTTGCCAAGCTGGATCTGGTGACCTGTCGCAACGTCCTCATCTACTTCACCCCAGAGCTCCAGAAGCGGGTGCTGGCCACCTTCCACTACTGCCTGAATACCCCGGGCTTCCTCATGCTCGGGCGCACCGAGAGCATCTCGGGGTTCAGCCAGCTCTTCTCGCCGGTGGACAAGGTCTACAAGCTCCTCACGCGAACGGCGGCGGCCAGCAAGCTCCGGTTCGCCAGAGGCGTCGGAGACCTGCCCGCCGCGAAGCAGGTGAGCAGCCGCATCGCGCTCGAGCCCAGCAGGCCCACGCTGGATGTGACGAGGCGGATCGATCGCCTCCTCTTGAGCCAGTACGCGCCGCCCGGTGTCGTCATCAACGAGAGGATGGAGATCCTCCAGTTCTGTGGACACACCGGCCTCTACCTCGAGCCCGCGTCGGGAGAGCCCCAGTTCAACCTCCTCAAGATGGCGCGTGAAGGGCTGCTCTCCCCGCTGCGCCTGGCGCTCGCAAAGGTGAAGAAGGAGAACACCCTCGTCCGGATGGTGGGGGTGGAGATCGGCCCGGGTGGCTCCGAGCAGCGCTGTGATCTCGTCGTGATGCCCATCACGCGGCTGCCCGAGGAGAAGGAGCGCCTCTATCTGGTGCTGTTCGAAGAGGTGACCCTGCAGGTGAAGGGGAAGCCTGCCCCGAGAGGCGCCGCCCGTCAGCAGAAGCAGAAGGGGCCACGCCAGGCCCCCGCGCTGCAGCGGGAGCTGGACGCCACGAAGGAGTACCTCCAGTCCCTCATCGAGGAGCATGGCCGCACGAACGAGGCGCTGGCCTCGGCGAACGAGGAGCTCGTCTCGGGCAATGAAGAGCTCCAGAGCATGAACGAGGAGCTCGAGACCGCGAAGGAGGAGCTCCAGTCCACCAACGAGGAGCTGACCACGGTCAACGACGAGCTCAACAGCCGCAACCAGGAAGTCAGCCTGGCCAACGGGGATCTCGTCAACCTGCTCAACACCGTCGACATCCCGATCCTCATCCTGGACCTCGAGCGGCGGATCCGGCGCTTCACGCCGAAGGCCCGCGGCATCATGAACGTCCTCCCCTCCGACGTGGGGCGGCCGCTCGAGGACATCACGCTGAACATCATCGTAGCGGACCTGGACCAGCAGATCGCCCAGGTGATCGAGACCGCCACGCTGCGGGAGTCAGAGGTCCAGGACCGGGCCGGCCGCTGGCACCGGATGCAGATCCGGCCCTACAAGACGACCGAGAACAAGATCGACGGGGCCATCCTGTCGCTCGTCGACATCGACGCGCTCAAGCACCATGTGCACCAGGTGGAGTGGGCACGCGACTACGCCGCGGGCATCGTGGAGGCCGTGCAGACGCCGCTCCTGGTCCTCGACGAGAACCTGCGCGTCATCTCCGCGAGCCCGTCCTTCTATCACGCCTTCGGGAGCTCCGAGGCCGGGACCGAGAAGCAGAGCCTCTTCGAGCTGAGTGGAGGCGCGTGGGACGTCCCAGCGCTGCGCTCCTCGCTGGGGGAGATGCTCGCCAAGAACACGCTCCTGCAGGGCCTGGAGATCGAGCACGAGTTCCCGAACCAGGGGAAGAGGAGCATGTCGCTCTCCGCGCGCTCCGTCCATTCCCGCACCGGGATCCCCATGCTCCTGCTCGCCATCGAGGACATCACCGAGCGCAAGCAGGGGGAGCGTGAGCGCGCGGAGCTGCTCGCCCGGGCGCAGCGGGCCCAAGAGGAGGCCGAGAGGGCCAACCGCACGAAGGACCAGTTCCTGGCCACCCTGTCCCACGAGCTCCGCACCCCGCTCTCCACCATGTTGATGCAGGCACAGCTGATGCTCCGCGGGGGGATGGATGAGGCCAGGCTCAAGCGCGCGGCCGAGACCATCCAGCGGAGCACGGAGATGCAGGCGCAGCTCATCGATGATCTGCTCGACGTCTCGCGCATCACCACCGGCAAGCTCCGGATGGAGTTCCAGGCGGTCCACCTGCCCGCGGTGATCCACGCCGCGCTCGAGAGCGTGAGCGCTCAGGCCGACAAGAAGTCGATCACGTTCAAGGTCCACCTGGCTGAGGCGCTCGGGCCAGTCTCCGGTGATCCAACGCGCCTGCAGCAGATCGTGTGGAACCTGCTCTCCAATGCCATCAAGTTCTCCTCCGAGGGCCAGCAGGTGACCGTCGAGCTCGAGCCCATGGACGGACACGCCCGGCTCCGGGTGAGCGACAGAGGGGTTGGGCTCGAGGCCGAGGCCCTGCTACGCATCTTCGACCGGTTCACGCAAGAGGACAGCTCGAACACCCGGGTGTTCGGTGGGCTCGGCCTGGGACTGGCGATCGTGCGCCACCTCGTGGAGCTCCACGGCGGAACCGTGCAAGCGGAGAGTCCGGGCAAGGGCCAGGGGGCGACCTTCACGGTCCTCCTGCCGCTCATGGCGACTGCCCAGGTCTCGGCTGGCGCGGCGAGCCCTCCCGGTGTGGGGCAGGCTCGGACCGTCCGGCCGCCCCGGAACGTGATGACCGCCTCGCGGCTCAGGGGCGTGCGGATCCTCGTGGTGGATGACGATCCAGGGACCCGTGAGGCCACGGCCGAGCTGCTGAGCCAGGCCGGAGCGGAAGTCCGGGAGGCGGCCTCAGCGGCCACGGGCCTGGCGCTCGTCGAGGACTTCAGGCCCGAGGTCCTCCTGAGCGACATCGCGATGCCCGGGGAGGACGGCTACACGTTCGTCCGCAAGGTGAGGGCCCTGGGCCCCGAGCGAGGGGGAG
>NZ_DASPHO010000548.1:0-12903 GCF_035629615.1 Hyalangium sp. | reverse complement strand
CTCCTGCGTGCCCGCCACATCCACGTGGTGGACGATGCCCGGCACATCCCACTCGAAGTCGCCCGCCGCCGCCACCGCGGGCGCCAGCGTGCCCAGCACCAGCAGGGCTCCAGCCAGCGCGGCCCTCACAGCCCCGGCACCCCACCCAGCCATTTCTCCTGCCGGTCCTTGTACGCCGAGTGCCTGCTGCCCGTGCGAACGTTGGTCATCCAGTCCGCGGGGTCCGAGTCTCCGCCCGTCATGCCCGAGTCCGGGCCCTTCATGTAGCTGAGCCGGAACCTGCTCTCCAGGTCGTCGCCGGGCGCCATGGTCACCACGGCCATGGCCATGGCCCTGCCCGCCGCGGGGCCCTCGCCGCCCAGCTGCGTGTACATCGGGTAGACCAGCTGTTTGAAGCCCGTGTTCTGGCAGCCCTGGAGCGGGCAGTCCGCGTTCTCGTTCTGAGCGCCGGACAGGCCCCAGTCATCCAGCAGCATGGCGATTTTGCCCGACCCACAGGCCCCGCCGCTGGGCAGACCGATGGCGCACACGGGGATGCCGCTGATGCTCGGGTAGTTCTTCTGCTTGAAGAAGCCGCTGTTGGCCTCGTTCACGAAGTCCTTGGGGAAGCGATCCAGCACCCGGATCTCCGCGCTCGCGGTGCAGCTCATGCCGCCCTCGCCCGCCTGGTACGGCCTGAGCCGGGCCTGGCTGGTGTTGATGCCCCCCACGTTGTCCGACTGGCACTGCACCTGGAGATTGCCCGCCTCGGTGAACACCAGCTTCGGCTCGCCCCCGCCCGCCGAGGAGCGCCCGTCGAAGTTGGAGTAGCGGCCCGTGGCGTCTCCCCCCGCGGAGGAGATGGCCTGGGAGCGCGGCCCGTAGTCAGTGGGGTGCCTGTGCATCAGCTTGGCCGTGGTGTCCCAGACGGCCCCGGCCGCCGCCTCGTGCACCTTGGGCGCCAGGTAGCCGATCTCCGCCAGGTGGATGCCCCACACCAGGATGGAGATGAACACCAGGAGGCCCAGGACCGTCTCCACCATGGCCTGCCCGCGGCGCGAGCGCATGTCGTGAGTTCTCACTGGAAGCCTCGGAAGCCTGCGTTGTACAGCGCCGTGGCCGCGTCACCGGCCCACGGCACCCCGGCCTGCTGCAGCGTCTGGGGAATGTCCCCGCCGGGCATCTTGCCCTGCTGGTCGATGTCCGGCGCCACCAGGGTGGCGCGCCAGAAGGGGTTCATCATATTGGGCGGCTCCTTCCAATCCCCACCCCGGTGGTAGTACGCCATGCCCGTGGCCAGCGCCGTCTGCTTGGCCATGTCGATGGCGGCCCCGTCGCTGACGGCCTTCAGGTTGGCGTCCAGCCGCTTGGCCTCGCTGCGGGTGCCCCGGTTGGAGAAGTGCTTGGGCGAGCCCGGCACGAAGGCGAAGTCGAAGTCGAGGAAGACGCTCTTGTCCAGCTGGCCGCCGCCGCCGCCGTAGTCGCGCTGCAGCAGCGCGTAGAGCTTGGGCTGTCCGTACACGTCCGGCTGGTCCTGGACCTTGCTCTCGGTGTAGTCGAAGGTGATGGGCCAGTTGCCGCCCGCGATGTTGCCGATGAGCGAGTGGGTGGCTGTGTCCGACGCGTTGGCGCACGAGCCGCGGCTCCACCGGTGCGTGTCCGGGTTGGACTCGAGGTTGGCCAACGCGATGGCCTCCAGGGACAGGGGGGGCACCGGGATGGGGCACCCGCCGAACAGGCCCATGTAGAAGATCTGGCCCTCGTCGTCCGACTGCGCCGCACCCCAGTTGGCCTGCTGGCCGTGCTTCGGCCCATCGAACTGATTCGAGCGGTAGGAGGCACCCGTCCCACCGGTATAGGCGATGGTCCCATACCCGGCGACGATCTGCATGAGCTTCGCGGTCATCATCGCGGTGCCACCATTACGGCCCGAGGTGAAGGAATCGTCACGGCTGCCCATGTAGATCTCATACTGATGGATGCTGGTGCCGCCGATCATCCCGTCACACCAGGCGCCCTGGTTGCAGTCGGAGCCGGCCTCGCGCGTGGCGACCATGTCCGCCGCATCCGGTGCGGTGATGGGCCAGGGGCTGCCCCCCGCCTGGGCGATCACCTGCTTGGCGATGTTCTGGCCCTGCAGCAGCCCCGCCAGCGCCTGCGAGTTCTTCTGGAAGTCGCTGATGTAGAAGGTCGCCTCGGTCATGTTGTAGTTGCGCACCTGGGCCGAGGCGGGCTTGTCCACCGCGTCCCACGCGGTCTCCACGCGCTGGATCTCTTGGTTGATCTTCTGCATGTACTGGCCGAACGCGACGCCCGCCGGTGGCTTCTGCGGGATGGGGCACACGCCGGCGATATAGGCGCCGATGAACGCAGCGGCCTCACCCCGCAGCGCCTCCAGCGCGTCCCGGTAGATGGAGGACCAGCTGATATAGGCCTGGGTGGCGGACTGGGCCACCAGCAGCGCCCACTCGGTGCGGTGCGCGATCGCGACCGTGTTGAAGGTACGGGCGGTGGCCACCGCGTTGCTGTACGCGGCCGCGTCCGCCAGCGTCTGCAGCTCCATGCGCTCACGCACCCGGAGCCCGAACGAGACGGTGAGCAGCACCATCAGCGAGAGGAACAGCAGCATGAAGGCGAAGATGATCAGGGTTTGTCCGCGACGGCGCATCGTCATCCCTCGGTTTCGTCAGGGGGCGCAGTTCTGCTGGGTGAAGAATTGCTGCAGCGCCGGGGTCATCATCCGCATCGAGGAGCTGGCAGTGATGGGGAAGATGAACTCGTTGGCGCTGCGCGAGGTGTACTCGGAAAGGATCTGCGCCTCCATGGTGCTGTTGGCGCTGGTGGTCCAGTTGGCGTTCTTCTCCGCCAGGATGAGCGGGTTGGCCGCGGTGTACGTCTGGATGGCGAAGTGCGCCCGGAACATCTTGGTCATCACCCAGTTGGCGAAGGGGATGCGCATCGGGTACCAGTAGACGAGCCGGACCTCGAGCCGCATGAGGCCGTTGCCCTGGTCGAAGTCCAGGTCGTCCGCGTTGACGTTCGTGGGCTGCTCGCGGATCAGCCACAGCATGTCCCCGTTGAAGCCGGGCAGGGGGGCCAGCGTGTTGGTCCTGTGCTGGGAGAAGGCCTGCGCCAGCGCGGCCGGCGTGTTGGTGCGCTCCATCGTGGGCAGCAGCGCGGCGATGGCCGCGTGCATCATCTTCTCGCAGTCCCCGTTGTTCACGCTGCCGGCACGCGTGGCTCGGAAGGCCGCGTACTGCGTCATGATGCGCGCCTGCAGCATCATGAAGAGCTGCAGCGTGCCCAGCACCAGGAAGATTACCAGCGGAAGGGTGAGCGCCGACTCAACCGCCGCCTGGCCCGACTCGCCATTGCGGGCCTTTTTGATGGAAGAAGTCATTGAGGGCCACAGAGTGGCACCGGTAGGCGCTCGGAGCCTATCCGCCAGTTGGCCGCGATCACCATCAAGATGTGCGCATTTACCTACACCGCCCCCAGGCGTTCCATCTTGTCGAGAAGGGGCTGCGGCCGAGGCTCAGCGCTGGATGCCCTGGCTGCCGTGGACCTTCGCCGGGTTCTTCCTCTTCTCCTCCTCCTTCTGCTTCTTCTCCTGCTTCTTCCGAGCCGCTTCCTTGGCGTCCTCTTCGCCGCCGCACCCCTTCGCGCACTTCTTGTAGTTGCGGGTGAACTTGCCGGAGCAGGCCTCCACACAGGTCTGGAACTCGACGCGCTCCGCGGTGCTGTCGCCCTGCTTGGGACAGCGGCTGAGGCAGGCCTGGGTCTCCTTGCTGAAGGCCGCGGCGCACTCCGTCTCGCATGCGTTGTGCTCCGCGAGTCCTGGCCTGGCCAGCAGACAGACGCTCAGGGCGGAGATGACGTACCAGTGGGTGAGGTTCCTCGGGTTTTGGCTCATAGCTCTCCTTGCGCCACCATCCTATCCCATGTGGCCCGAGGCGCTCACTGCGCGCCGCGTGGTAGAACGCCCTGCGGGCCTCGAGCGAGCCCTGAGAGGAGTCCCATGAAGTCCACCCTCGCCCTGCTGGTGCTGTTCCTGTCCTGTCTGGCCTGGGCCGACGCTCCCGGCCCGGTGGCGGCCGGCAAGAAGACACAGCTGCCCAAGACCGAGGACAAGATCAAGGATCTGCCCAAGGTGGACCTGGGCCCCCAGCAGTGCATGGCGAAGTGCCAGAAGCCGGCAGTCCGGTGCATGGAGCGCTGCGGCACCGAGGAGTCCTGCGCGGAGGGGTGCGGCAAGGACCTGGAGCAGTGCGCTCGCTCCTGCGGCCTGAAGGAGTAGCCGCGGTCCACGACGCTCAGGGCGCGCCCTGGACGAGCTGCTTGCGAGTGATTCCCACCGAGAGCTTGCCGTCCTTGGACTCGGTGAAGACGAGGATCTGCTCGCCGCCGCGGCGGAACTCACCGGGCTCCTGCTCCACGAAGCCCCCGCGCTTCATGGCGTCCCGGTAGAAGGCCATCACCTCCTCCTTCGTGGAGGGGACCTCGAAGACAGCGGTCTGGGCGCCTTCCAGCTCCGTGCTCAAGAGCTGCCGCGCGCCGGGAGGGACGGGCGCCCAGCCAGGCCTGGCCTGCGCCGCCGGGTCATACGCCGAGAGATCCGACGTGCCGAGGATGACCGTCACCGTCTTGTTGGGGTTGGGCTGGAAGATGACGGTGTAGGCCACCAGCCGCTCTGGATCGAGCGCGGTGAGCTGCGGCTCCTTGAAGGCCCGGAGCTGCTCATTCCCTGGGGGGATGAAGAGCCCTGCCTTCTCGAAGGAGGTGGCGAAGTGCTGGAGCAGCTCCTCGAGGGTGAGCTTCGAGCGTGCCATCTGCAGCGTGAGCGGCACGCCATCGGAGATCTGCACGCCCGCGGCGTCCACCCAGTCGATGAGGCCCGGCACCTCCCAGCGATAGGGGGGATGGGAGGGGTTGGGAACGGGCCGAAGCGGGAGGGCTGCAGGGACGGACGCTGCCGGAGGCTTGTCCGCGGTGGGCTTCTTCGCCGCCGGGCGGGCGCTCTGGGGCGAAGGGGCCTGCTTCTCACCCCCCTCCGCCAGCGACACGGACGCCACCAGCAGACTCAGCGCGAGGAGCTGCCTCCTCATGGACAGTCATGCCCCAGGAAGCACTGCTTCCGGCTCAGGTAGGCCTTGCTGTAGAAGGCGCCCGCAACCCCGGTGGGATAGACGGGAGTCGTCGGCCAGATCTTGAAGCCCTCGCTCGGGATGGTCTGCAGGAAGGCGGTCTCGTTGCCCGCGGCGCCCATCCAGAAGACGTTCTCGGCGCCAAAGAAGAAGGGCATGGGGAAGGCGCCGACGGTGCTCATGGCCAGGTTGCTGCCCGAGAACCCCAAGCCCGCGCCCGTCAGCGCGTGGACGCTGGCTGCGGACAGCCAGAAAGGAGCGTTGGTGCACGGGACCAGGGGCGCATCGGGCGCGAAGATGCAAGGCAAGCCCTCGCGCTTCCCCGAGAGCCCCCAGTCATCGAGCACCGTGGTGAGCTCTCCCGCGCAGCTGCCTCCGCTGGCCCGCCCGAAGGCGCACACGCGGAACGGCGCCATCTCATAGTGCTTCTTCTTGAAGAAGCCCTGGCCTGAATCCTCCACGAACTCCTGGGGGATGTTGATGCCGTGGACCTCTGCCTGGGCGCGGCAGCGCATGCCTCCGTTGTCGCTGTACGCCAGGCCGGTGATGGGGCTGGGATCCCAGTCCGGTCCCCCGCCGATCTCGCAGGCGACGTTCAGGTTCGTCGCCTCGGTGAAGACCTGGGTGAGCGTGGTGCTGCCCGTCCTCGAGGTGCTGTCGAAGTCCTGGTAGCGCGCCTGGGCCTCCGCACCGGCCAGGGCGGCCGCGCTGGTAGCGGGGTCGTCATCGTCCGGCCATCTGTGGAGCCTGTGGCCCGTGGCATCCAGCATGGCCGAGTGGCTCGCCTCGGTGACCTTCACCGAGATGTAGCCGATCTCGGTGAAGTGGATGACGAAGATGAGCACGGTGACGAGGACGAGGCTGCCCAGGGCCAGCTCCACCATCGCCTGACCGCGAGCCTCACGGAGGATCCACCGAGGCTTCATCTCACGGCCCTCCCTTGTAGCCATTGGCATCCAGGGCCCTGAAGGCATCGGCGGCCCAGTCCACCCCCACGTCACTGAGCGTGCCCCTCACGTCATCCTTGCCCTCGGCATCCACGTCGAACGGGACCAGGGTGGCCCGCCAGTAGGGGTTGAGCAGGTTGGGTGGCTCCTTCCAGTCGCCATAGCGGTGGTAGTAGGCGATGCCGGTGGAGAGGGCCGTCTGCCGGGCGATGGAGAGGTTGCCGTTCTGGGGCCCGAGCTGGACGCCTCGGTTGTCGAACTGCGACCGGGCCGAGGCCGAGGTGCCGGTGAACCGGAACTGGAAGAACCGCGTCCAGGGGTAGCTCTGCCTCAAGTCTGCCAGGCTCCGCTCCCGCTCCGAATAGTCGCGCTGGATGACGGCGTGGTTCTTCGGCTGCCCCTCGAGGTCCGAGCTGCTGAGCAGCTTGAGGGGGTTGTAGTCCACGAACGTGGGCCAGATGCCCGGGCAGTCGGTGCAGGGGCCCAGCGTGTGCCGCGCGGGAGGCTCCGCCATGCCCCCAGGCGAGAAGGTGTGGACGTCCGAGTTATCGAACCCGTCGGTGGACTTCAGCTGGGCCTGCACGTTGGTGTCCCCGCTCGAGGTCGGCGGGCAGGGCGGCATGCCTCGCATGAAGGTGATCCGATTTGCGGGCCCGCTCACGGAGTGGTCCTCCGCCCAGGAGAACTTGCTGGAGGCTCCCAAGAGGCTGCCGTGGTCCATCGAGCGGGCGAAGTAGGCGCTCCCCCGGTTGGAGACGCGCACGGTGTCCGGCGGGGTGAGCTGGGTCACCAGACGGCTCACGATGGCCTTGGCCCCTCCGTTGCGCTGGGTGACGAACGAGAAGCCGCGGCTGCCCATGGCGGCATAGACATGGTGGTCCCGGAAGTAGTTGAGGGGGAGGATCGCCCCGAGCACCAGCGCCTCGTCCTTCGAGACATCGTCGCCCGAGTCCGGAGCGCTCCACTCCGAGGGCGTGGCGCTGCCTGCCCTGGCCTTGCTCACGAGCTTCTGGACGAGGTCCTGATCATCGAGCTCGTCCTGGAGCTTGGTCCACCGCAGGGTCTGGAAGGCGAAGATGCCGCTGGCGGCATACTGGAGGTTCTTGGTCTGGTTGGCCGCTGCCGTGTCCTGGCTCAAGAACGTGGACATCAGCGTCGAGTGGTACATGCCCAGCTTCGCCATGGACAGGTTGATGTCGGCGATGGCCTTCTTCGCGCAGGAGCACATGAACTTGCACGGCGACTTGGGCTTGCAGCACGGCTTCTCGATGTCGTCGTAGATCTTGCGCGCCTTCTTGTAGGAGTCCTGCGAGGCCTTGACCTGGGCGACGTAGAAGCTGCTCCAGCTGATGAGGCTCTGGACGGCCGCCATGGACACCATCTTGCCGATCTGCGCCCGGCTCATCAGGGCGATCTCGTTGTAGGCGCGCGCGGTGATGGCGGCGTTGCTGTAGGCCGCGGCATCCGCCACCGCCTGCAGCTCCATCTTCTCCTTCACGCGCGTGCTGAGCGCGAGCGTCATCAGCACGAGCAGCGACGTCAGCAGCATCGTGAGTGCGAAGAGCACCAGGGTCTGGCCGCGAGCGGCAGCGGACATCTTCATAGAGTCTCCGGGGCCGGTGGGCAGTTGAAGGTCCGGAAGTAGCGGCCCTGCGCTGGCGTCATCATCCGGAGCGAGGCCGAGGCATGGATGGGGATGACGTACTGCTCGGTGCTCACCCGGCCGAGCATCTCCTCGACGATGGCCGAGTCGAGCGACACCGTCATCGCGACGCTCTTCTTCCAGCGGGCCTTCTGCGTGGGCATCAGCGGGTTGGTGGCCGTGTAGTTCATCAACCCCCAGTGCGCGAGCACCATCCGGGAGATGACCCAGTTGGCGAAGGGGATCTTCAGCGGGAACCAGTAGACGAGCCGCGTCTCCAGGCGCATCACCGCGGTGCGAGGCTCATCGAAGTTCAGATCCTCATCGTCGGTGATCCCCCGAGGGGACTCGCGGATGATCCACACGATGGAGCCCGAGTGCTTCCCATCCTGGTAGCCCCGGTTGCCGGGGGTGTACTGGTTGTTCTTGCGCAGCCCGAACGCCTGCCCCAGCTTGTCGGCGGGGCTGCCGCTCAGATCATTTCCCAGGTAGCTATGAAAAGTCGGCAGCAGCGCCAGGATGGCCGCGTGGGTCATCGCCTCGCAGTCCCCATGGCGCACACTGCCGGCCCGTGTCGCGCGGAAGGCGGCGTACTCCGCCATGACTCGCGCCTGCAGCATCATGAAGAGCTGCAGGATGCCCAGGATCAGGAACACGGTGAGAGGCAGCGTCAACGCCGCCTCCACTGCCGCTTGACCTGACTGACCGGAGCGTCGCGAGTTGGGGGCCTTCATCGGAGGGAGAGGCTGGGGATTACCCTAGTGCCCCATCATCCGTCATCTTGACCGTGGTCAGCGGGGTGGCAGAGGGTCGTGTCACTGCCTTGTCATGCACAAGGCACTCGAGCGCTCGGCCACCTCCTCCCATTGCTCGGGAGCTGACATCCAACCCCCCACTGCCTCCGGAGCGGGCGGGATCAGCGAGGCTTCATGCCCTTGGCGTCCAGCTGGTACTTCTTCACGAGCCGCTCGATGGACTTGCGGTGCAGGCCGCTCTCGCGCGCCGCGCGGGAGAGGTTGCCCTCGCAGCGGGCGAGCACGCTGGTGATGTACTCGCGCTCGAAGTTCTCCAGCAGCTGCTCCTTGGCGTCCTTGAAGGAGAGGTGCTCGTTGAAGGGCAGCGGCCCCTGACGGTCCTGGCCCTGCACGCGGGGAGGCAGGTGGGCCGGGAGGATCTCCTCTCCCTCCGAGAAGGTGAGCACGTGCGAGAGCACGTTCATCAGCTCGCGCACGTTGCCCGGCCAGCCGTAGCCCATGAGCAGGCCCAGCGCCTCCGGCGAGAAGCGCTTGCGCCCGTGCCGCTCCACCACCTCTGGCTCGGCCAGCGCGCGCTTGAGGATGTTGGGGATGTCGTCGCGGCGCTGGCGCAGCGGCGGCAGCTGGATCTGGATGACGGAGAGGCGGAAGAACAGGTCCTCGCGGAAGTTGCCCGCGGCGATCTCCTTCTGGAGATCTCTGTTCGTGGCGGCGATGACGCGACAGTCCACGTCAATGACGTCGTTGCCGCCCACGCGCCGCACCTCGCGGTTCTCCAGCACGCGCAGCAGCTTGGGCTGCAGGTCCAGCCGCAGCTCGCCCAGCTCGTCCAGGAAGATGGTGCCGCCGCTGGCGCGCTCGAAGGCGCCGGGCCGGCTGTTCACCGCGCCGGTGAAGGCGCCCTTCTCGTGGCCGAACAGCTCGCTCTCGATGAGGTTGGGGGGGATGGCGCCACAGTCGAGCACCACCAGCGGCCCCCGGCTCCGCATGGACAGCTCGTGGACGGCGCGCGCCACCAGCTCCTTGCCGGTGCCCGTCTCGCCCTGGATGATGACGGACACGTCCATGGGGGCGATCTTCTTGATGAGCCCGAAGATCTGCCGCATCTTCACGCTCTGCCCCACCATGCCGCAGAGCTCGCCCTCGCGATCGGGCTCGATCGTCACCTCCTCGTCGATGGGCGCGAAGGTGAGGACGCTGGAGCCAGCACGGATCTGCGAGCCGGACGAGAGGTAGGCGCGCTCGATGCGGCGGCCGTCCAAGAAAGTCCCGTTGGTGGAGTTGAGATCCACCAAGAGGTGGCCGCGCTCGGTGTACTGGATCTCGAAGTGGTGGCGGCTGGCGGTGCGGTCCTCCACGAGCACCAGGTCGTTCTGCGGGTGGGAGCCCACGCGCAGCCGCTCCTTGTCGGACACCACCGTGCGCCCCTCGTCGGGCCCGGCGGACACCGCCAGCCGGCACTTGTGGAGCTTGACGACGGTGATGGTGGCCACGTGGCCCATCACCAGCGTGTGCCGGGCCTGCTCGCCGGTGGGATCCGCGCCAAACTCCACGGCGGGTCCTGGGTTGGTGCCTATCTCGTCTGGGTGGGGTCCCTTGGGATTCATCCGGCGGCGGAGGATAGCAAACAGACGCGCCAGATCCGCCTGCTTGCTGCTTGCTCGTGCTAGGCTCGCGCTCTCTCCATGCCTCCCCGCAAGGCGAAGTCGAAGAAAGCGCCGGCCCCGGCCCCGCCCGGAGCCCCCGCGAGTGCTCCCGTGCCCCCGACGGAGCGCCCAGCCCGCCGCCGCGCGAAGAAGACCGTGGTCATCCTCTCGCGCAAGCGCTCACTGTACTCCACGAGCCGGCTGGTAGAGGCCATCAAGCACCGCGGGCACCGGCCGCTGGTCCTCGACACGCTGCGCTGTAGCATGATTCTCGCCAAGGGAGACCCGCGGATGATGTATCGCGGCGTGGAGATCCGCGGCGTGGACGTGGTGATTCCCCGCATCGGCGCGTCCATCACCGCCTATGGGCTGGCGGTGGTGACCCACTTCGACATGATGGGCGTGCCGGTGGTGAACGCGGCGCAGTCCATCGCGCGAAGCCGGGACAAGCTGCGGTGCCTGCAGTACCTCTCACGGGCCGGGTTGGACATTCCACGCACGGTGATGGCGCACGACCGCAGCAACGTGCGCAAGCTGGTCGAGGAAGTTGGCGGGCTGCCGCTCATCATCAAGCTCATTCGCGGCACCCAGGGAGTGGGGGTGATGATTGCCCACACCCTTCAGGAGGTGCAGACCATCGTGGACACCTTCTGGGACCTGGGCCAGGAGATCGTCCTCCAGGAGTTCGTCGCCGAGAGCAAGGGCAAGGACGTGCGCGCCCTGGTGGTGGGGGAGCGGGTGGTGGGGGCGATGCGGCGGCAGGCGAAGAAGGAGGGCGAGTTCCGCTCCAACATCCACCGGGGCGGAGAGGGGCAGCCCATCCAGCTTCCTCTCTCCTATATAGAGGCGGCGGTGACGGCGGCGCGCATCATCGGGCTGGGCATCGCCGGGGTGGACATGCTGGAGGGTCACGAGGGACCACGGCTGATGGAGATCAACTCCAGCCCCGGCTTCGAGGGCCTGGAGGCAGCCACCCAGCAGGACATCGCCGGGGAGATCATCGACTACGCGCTGGCGTTCGCCGAGAGCAAGCGAGTAGACAAGCGGAGCCAGCGCCCGGTGAGCTGACGCGGCGAAGGGGTGCCGGGCGTACGAGCCCTGTACTTGGGTGGATCCTTCGGGAATGAGCGTCGGAACCAAATGTCAGGAGGGGATTGGCAGTCGCGGATCGCCCCTCTAATCTGGGCGCACCCGATGAGAGCCCTGCTGCTGAAGCCGCTGCAGATTACTGTCTACCAGGATGTGCTGTGCGCCTGGTGTTATCTCGCTGACCTCCGCCTGGACATCCTCCGGAAGGAGTTCGGCGACACCGTGCGCTGGCGAGTGCGCCCCTACCCTTTGCGTGTGGTGGACACGCTGCCCACGGAGCGCGAGCTGCGCGGGCTGTCCGAGGAGGTGGAGCGCGCGCAGGCCGAGCCGGAGCCCGTGGCGCGACTGCTGTCCAAGGACTTATGGCTGAGTGGAGATCCGCCGCGCTCGAGCCTGCCGGGATTGGCGGCGCTGGAAGCAGCGCGGCTGCAGGGGCCGCAGGCGCGGGCGTATCTGGCCAAGGCCATGCAACGCGCGGCGCTGGAGCAAGGCGTGAATGTGGCGCGCACCGATGTCGTGTTCGAGCTGGCCAGCCGCGTGGGGCTGGCCATGAACGACTTCTCCGCGGCGTTTCATTCCGAGGAGACGCGGCGGCTGATCCTCGATGAGCACCGGCTGGCCTCCAGCCGCGGAGTGCGCGGAGTTCCCACCCTGGTCATCAACGGCCGGTGGATGATCTGCGGCCTGCGCGATGTGGCCGAGTACCGTGAGCACATCCTCACCTGCATGGGGAAGCTCTCGGAGCCACGCTCAGGTGGCTCCTCCGAGCGCCTCGTTCACTGATCCACGGCGACAAGCCCGGCAGTCCATGTAGGCAAATAGAACACACAGGCCTCGGATAACTGCACCGGGGCTTGAATTTCCTCCTCATCTGCCCGTCTGCTCGAATGTCGTCGCAAGAACCAAGCGAGCCGGCTCGTCCCCCGGCCTGGGAGAACCTTCACATGCGTCGCCTTATCGCACTCCTCGCGCCGTTGGCCCTGGTGGCAGGCAGCGGCTGCGTCGTCACCCCGCATCATGGCTACACCCGCACCTATCGAACGGTCGAGGTGTCGCAGTACCGCTTCTCCGGCCCGCACCCGATTGTTGGCAGCAGCAGCTGGTGCCTCGAGGAGTATGATCACGTCCACGACTACGCACCGGAGACCCAGCACTACGTGTACACGAACAACGTGTACCGGTACCGCGGCCCCACGGTGATCTGGTACCAGGACTACCACCCGATCCCGACGGGCGGGTACTGCAACCACCACGGCCGCCACAACCACGACTATTACCCGCGGCGGTACGACGGGTGGACGTACTCGTGGGACCGCGGCCGCAATGGCTACGTCTACAACAACCCGCGCTACACGCACGGTGCCTCGCCGGCTCCGGGCTACTCGCAGCCGGCGCCCACCTACCCCTCGCGCCCAGGCTACACGCAGCCGAGCACTGGCAGCAGCTACCGTCCTCCCCCGGGCGGCTCTGGCCACGGCTCGTCCGCGCCGGGTGGTGGTTGGGGCAACTCATCTCCTCCTCCTCCGAGCGGTGGCGGCTCGTATCCTCCCCCCAACAACGGTGGCAGCTACCGTCCGCCCCCGAGCGGCAATGGCACCTGGGGCAGCCCTCCCCCGAGCAATCCTCCTCCCCCGAGCAATCCTCCTCCCCCGAGCTACCCGCCCCCGAACAACGGCGGCGGCAACAACGGCGGCGGCAACA
>NZ_DASPHO010000547.1:0-6779 GCF_035629615.1 Hyalangium sp. | reverse complement strand
GCCGCTGCTGCTGGTGGACCGTGAGCGGGTGATGCACTGAAGAAGCACGAAGGGCCCGGCCCCTCGCCAGAGGAGACCGGGCCCTGTGTCACGCCGTGAGGCGTGGGGGGGTTACTGCGAGAAGCCCTCGAGCAGGTAGTGGGCCTCGATGCGCTTGAGCGCGAGGATCATCGCGGCGCAGCGCGGGTCCACCGTCTTGCCGATGCAGTAAGCGCGGCTGTCGTGCATCTCCGTCTTGCGCGGCTGGTTGCGGGAGATGTCGCGGATGATGCGGTAGTTGCGCTTCATCGCCTTCTCGAGGCGCTGATCCACCTCGGTCTCGCTCCAGCGCTCCATGCGCTTGTTCTGGATCCACTCGTAGTAGCTCACCGTCACGCCGCCGGCGTTGGCGATGATGTCCGGGATCAGATCGATGCCGCGCTTCTGGAGGACGCGATCGGCCTCGGGGGTGGTGGGGCCGTTGGCGCCCTCGGCGATGAGCTTCACCTTGAGCCGCTCGGCCACGTCCGCGGTGATCTCGCCCCCGAGCGCCGCGGGGAAGAGGATGTCGGCCTGGATGTCCCAGAGGTCCTTCTTCTCGATCCGCTGGGCGCCGGGGAAGCCGGCCACGCTGCGCTTGAGGTTCTTCGGATCGCTGACGTAGGCGGTGAGCGCGGCCACGTCGATGCCGTCCCCGTTGTAGATGGTTCCGTCGGCGTCGTTGACGGCCAGCAGGCGGGCGCCCATGTGGGCGAGGATGGCGGCGCCGTGGCTGCCCACGTTGCCGAAGCCCTGGAGGGTGAACGTCTTGCCCTTCACGGACTCGCCGCGGTCGGCGTAGTAGTCCTCGATGCAGTAGGCGACGCCCTGACCGGTGGCCTTGGCGCGGCCCTCGGAGCCGCCGATGCGCACGTCCTTGCCGGTGACGATGCCGCGCAGGTTGTGGCGCTCGCGCTCACCGTCCGAGAACTGGCGGTACATGAGGGCCATGATCTCCCCGTTGGTGCCCACGTCCGGGGCGGGGATGTCGATGTTGGGCCCGATGAGGCTCTTGAGCTTGTACATGAAGCGCAGGGTGATGTTCTCCAGCTCCTCCCGGCCGTACTGGCGCGGATCGATCTGGATGCCACCCTTGCCGCCGCCGAAGGGCACCTCCGAGATGGCCGTCTTCCAGGTCATCTCCGCGGCCAGGGCCTTGAAGAGGTCCAGGGAGACCTCGCGGTGGTAGCGGATGCCGCCCTTGTAGGGGCCGCGGGCCTGGTTGTGCTGGACGCGGTAGGCCTTGAAGCGCTGGGACTCGCCGGGGACGAGCTGGTAGACGCCGCCATCCGGCAGGCGCAGGTGGCCGCGGCGGATGGAGACGTCCGAGCCCAGGAGGGCGCGGCCATTGAGGAGGATCTTCCCGTCGGCAAGGCGCTCGAGCCCGTCCGGGTTGCGGACCTGGGTGACGGACAGATCGGCGAAGGCCTTGGCCTCCTCGGGGGCGAGGGGGACCAGGCGGTCCTTCAGCTTGGTGGTGACGTAGAAGATGTGCTCGTAGTCAGGCTCTTCCAGCTCCAGCCGGACGCGCTTGTCGAGACCGATGAGATCGGCGGCGCGGTGGAAGATCTCCATCGCCTCCGTGTAGATGGTCCGCTTGGGAGAGGGCGCGGGGGCGCGCATGAAGTTCTCTTCGCTAGCCATATGCTGCTGCTCCTTGCGTGAGGCGAAGGGGGTTCAGCCGAGGCCCTTATGCTCACAGGGCCCCAGGGGAATCAACCCGCGCTGGGTACGAGTTCCGTCCAAAACTAATGGAATCTCAAGCACTTAGCCGACGCAGTGTGTCACGAAGGACCTTACGACCGGTCGGTAGGGAGGCAGGCTCGAAACAAAGCCGTTGCCCCTCCTGGGGGTGCGTGGTATTCGCCCGCGCCACATCCTGCCGACATAGCTCAGTTGGTAGAGCAACTGATTCGTAATCAGTAGGTCTCCGGTTCAAATCCGGATGTCGGCTCCAGAAAAAACAAGTACTTGAGGGCCGGTTGCGAGAGCAGCCGGCCCTTTTTATTAGCCCTGTTGGGGAATCTGTTGGGTAACGCTACCCAACACCCCGCGGGGAGAAGTCGTGACGTCGAAGCGTCGAGGCGGGTTCAGGGGCAGTTGGGCCGGGGGTGAGATCTACTGGAAGGACCTGGGGGAGCCCGAGGCTCCATCGGACGCAGCCGGGCCGGAGGCGGACAGCGGTACCGCCGGAACCAAGGGCAAGCGAGGCCGGAAGCCCAATGGGCCGAGCGGGCCGACGTACTACGTCTCCAAGATGGTGAACGGCCGCCGGTACAAGGTTTCGACCGGGGCCGACAACCTCAAGGACGCGCTCCACGAACTGGACCGCTTCATGGCGGACCCCGAGGGTTACCGATCACCGGCTGAGCGGCGCCCGGAACGCGCGCTGACCATCCGCTTGAACGCGGAGACGGCCGCCCAGTTCCTCACGTGGAGCCGGGACGAGAAGAAGAACAGCCCGAAGTGGGTCCACGAGCAGAAGGTGTACCTAGCTTGGTGGCAGGAGGTGCTCGACTCGGTCGACCTGCGGGAACTGCGCATCGAGCGCATCCTGGAGGTACTGAACGGGACGAAGTGCCGGGCGCCGAAGATCGCGGTCATGAAGAGCCTCTACGGCTACCTGCGCAAGAACGGCTTCCGTGACGCGGAGGGCGGGGTGCACCGGTTGGCTGCCGATGAAGACCCGACCCTGCACCATCTCACCGTGCCGCAGGCGAAGGCGGCGCAGACGCGGCGAAGCAAGGTCGTCCCCAAGGAGGACTTCCTGAAGGCACTGGCTCACACGGCGCCGCCGTATCAGGACGCCCTGAAGGTGCTCGGGACGTGTGGGTGGCACACGACGGAGCTCGAGCGCTTCATCGCCGACGGCAATGTCGAGGGCGATGTCCTCACGATTCCGCGCCACAAGTCCGGGCACGTTCACCGGACCCGCGTGAGCGTGGAGGTCGCGGAGGCGGCCCGGCGACTCCGCGAGCACGGGCCCGTGGGCTTCTGGCGACTGCTGGGGGCCGTGGAGCGCGCGTGCAAGGCCGCAGACGTCAAGGTCTTCACGCCCGCGAACCTCCGGCACAGCGTGGCCCATTGGGCCGTGGAGGCCGGCGCCACCATCGAGCAGGTGGGCGACTACCTGGGACACCGTGACTCGCGCACGACGGCGCGCTTCTACACGACGCTCGCCGTGCCCGTGCGGGTGCCCACCCTCTTCTAATTCTAATATGGCTACGTCGATGCACAGGACATCGGAGAGGGTCATGGCACGGCGGGGCGCAACATTCATACGGCAACTTCGCTGCCACAGTCTCTTCTACGCTCGTGACCTGGCGAGTGGCGCGAGACAGCTATGTCGCAGCCAGCTTGTCCTTGAATTCTGCGACACCAAGCCGAATGACCAGACACTGCTGCTCTGCTTCATGAATCCCGGCGCCAGTTCTCCGAGGGATCCGGCCGCCGTCGCGAGCATCCCCATTGTCACCCACGCGAGTCAGCTCTCCGCGCTGGGCGCCTGGCTGCCGACGATCCCCGATGCCACGCACGCGCAGACCGTCCTGCTGATGGAAGCGCTCGATTGCTGGCGCGCTGTCGTCGTGAACCTCTCCGATGTCTGCGAGGTGGACAGCAACGCGCTCTGCACGCGCGTGGACGCCCTCGCGAGCAACACGCCCCGCTGGGACTCCCTCTTCCACGCCCCGCGTCATACCGAGCTGGACAATCTGCTGGCGGACGGACTCTACGTCGCCATGATCGGCGGCTGGGGCACCCTGAAAAAACAGGCGTGCCTACGGGATGCGGCCGGCGAGGTCTGCGCCCGTTTCCAGGGCATCGTCGGAGCACCGGCCAGATCGAGATCTCAGAAATTGGGTCTCCTCCACCCGCGGCCGACCGCTAACGGCGGGCCGAAGTGGCGTTACTACGGGCTGTGGCGCCAAGTCGTGGCATCGAAACTGAACCTCTCCCAACCGGACCAGGCTACGCTCAAAGCCAAGCGCACGATCGACTTGCTCGTGGACAAGGACCGCATCTGGACCCCTATCGGGAGCGATAGGCTCACCATCGACCTGACCTTCGCGGACTTACCTGAAGGGGATTAGA
Organism: Hyalangium sp.; assembly: GCF_035629615.1. Classification (GTDB taxonomy): domain Bacteria; phylum Myxococcota; class Myxococcia; order Myxococcales; family Myxococcaceae; genus Hyalangium. The sequence goes on along the minus strand of NZ_DASPHO010000547.1, from coordinate 2,669 downwards.
AGTCCAGGTCCCGGATATCCGGGCTCGTGGCGGGGCGTGGGCGCCGCCGCTGGCGCGTCTTCCTGGCTCGGGACGACGGCACCGGGGCGGGAATGGTCGGGGCGGACGGCTGCGGTTCGCCCCGGCGGTCCGGCTTCGTGAACCGTTCGATTTCAGCGGCCGGAATGCGGAGCCTACCGCTGGTCTCCACCGTCCGGAGCTGTCCCGTGCGGATGAGCTTCGCGAGGGTGGTGTTCCGGTCTACGCCCAGGCGCCGCGCGGCCTCCCGCAGGCTGAGGAGCTGCGCGTTCGGGATGGGGGGCTGATGCGGAGGGCTGGGCTCACGTTCCTGGGTGAGCGCACCGGCGATGATTGTGAGGGCTGCCTTGATCTCCCTGAGTTCTTCGCGGATGCCCTCGATGGTCGAGAGCATGGCACTGCGACTTGACGACACGACATCACGCACGCGCTGGCACGAAGCGCGTCCAACGAAGTGTCGATCCGTCCATCGTGGCGTTGCACCGCGAGGACCGACGGTTCTTCAGGGGGCACCCTGCATGTGCAGGCGTGTGGCTCCCCGTTCAGCTTTCTACTGCCATGTGTCGAGGCCGGCTTGGTGGCCTTCCTCAAGCTGATGAGTTCGCGGGTCCTGGCCCGTTGCCGCCAGGAGAAGCCGCGGCCCGTTTCTACGGGCCCTCGGGTGGTCTCATGCACTGCGTGGCAGCTCGCTGTCAATGCCACCTGCTTGAGGCCAAAAAAGAGCCAGGCCCGTAACCACGGTCGGCTCCTCTTCTCGTGCTGATCAGCCTTCTCGGCGCGCAGCGATCTCTTTCTCGCCCTCCGCCATGTGCAGCTCGCGCGTGTGGTAGGCAACTCGCTGATCATGCGTCCACACGCGAAGGCGGATGTCCGGATCTTCTTCTGGACTCAAGGGACCAGTGGCGTTGTGGGGCATCAGAACCCTGAGGGGGTCCGCTGATCCCCGCAAGACGCGCTGGACCTGTGCCAAGCGCCCATGAACCAAGCCCAGAACCGCTACGACAGCAGGAGGGATTCGCTTGGCCGCTTCGGACGTGAAGACCGCATCCTCCGCAAGAGCATCGGTGATCAGAACCACGCCGTCGACGGCTCGGCCAATGAAGCCCAGCTCGGCGGCGATGCTGACGAACTGCGTGGAATCATCCTCCGTGGAAGGTAGCGTCTCGTCCTTCGGTGAGGCGGGCGCAGGTGTAGGGGGAGTAGGTGATGAGGGAGCGGGCGCTGCGGTACGAGCCTTCTTACGAGGCCTTGCCATACGGAACTCTCCTTCCCAGCGTGTGGGGGGATGGTGGGGACGGGCACGTCGGCATGAGGCCGATACAGCCCGTGGGGAGCCTCCTCGTGTGAAAGAGGGGTGCACCCTGTGGCTTATACCCAGGCCGAGACACGATCTTTGGACGCTGCTGGGCTTGGGCCGGCAGAGCCTTGGGAGTTCAGAGGGGAGAGTCCCCTGTACCTTCGTGGTCCGGTGGCAGGGGGTTGAACTCCTCCTGGGTCCTGGTGTATCAGGAGCTGTTTCATTGTTTCACGCCAAGTAGTACCCAGCCTTTGTTCGCCGCTCGTCGGCGAGCCGCCAATGCCAAATCCGGTCGCTCACAAGCGCTTCAGCGCCTGTGACGGCCTCAATACCTAGACGCGAGTCGCCCTATGGCGCTCCTGCGTCGCATTGATGTTGCTCCGCCGCAAGGCAGGGCAGAACGGCTGTTTATGTCTAAATCGAAGAAGGGCTCGCGCCCTGGCGCCACCAGGGAGCGCAAGAAGGGGAAGCTCACGGGGGAGATGAACCCTGAGCTCCAGGAGGCGCTGGAGGAGCTGAGCAAGCTCTTTGCCGAAAGTGACACTGCGGATGCCCAAGCGCAGTACCGCATTGGCTGCGTGGTGCGCGACGTGATGGATGCTCCGAATAAATACAGGGAGGGGAGCGTCAAGCGCTTGGCGAGCAAGCTGGGACGGGACGAGAAGAGCCTCTACCACCGTGCCGACGTGGCGAGGGCATGGAGCCCGGACGATTACACGAAGCTGCTCGCCAGGAGGAACCGCAAAGGCGATCCATTGCGGTTCTACATCCTTGTCGCGATTGCATCCGTAGGGAACCGGCAGGACCGGGAGCAGCTCATTGAGGAAGCGCTGGATCAGTGCCTCACCGTCAATGGCGTCCGCAGCCGCGTTAAGGAACTGCTGACTCCCACCGCCGAGACGCCTCCTAAAGCACCTGAGAAGGGAGACCAGGGAGGGGGGAGCGCTGCTGAGGATCCTGTCGCACAGAAGCTCGCCGAGCTGCTGGCGCAGGCGAAGCGGATGCGCGGTGAGTGGACAGAGGCGGAGAAGGCGCTCGTCGGGCTGGAGGATGAGGTCGCTACGCCCGAGGCTGCGGCGCTCCGGAACAAGGCGGCTGAGGAACTGCGGGCGCTTAGCCAGCTGCTCTTGGCGGATGCGGCGCGACTGGATGCTGCGTCCGGGAGCGTCCCCAGCCCTTTGCAGCAGTCGCGGAGCGAGGCATCCGGGGATGGGTATCCGCTGCACGAACCCCGTCTGGCATGAGGCTGGAGAGCCGCGCAGAGTGGGGCGATGGACGTGAGGCCCTCACAGCCAGAGCTATCGGGACGATCCGTTCGCCGCAGCCTCCTGTTCCGGCACCGGGAGGAGAGGCG
>NZ_DASPHO010000546.1:0-20918 GCF_035629615.1 Hyalangium sp. | reverse complement strand
CGTCAAGGACATCGCCGCCAAGGGCGCCACGACGCTGACGCTCTACAAGCACGGGGACTGGGTGGACTTCTGCCTCGGGCCTCACGGCCCCACCACGGGCCGCATCGGCGTCATCAAGATCCTGTCCTCGAGCGGCGCGTACTGGCGCGGCGATCACCGCAACCCCATGCTCCAGCGCGTCTACGGCACGGCCTTCTTCGACAAGAAGGCCCTGCAGGAGTACCTGACGCGCATCGAGGAGTCCAAGAAGCGCGACCACCGCAAGCTGGGCAAAGAGCTGGACCTGTTCCACTTCCACCCGTTTGCGCCGGGCTCGGCCTTCTGGACGCCCAAGGGCACCACGATCTACCAGACGCTCTCCACCTGGATGCGCCGCCTCACCGCCGAGCGCGGGTACGTGGAGATCAAGACGCCGCTGCTGTTCAACAAGGGCCTCTGGGAGATCAGCGGCCACTGGGGCAAGTACAAGGAGAACATGTTCCTGGTGCTCGACAACGAGTCCGGCGAGCACGACTTCTCCCTCAAGCCGATGAACTGCCCCTCGCACCACCTCTACTTCGGCTTCAAGCGGCACAGCTACAGGGACTTGCCGCTGCGGCTGCACACCCAGGACGTGCTCCACCGCAACGAGGCGGCGGGCTCACTGGGCGGCCTCACCCGCGTGCGCCAGTTCGCCCAGGACGACGCGCACATCTACTGCACGGAGAGCCAGATCGGCGACGAGGTCCGGAGCTTCGTCCAGTTCCTGGACCACATCTACAACGCCGTGGGCCTGAAGTACTCGGCCAAGTTCTCCACCCGGCCCGAGCAGCGCCTCGGAGATGACGCCACGTGGGATCTCGCCGAGACAGCCCTGGAGGGCGTGCTCAAGACGCTGGGCGTGCCCTACGAGGTGAAGCCCGGCGAGGGCGCCTTCTACGGCCCGAAGATCGACTTCGACGTGTCCGACAGCATCGGCCGCAAGTGGCAGCTCGGCACCATGCAGCTGGATTACATGGCTGCCCAGCGCTTCGATCTCAACTACATCGGAGAGGACAACGCCGAGCACAGGCCGGTGGTGCTCCACCGCGCCATCTTCGGCTCCTTCGAGCGCTTCATCGCCATCCTCACGGAGCACTTTGCAGGTGCTTTCCCCACATGGCTGGCTCCCCTCCAGGCCCTCATCGTCACGGTGGCGGACCGGCAGCTGGACTACGCGCGGACGGTGCGTGACCAGCTGCGCGCCAAGGGCTACCGGGTGGACTTGGACGAGCGCGGCCAGTCACTCAACGCGAAGATCCGCGAGGCACAGCTCCAGAAGATCCCCTTCACCCTGGTCATCGGCGACAACGAGGTGGAGGCGGGCGGTGTGGCTCCCCGCCGCTACGGGGGCGAGGACCTCAAGAGCATGAAGTTGGAGGCCTTCGAGGCCCTCCTGGGCAAGGAGGCTGGCCTTCCCTAGGCCTTCCCCAGGTGTCGTGGGAGGTCTGGAAGTTGCTGACCTCCCTTGACTCCCTGGTACAGAAAAGTATGTTGGACGTCTTCCAAGTGAGCGAGGCAGGCCCAAGCTCCCGTATTTGGAGGATTTTCACATCGTCCGCGATCAGAGAACGAACCGTCGTATTCGCGCTCGTGAAGTCCGTGTCGTAGGACCGGCTGGCGAGCAGCTGGGAGTCCTGTCGATTGAGCAGGCGCTGGAGCGCGCTCAGGTCGAGGGTATGGACCTTGTCGAGGTCAACCCCATGGCCAAGCCGCCGGTCTGCAAGATCATGGACTACGGCAAGTTCAAATACGAGGAGAAGAAGCGGGCCTCGGAAGCAAAGAAGAAGCAGGTCGTCGTCCACCTCAAGGAAATCAAGCTCCGCCCCAAGACAGAGGAGCACGACTACGAGTTCAAGGTTCGCAACATCAAGCGGTTCCTCGAGGAGGGCAACAAGGCCAAGGTCACCATCGTGTTCCGCGGTCGCGAGATCACCCACAAGGAGCTGGGCAGCGCGATCCTGGAAGATGTGAACAAGGACCTGAAGGAAGTGGCCGTCGTCGAGCAGGCGCCCCGCATGGAGGGGCGGCAGATGTTCATGATCCTCTCGCCCAACCCGAGGGTGGCGCAGCGGGCGCGCGAGCAGGCCCGGCAGCAGGCAGAGGCGGCGGCGAAGGCGGAGGCTGCGGGGAAGAAGCCGGAAGGCAACAGAGTGGTGGGTAGCAAGCCGGAGGGCAGGCCCGACGGCGACAGGCACGAGGACAGGCCCGAGGAAGCCGTTCCTCCGGCGGCCCAGCAGCAAGGCGGGCTGGCACCCGAGGTCAGCGCAGCGACCGGGACGAAATAGAAAGATTTGGCTGTCGGCTTCGGCTGTCGGCCTGTATCAAGGAAACCCGAGAGGGAAGGACTGGGACAATGCCGAAGTTGAAGACGCGGAGTGGTGCGAAGAAGCGGTTGCAGGTGAAGAAGACTGGCAAGGTGAAGCACGGCAAGGCCTACGGCAAGCACCTCTTCACCCACGCCAAGACCCCGGCCCAGAAGCGGCGCAACCGCGGCACGGGCCACCTTCGCGACATGGATGCGAAGAAGGTCATCAAAGAGATGTTCCCCTACGGGGCGAACTAGCCGGAAATCACCCACGGGCCCTGTCGGAGCGGCGTGAAGCCTGCGCCGCGGGGTTCCTAGCCTGAGCAGTCGAGGAGTGTGTCATGCGCGTCAAGAAGGGGTTCAAGGCCCGTCGCCGTCGTAATCGGATTTTGAAGCTGGCCAAGGGGTTCCGTGGCCGCCGGAAGAACTGCTACAGGCGGGCCAACCAGGCCGTCGAGCGCGCGCTGGACTACGCCAGCCGCGACCGCGCGGTGAACAAGCGGACCTTCCGCGCGCTGTGGATCGTCCGCATCAACGCGGCCGCCCGCGGTGTGGGGCTGTCCTACTCGAAGCTGATCGCGGGCCTGGCCAAGGCGAAGATCTCCCTGGATCGCAAGGTGCTGGCCGACATGGCCATTGCGGATCCCTCGGGCTTTGCCGCTGTCGCCAACATCGCGAAGGCGGCCTGACCCACGCCCGGCCGAGTGGCCGGTGCATAGAGCGCCTGGGAGGCTCCCGTTGGGGCCTCTCGCGCTGGAATGAGTACACGGGCTGCCTCGCCAGGGGCGGCCCTTTTTTTTGCCCCCGCTCCTCTGGAGCGCGGGAAGGGGAGCGAAGTCATGCGGGATCGCTTGCAGGCCCTCGCGGAGGCGGCGCGGCGGGACATCACCGTCGCCTCGGAGGTGGCCGCCGTCGAGGCGTTGAGAGTTCGCTACCTGGGCAAGAAGGGAGAGCTGTCCGGCGTGCTCGGAGGCATGGGCAAGCTGGCCCCCGAAGAGCGCAAGGCGCTGGGCGAGGTGGCCAACCAGGTGAAGGCGGAGATCGAGAAGCTGCTCGCGGACGCGCTCAAGCGCGCCGAGGAGGCTGCGCTCGAGGTGGAGCTGAAGGGCGCCAAGGTGGACGTGACGCTGCCCGGCCGCGGCGTGGCTCCTGGCAGCCGGCACCCGGTGTCCCGGACGATGGAGGAGATCGTCCGCACGTTCGGGCGGCTCGGCTTCGAGGTGGCCGTGGGGCCCGAGATCGAGCTGGACTACTTCAACTTCGAGGCGCTCAACCTCCCCAAGGATCACCCCGCGCGGGACATGCAGGACACCTTCTACGTGGACGAGGCGACGCTCGGGCACGCGAAGAAGGCGGACAGCCCCGTGCTGCTGCGCACGCATACCTCGCCCGTGCAGGTGCGGCACATGCTGACGCACAAGCCGCCCATCCGCGCCGTCATGCCTGGCCGCGTGTACCGGCGGGACTCGGACATCACCCACACGCCCATGTTCCACCAGGTGGAGGGGCTGCTGGTGGACAAGGACGTGAGCTTCGCGGAGCTGAAGGGCACGCTGGATGCGTTCGTGAAGGCCTTCTTCGGCTCGGACACGCGCACGCGCTTCCGCCCGTCCTTCTTCCCCTTCACCGAGCCCTCGGCGGAGGTGGACATCTCCTGCACCTCGTGTGGCGGCAAGGGCTGCCGGGTGTGCAAGCAGACGGGGTGGCTGGAGGTGCTGGGCAGCGGCATGGTGCACCCCAACGTCTTCACCTCCAGCGGGTACGATCCGCGCGAGGTGACGGGCTACGCGTTCGGCATGGGCGTGGAGCGCATCGCCATGCTGCGCTACCGCATCGATGACCTGCGGATGATGTTCGAGAACGACGCGCGCTTCCTCGAGCAGTTCTGAGCGGCGGTTGGACTCACTCACGCAACCTGCTGGACGAAGTCCGGAAGAGGGCTGACCTGTGAAGATTTCGGTGAAGTGGCTCGGCGAGTACGTGGCGCTGCCGGCGTCGGTGGATGAGCTGGCGCGCAAGCTGACCGCGGCGGGCCTGGAGATCGAAGGCCTGGAGCGGCCGGGAGAGGCGCTCCGCGGCGTGGTGGTGGCGCAGATCAAGGAGTCCGTGCAGCACCCGAACGCGGACAAGCTGTCCGTGACGAAGGTGGACGCGGGCGGCCCGGCGCTGCTGCAGGTGGTGTGCGGCGCGAAGAACTACAAAGTCGGCGACAAGGTGCCGCTGGCCACGGTGGGCTCGAAGCTGCCCAACGGCGCGGAGATCAAACAGGCCGCGCTCCGCGGCGTGGACAGCTCCGGCATGCTGTGCTCGGCCAAGGAGCTGGGGCTCACCGAGGACGCCTCCGGGCTGCTCATCCTCTCGCCGGAGGCGAAGCCCGGGACGCCGATCGCCCAGGCCTTGGGGCTGGATGACGTGGTGCTGGAGGTGAACGTCACCCCGAACCGGCCGGATGCGCTCTCGCATCTGGGCGTGGCGCGTGAGGTGGGCGTGGTGACGGGTGCCGCGTTCCGCCCGCCGGAGCCCAAGCCTCCCGAGCAGGGGGGCTCCTCGGCCGAGAAGGTGAAGGTGCGGATCGATGAGCCCGCGCGCTGCCCTCGGTACGCCGCGCGCGTCGTCGAGAACGTCACGATCAAGCCCTCTCCCCAGTGGCTGCAGGATCGGCTCAAGGCCTGTGGCGTGCGCGCCATCAACAACGTTGTGGACGTGACCAACTACGTCAACCTCGAGTACGGCCAGCCGCTGCACGCCTTCGATCTGGAGAAGCTGGCGGGGCGGGAGATCGTCGTGCGCTGCGCGAAGCAGGGCGAGAAGATCCAGACGCTCGATGGCAAGGAGCGCACGCTCGACGCGGACGATCTGGCGATCTGTGATCGGGATCGGCCCCAGGCGATCGCCGGAGTCATGGGAGGCGGAGACAGCGAGGTGTCCGAGGGCTCGAGGAACATCGTCCTCGAGTCGGCGAACTTCCTGCCCTCCAGCGTGCGCCGCACGTCCAAGCGCCACACCCTGCACACGGAGGCGTCACACCGCTTCGAGCGGGGAGCGGACATCGACGCGGTGGTGCCGGCCATCGATCGGGCCGCGCAGCTGATCGCGGAGCTGTCCGGAGGCACCGTGGCCTCGGGCCGCGTGGATGTGTACCCGAGCCCGAAGCCACCGCGGCGCGTGGCGCTGCGCTACGGGCGGGTGGAGACCTTCCTGGGCACGGCCGTCTCCGAGGCGGAGTGTCGACGCATCCTCGGTGCGCTCGGGTTCCGGGCGGCGGAGGAGGGTGCCGGGCAGACGACGTTCGAGGTGCCCCGGGCGCGCGTGGACGTGGAGCGCGAGGAGGATCTCCTGGAGGAGATTGCCCGCGTGTACGGCTACGACAACATCCCCGCCCGGCTGCCTCGCGGCATTGCGGAGCTGGCCCCCGAGCCCGCCTCCGCCGAGGCAGAGCGGCGGCTGCGCCAGGCCCTCTCAGGCGCGGGACTGAACGAGGTGGTGAACTACTCGTTCGTGGCGCCGAAGAACCTGGAGGTGCTGGGCGGAAAGGACGCGCCAGTGGCGCTCGTCAACCCGCTCAGCGTGGAGCAGTCGACCATGCGCACCAGCCTGCTGCCTGGGCTGGTGGAGAACCTCTCTCGCAGCGTGCGGCACCAGGTAGAGCGGGTGGCCATCTACGAGACGGGCCGCGCCTACTTCCGGGATCCCGAGGGCGGCCAAGGCCGGCGCCCGGCGACGCGCGAGGTGCCTCGCGTGGGCGGGCTCGTCTGGGGCCTGCGCTCTGGGCGCACCTGGACCCAGAAGGATGCTCGGATGGACTTCTATGACGCCAAGGGCGCCGTGGAGGCCGTGCTCCACGCCCTGCGCGTGGAGGAGGTCCGCTTCGTGCCCGCCGAGGCTCCGGCCTGGCACCCGCGCGCCTGTGCCCAGGTGGTGCAGGCCGACGGGACGGTGCTCGGCTACGTGGGCGAGCTGCACCCGCGCGTCACCAAGGCCCTGGACCTGCCGCAGGGAGTGTTTGCGTTCGAGCTGGACACCGAGCCCCTGTACGCCGCGGCCCGGCTCGTGCCCGAGTACCACTCGCTGCCTCGCTTCCCGGCCGTGCTGCGCGATCTGGCGGTGGTGGTCCCCGCGGAGCTGCGCAACGACGAGGTCCGGCGGGTCATCCTGGAGGTGGGCGGAGCACTCGTAGAGGACGCCCTCATCTTCGATGTCTACACGGGCAAGCCGATCCCCGAGGGGAAGAAGAACCTCGCCTACGCCATCCGCTACCGCTCGCCCGAGCGGACGCTGACCGATGGGGAGGTGGGCGAGGCGCACCAGCGGATCATCTCCGAGGTGAACCAGCGGCTGGGTGGCGCGCTGCGGTCCTGAATTCCTGAATGAAGTCAGAGGGTTGACACCCCTCTGGGAAGGCTGTCAGCATCCGCTGCGTTCACCGCTGAAGGGGTTTCCGAGGCACCGTATGACGAAGGCGGACATCATCGAAGGCGTCTACGAGAAGGTGGGCTTCTCCAAGAAGGAGTCGGCCGAGATCGTCGAGCTCGTCTTCGACACGCTGAAGGAGACGCTGGAGCGGGGGGACAAGATCAAGATCTCCGGCTTCGGCAACTTCCAGGTGCGCCAGAAGAAGGCGCGAGTGGGGCGCAACCCGCAGACGGGCAAGGAGATCGAGATCTCGGCCCGTCGGGTGCTGACCTTCCGGCCGAGCCAGGTGCTCAAGAGCGCGCTCAACGGCGAGGCGCCTCCGGAGAACCACGCGGAGATCGACGCGCGCGAGGAGGAGGCGGACGAGAACGACGAGTTCGACTCGGACGATCAGGACTTTGGAGACGAGTCGGACGGGAAGTAGTCCCACCTACCGGTGGTTTTCTCACGGCCGCCAGCGGCTCTTGCTTGACGCTGGCGTCATGGAGGGGCATAAGAGCGGCCCGTTTCTGACGGGCAGTATCGGGGCGTAGCGCAGCCTGGTAGCGCACTTGCTTGGGGTGCAAGTGGTCGCAGGTTCAAATCCTGTCGCCCCGACCATCGAAGGCCCTGGAGTTCCGGTGTCAAAGCCGGTGACTCCAGGGCCTTCACCTTTTTTGCCCTGACCCTCCAGCAGCCCCCCACCAAGCACAGTGCGGCCGAGGGAGCGCCTGAGGCCATCGCTTCAGGCCGCTTGATGGGGCTCTGTCCCCCTGAGCGCGGATCGGCGCGGGCTGCCCCCGAGAAGCCACCCGCGTACACCGCGCCCGCCGAGGGTACCCGCCGTGTGCTGGGCCCCTGCCACCTTCTCTTCTGGCTTCCACCTGTGATACCCAATAGGTTTAAAACCTATTAGGTTTAATCCGCAGGAGGCGAGGAGCGTGACCATGAGCCGTGAGACAAGGACCTACAGCGGTGAAGAGCGAGGCTGGATCCACTGGAGCACCCTGGGCTGGGGCAGCGTGCTCCTGCTGATGCTGGGGGCGTGGAGCTGTGCCCCCAAGGTGGCAGGCGTCTACGACAGCACCCGGGCCTCCGTGGCACAGGCGGACGACTTCAGACTGCTACTGCAGGAAGCGGGGCTGGCCCCTGGAGAGATCCCCACCGAGCCGATGGTGACGGTGGAGCAGGCCCGTCGGCTGCGCATGCTGCTCTGGCTCGCGGTGGCGGATGGCGACATGAAGAGCTACGGGCCGCGCGTCACGGCGGACTTTCTCCTCGCCGAGACCGTGACGGGAGGAGCAGCCGTGTTGCGCACCGCCCTCAACGAGCGTCTCCGCAGGTTCGAGGGCCTCGCGGTCCTCCGCCCAGATGGCTACCTCGCGCTGGCGATCACGGGTGCTCCCCTTCAGTGCGTCGGCCCCGTGCAGATGCAGGGGAACGAGCTCCTGGCAGGAGACTTCAAGGTCGGCCCCTTCTACATGCAGGAGGGCGGCTCCTTCCGGGAGGAGCCAAGCCTCCCGCCCCGTGCTTCCTTCCTGCCGGGCCCTGAGGTCTCCGCGAAGCCCCAGTAGCCCACCCCTCCGCGCATCACTCGCCGTTCCCTTTCATCTGGAGTCCGCCATGCACGAGAAGACCCCGCTCGATCCGAACGAGACCGAGAAGACGTTGAAGGCCGAGGCCCTCCCCGAGCCGCCCACGGAGAGAAGGGAGGAGACATTCCGGGGCGTGCTGAGGCGGTTGCAGCGGGACCTCGGCACCGCCCTTCGGATGCTCCAGGAGCACCCCTATGACTCCTTCTCGGCAGGGCGCGTGAGCTTCGAGGTCCTCCGGGTGCTCGAAGAGCGCAGCAACGGGGAGGTGCTGCTCCTGGCCGAGCGCCGTCTGCGTCATGGGCTCGCCGGGTACGTCGTGGTCAAGCGCTTGCGCGATCCGGTGCGCTTCGAGCTGAGGCAGCGCCTCATCGAGGAGGTGCAGCTCGCCTTCCGCCTCCACCATCCGGTCATCGCCCAGGTGCATCACCTCCGGGTGATGGAGAAGGTGCCCTACGTCATCATGGAGTACGTGGAAGGGCGCAGGCTCGACTCGCTGATCAGCGCGGCGGCCATGCTGGGCCGTCCGCTGCCGGTGCCCTTCGTCCTCTACATCACCTCCGAGGTGGCCGATGCGCTGCACTACGCGCACACGCTGACGGAGGACGAAGAGGGAGGCCGGCCGCTGGGCATCATCCACCGGGACGTGAGCCCGCGGAACATCCGCGTGGGCCGGAAGACGGGAGCGGTGAAGCTGACGGACTTTGGCGCGGCCTTCTCCCAGCGGGTCGGCCGGGAGGAGACACCCGGGCGGCTGCTCAAGGGCGATCTGCTCTACGCCTCGCCCGAGTACCTCCTGGGCGCCGAGCTGGATGCACGCTCCGACATCTTCTCCCTGGGGCTTGTGCTGCTGGAGGCGCTGACGCACAGGCACCTCTTCAACGTGGAGGACTCGCAGCCCGTGTCCCAGAGCGCGGAGAGGAGCGCCGCGACGGCGGACGAGACGCCCTCCCTGCCCCTGGTCCGGATGATGACCCTGGCCGAGGAGTACACGGCGCAGGAGGTGGAGCGCGTGATCGAGGATCTGCCGCAAGGGCTCCAGGCCATTCTCCGCCGAGCCTTGGGGAAGACCCCCGCCGAGCGGTATGCGACGGCCGAGGAGCTGCGCCGGGACCTGCACGCTCAGCTCGTGGCGCTCGCTCCGGGCTATGGCCGGAAGGAGGCGGCCGAGGAGGTGGTGAGGCTGTTCACCGAGGCCAGCGCCCGGCGGGATATCGCGGAGCCGGTAGAGGTTGGCATCTACCCGGACTGCCTGGACGCGCACGAGCTGGCGCCCGGGAGCGATGAGCACCGCGCGTAGAGAAACCCACGGTGGGGGAGGGGGCTGTTGAGCGTGCCCCTCACCCCTTCAGCGCAGCAGGGCCCGGGCCATCGTGAGGAGCGCCTGGCGCTGGGATTCGTCCAGCTTGCGAGCCAGGGAGAGGAGCTGGTTCACCGAGGGAGGCTCCTCCTCGGAGCGCCTGGCCTTGTTCCCGCGTGGGGGACGGGCTCGGCCCAGCAGCTCATCCGACGTGGCGCGCAGCGCATCGCACAGCCGTACCAGCGTCGGGACGCTGGGCAGCATCTTCGCGTTCTCCAGGCGGTTGTAGACGACGTGGGCGATCCCCACCATCTCGGCCACCTGCGCCTGCGTGAGCCCCAGCCGCTCACGTGCGCCACGGGCGGCCTGTCCCAACGTCTTGGCCAGCGTGTCGCTCACGGCGAGGGCGAGGCGGGTGACGTTCCCGAGAGGTCATTCCCCAGGAGCACGTCGGTGGGAGTGCGAAGAAGCTGGGACAGCCGCACCAGCGTCCGAACGCTGGGCATCAGCAGCCCGCGCTCCAGGCGCCCATAGGCCACGAGTGGCAGCTCGATGGCCTCGGCAACCTGCTCCTGCGTGAGCTGCGCTCGCTGGCGTGCGGCGCGCACGGCCTTTCCGAACGACGCGGCGAAGAGTTCCGGCATGGATGAACCTCGGTGGAAGAGGGACGGAGCACCGCCCCCGAGCTGATCCTGGCCTCTATACCCCAAGGGTTGACGGACGAGTAGACCCGATGAGTCAGCCCTGGCCTGTCGCTCCACTGCCGGCCATCCGCCTGGGAGAAGCGCTGAAGAGGGGTTCTCGTGCCTGTTCTGCTAGCCTCCTGCACTACCCAGGAGGTTGAGTCCATGCGCGAGGGCGCCCACATCTCTGCGGACTGCTCACCGCTCCGGAAGCAGGGGCTCGTGGGAGTCCGCCCACCATGAGCGGGCGCGAGAAGAGCCGCGTTCCGGAGGTGTCCCGCGGCACGGACGTGGGCGGCTACACAGTGGAGGCCCAGCTCGGCGAGGGCGGCTTCGGCACCGTGTTCCGCGCGCAGCGGGTGGCGAGCTCTACGCGCTGAAGCTCCTACCGCTGGAAGAAGTGGGGGAGTGGGGCGTGCGGGAGATGCTCACCCTGGCCCGGGTCCACCACCCCCACGTGGTGCGCCTGCTGGGACATGGCCAGTGGCCGGACAAGCAGCCCCGGTACTTCGTGGTCATCATGGAGTACGTGCCAGGGCGGCGCCTGGACGTGTGGGCGAACACGGAGAACCCCTCGGCGCGGGAGGTAGTGCGCAAGGTGCTGGGCGTGGCGCGGGCGCTGGCCGCCATCGATCGGGTGAAGGTGGTCCACCGGGATGTGAAGGAAGCCAACATCCTGGTGCGTGACGACACCGGCGAAGCTGTGCTGGTGGACTTCGGCGTGGGAAGCGATGGGGAAGCCTCCTGGCGAACAGGGGGGCTGCTGCCGCCGGGGACGCCGGACTACCGCAGCCCCGAGGCGTGGCACTTCGAGCGGGAGAACAAGGGCGTCCCGGGGGCGCACTACCGCCCCACGCACTCGGACGATCTGTACGCGCTGGGCGTGGTGCTCTATTGGCTGCTGACGAACCGGAGGCCCTTCCACGTGGAGGGACGCAAGGGCGTGGATGCCGTCCTCACCCAGGCACCCAAGCCTCCCCACCTGCTCAACCCTCGGGTGCCGGTAGAACTGAGCGAGTTGTGCCTGCGCTTGCTGGCAAAGAAGCCCGAGGTTCGCCCTCCGGATGCGCAGGCGCTGTGCACGGCACTCACGGCGTTGCTGGAGCGGCAGGGGGCAGCCTGGGAGGCGCCGCTGTGTGAAGCCTTCAGCGAGCACACAGTGACGACGCGCCTGGGCCCAGGGGGGGACGAGGTGGCGCACTACCTGAAGGCGGCGCGGGAGGCCGAAGCGCGGCCCCGGCGAGGACTGCGCCCCCTCCTCGCGGTGCAGGGTGCGTCTCCTGCAGCGGTTGCCGGCGCTGCACCTCCCGCTTACAGGCTTGGCCCTGCCGCTGCCGCAAGCTCTCCCAGGCCGGCGGTGGCGGCGCTCGCCCGGGTGGATCCGCCCGAGGCACCTGCCGCCCTTCCCGTCGAGGCCGTAGCGCCTGCCCCTGTGGCCCTTGTCTCGGCGCCCGCGCAAGTCTCGCTGTCTCCCACCAGAGCAGTGGAGCACCAGATCCTATCTCGGAACTTGAGTGTCCCACAGCGAGTGGCGGTGGGACTGATCCTCGCAGGGGCAGTAGGAGGAGGCGTGGCCTGGTTCTGGGGATCCTCGCACCGCACCGCCAGCCCGCCACCGTTGTCGGCCAAGACGACAGGAGGGCCGCGCGCTGGGTCCTTCGAGTCCGGCGCGGAAGTGACCTGGGAGGTAGGCGGGAAAGTGGCGCCTCCCTGGAAGCCGCCGGAAGCTACCGGCCGCGACCTCTTCGTCACCGAGGGGGTGGCTCTCGTGGCTCCCGCCACGTTGAGCGAACAGGGAGAGGCTTCCATGAAAAACCCGCAGCAGAAGCAGCAGAAGGGCCTCGGTCCCGTGGGTAAGGCGATCACCACGGGCAGCGCCTGCATCACCCTGGCCTGCACCGGGTCCCAGGTGCGCCCCGAGCCTCCCGCCGAGCCGTGCCCTCCCGGCGCTGTCCAAGCCATGGCCGAGCTGGACATCGACATCGGCGACCACTTCGTTGGAGGCCTCCCAGGCCCGGTTTCCGAGGTCATCTCCGTGAAGGAGGGGTGGACTAGGGTGCAGCTCTCCGGGGGCTTCGAGGATCTGCCTCCGGCCGCCATCCTGAAGGGTCGGCTCATCTTCGGTGGCGATCGCGTCTACGGGCGGTTCATCGAGGCGCAAGAGTACAAGGGTACCCGCACCTGGCCTGTCTGCATGGAGCTGGGGGACACCTCGGGCAATCGGGGCCTGGAGCTGGAGCCCGGCTCCACGGCTGACACTGCGAAGGTCTTCTCCAGCGTCACGGTCAGAGCAGTGGATCGCTTCAAGTGAGCAAGGCCAAGGCTCGCGGCCCTCGGAGCGCGGGCACTCTGGAGCCGGAAGGCGTGGTAGAGGCGACGTCCCAGGACACTACGTCGCCACCCCACGCTGGAGGTTCTGTTCCGTGCTCACCTCGTCCCCCGCCGTTCTTCTGGCGCTGGCGCTCCTCGTGGGCGCCACTGCCACCGCGCAGCCCCGAGCCGTCCCATGCGAAACGGGAACCCGGCGCATCGAGCTGAAGACGGAGCCCACCAGCGAGGTGCCCGAGTTGTGCATCGGCGCGGAGCTGTCCACCACCCTCATCTTCTACGGCGCGGAACTCCTCAGTAGCGGCGTGACCGTGGATGGGCGGGAGCTCTTCACGATGGTGGAGGTGGGCAACACCATGCTCCGGCTGGTGCCCTCGGAGCGCGTGGTGCCGGGCGATCGATTGCGGCTGACGGTGCGCTTCAAGGACGGAGCAGCCCCGGCGAGCGCGACCTTCTGGCTGGTTGTGTACCCCGGGCAGGTGGAGCCGTGGGTGGAGGTGTACCGCGAGAAGCGCACGGTGGAGTCCTACCAGCAAGAGGTGCAAGAGAAGGACACGCAGCTCCACCAGTGCCAGGAGGACAACGAACGGCTGCTCGCCGAGAAGGAGAGCCCCGGGGGCCTCACGGGCCTGCTTGCCACCGGACTCATGAATGAGAAGGGTATCCCCCCCAAGGATCTCTCCAAGAGCATCGGTAGGCACCCCGGGAACGCCGTCCCCGTTCGATGGGCCTTCAGCTACCGCTCCACCCGCACGGTGGCTGTCGTGGTGATTCTGGCGCCCACCGAGGAGATGCCGCCCTGGCGAGCGGTGAGAGCGGAGCTGGTGGGCCCAGGACGTCGCACGCTGCGCGTGAACCCACCTTGGCAACGCGATCCCCTCAGCTACGCCGCGAAGGACTGGAGTGTGGTGATCGAGGCGGACGCGACGGAGGAAGAGACCCGGGGCAGCTTCACCCTCAAGTTGTGGGATGCGGAGGGGACCCGGAGCGTCATCGTCACTGGGGTGACGTTCCCGTAGACTGGAACCCTCCTCGTTCTGGAGGGCGCCCCATGGCAACCCGTCTGACCGTTGCGGTCCTGCTCCTCGCCCTGCTCAATGCGTGCGCCTCCCAGCGTGTAGTGCGCCTCGACACGGGTCAGGGTGCGCCACTGGAGTACAGGCCGCCCACCTCGAACAAGTCCGTGAAGGTGGACGCGGAAGCGTTCGAGGAAGCGCTGACGCAGTTGGTGCTGAATGCGCCCCTCACCCTCCGTCCACCCCAGCAAGGTTGGCTGGTGCGCGCCTCCTACCCCAGCGACGACCCGGACAAACGCTGGCAGCGCCTGATGAGCAAGAGCTTCGGCGGCATCTGCGAGCCGGGCCAGCGCAGGGAAAACTGCCTCTCCCTGCTCGATGACGTGATGGGCTTGAGCGAGTGGGACAAATTGGGGGTAGCCTTGGGCCTGTCGATCGATCCCCTCAAAGAGAGCATCGCCAAGGCGGTGGAGAACACCTTGGCCCCCCAGCTCTTCTACACCGTGATAGCCACGGGCCTGATCACCTGGGCCGTCTTGGCGGCCAACCCCGAGCCCGTGTTCACCAAGGCGGCGGCGATCGTTTCAGCGGCGCTGTTGATCTACCTGGGAGTGGAGACGTTCCTGGAGTTGGTGGATGCGAGCCGGGAGTTGAAGTGGGCCACAGACCGGGCCACGACCTGGGAGGAGTTGGAGCGCGCCAGCAAGCGCTTTGCGAACCGGGTTGGGCCGGAGGTGGCCCGCGTCTTCGTCCTCGCGGTGACGGTGGTGGTGAGCCACGGCATAACCGGGGGCTCGGCATGGCTGGCCTCAAGGCTGGCGATGCTGCCCAGCTTCACGGAGGCGGCGGCACTGGGGGCCTCACAACTGCGCCTCACACTTTCGGAGATAGGACAGGTGAGCGCGGTGGCAGTTTCCGCCGATGGCACCATCACCATTACCCTGGCTTCCACGGCGGTCGCTACGGTGGCTGTCACAGAGTCCAAGCCGGGCTACCAGCCCGCGCCGGCCGTCAAGGGCGACCCCTACCATCCCGAGAAGGTCGCCGAGCGTCAGGAAGGCTGGCAGCAGACGTATCCCAAGCCACCGGAGAAGGCCCCCCTCCGGGTACCGATTGGAGGGAAGCAACTCACACCCGTCTTCGAAGGGGATGCCGCTAAGTTCCTCGCCGGCCAGCCGACGCTTCGCTCCAAGTATGAGAACGCCATGCAGAAGGGGCTCGTTCCCCCCAAGGGGCAGAACGGTATCGTCCCGTCCGAGCTGGAAGGGTACCAATTCAAGATCAAGATCCTGGGCCAGGGAGGCGACTTCCGCATCCATGGGAAGGTCTCTGGCGACCGGATCATCTTCGACAAGGTCACCACCCACTGAGCCGGACCTCCGCCAGACGGACAGCAGGAAGACACCATGGATTGGACACACGTGATGACCGAGCTCGACGCGCACCTCTCGGACGAGAAGGTCGTCCGCGACGTGGAGGAGTTCTTCAAGGCGGTGGGGCGTCGGCTCGAACTCGATAGCGAGGAGGTCGTCTTCCCACCAGAGACTCGAATCCACGTCGTGGAGAAGATGCTGGTCCGCAACCCCGAGGTCCGCGGCGGCGGGTACTTCCTGGTCAAGTCCGTCCTCAATCCCACCTTCCAGGACGGGAAGTACACCGGCCGCTCTCTCTCGGGGACGCTGAAGATCATGTACGACCTGGAGGGCCGCTGGCTGGACGAGTTCTATTCACGCGCGGCTTAAATTCGCCGACTCGCCCCAACATGGGCGGAGCAGCGACAGATTCTCATCGACGCGGTTCGTCCGGGTCGGAGAGTCAGGGCCATAGCCACCAGTCCCAACGGTGCCCTCATCGCCGAGGAGCTCAAGGAGGCCCTGGCGCGCTTCGGGGCCACGGGGACGAAGTTCAAGGAGGTGTAGCTCCCCAGTAGAACGGGGCTTGAAGCGTTCGCCGCCACCGAGCAGTCCATCATCATCGAGGCACGGAGGATCCTGTCTTCGTCAACGTTCGCTCGCATTCGCGCTGCCCAGGCTGCGGGGAAGGGCGTCGTCGTTCGTATCAACGGGCGTCTCATCCAGTACGAGCCCAGTGCCCCGTGTTCCGGAATGACTCTCTTCGGTGAGAATGGCTTCTTGCTGGGGCGTGAGGCGTTCAGGTCGGAGGCCGAGGTTGTCAAGACCCTCCTGCATGAACTTCATCGGCTGACGACGAGTGTGGTTCGATCTGAGGGGGCCACGATGGCGACGGTTCAGAGCGAGACTCAGGCTGCCAAGGTCTTCGCGGACCGAGCCTTCAAGGCAGCCTTGGAAGGGGGAAGACAGTGAAGGACGAAACGCGGCGGTGGGTAGAAGCGGGGATCGTCCTAGGCAAGGAACCCAAGGTGGTGGTCATGTGCCCCGCCTGCCAGAAGGCCCCTCTCGAAGTCCTGGATCAGGCACTCGATGATAAGAAGGCTGAGCGGCACATGCGCTGTCCACTCTGCGGGGCGTACAACAGCATTCTCTTGGACCGCACCTGAGGCTGCCCTGGCGACCTCGCCCGCCTTTTGCTCTCGGTAACTCCTAGGCCCGCCCCAGACGGTCAGCAGCCGCCCAGGCTCGCCAGACCCAGGAGGCAGCGAGGCAGACTGTTGGACATCATCTCGGGGGACGTGGTCAGCGAGCAGCGCCACCAACACATCCTCAGGGTGCTCATTGCCAGTCCGATCGGTACATGGATGGCGTGGACGCTCAACCCGGATGCCCCGGATGACAGAGCCTACTGCGCGATCCTGTTCTATTACGGCTGCGATGATCTGGGGTGGCATCGCTTGGCGATCTTCAACCGCAAGACCCTATAAGTGGTACGCTCTTCTCCCGGCCGTGAGATTCGAGCCCTGATCCATGAGCAGTCCTGAGGCCCTGGTCGTCCGCTCCTTGAAGCAGCACCTGGCCGCCCAAGGCCTCCCGCTGGGGCGCTTCCACTCGATCCTCGTCGATGCCCACCCGAGCTACGTGCACTCGAGGGCCAGCAGCGCCCTGGAGCCGTTCGCGCAATTGAAGATCGGCAACGTCCGGGCGGACCTCGTCGGGAGCATCAGCGAGCATGACAGCTCCACGATTGTAGGGATCGAGGTCAAGCCAGACCTTCGCGACTGGCAGAAGGGGTTGGCCCAGGCTCGCACCTACCGCGACGGCGTCCACTACGCCTACTTCGCAGCCCGTGTGAAGACCCGCGAGCCTGCACGCAACAGCGTCGAGCGGCTCGCTCGAGAGCTCGGCGTCGGAGTCCTCTTCGCTGAGAATGACAACTGGCAGCAGACCGTCGCGCCAGATGATCCGCTGCCTCGACCGTCCCTTCTCCAGGTCACGGCCCACCTGCTCGAGGGTGTTCCCGTCGCCCGCCGACTCCAGCTGAACCACCCGCTCAATTACCTCGTCGTTCCGTATCTCGCGGCGAGCTCGAGCTCAGAGTCTCTCCTCGAACGTCTGGCAGCGGAGTGGCCGGACCTCGGCTCAGACGCCACCCGGCGTCACGCCCTTGTCGGGGCCGCCACCCTGGGCCTCTTGAACCACGAGGGAGGCCTCACGTTAGAGGGCCGGAACGTCGCCGATCTCCTGCGCGCTGTGGGCTTCGATCCAGGAGCGAATCGGCTCAACAAGCGAGCACGGCTCCTGGAGGTGTCACCCGGCTGTGCAGCCGTTGCGAGGACCGTCTTCTTGCGTCAGCCCGCCGTACGGCTCGTCCTCGACGTCCTTCAGACTGAGCAGCGTCCCCTGACGGCCGTGGCGCTCACGCGCGCTGCACTCAAGAGAGCTCTTGTCCTCGCCTCATCCGTTTTTCTGGCGGATCCAGGAGCCCCGCTGTCCCTGTCTCCGGACGGCACAGCGTTCAACCCCTCTGCCGTGTTCAAGCTCAAGCAGAACCTCTGGCATGCAGGCCTCCTCTCCTCGAAATCTCATGAGTCCTCCGGCAAGCGCGCGGTCGACTACCGACCCCATGAGGACCTCTGGGCGCTGGAGGATGGCGGTCACACGGGAATGTTCTACCGCCGTGGAGATCCAGTGGCCTGAGCCTCCGAACAAAGCCATGGAGTTTCGCGGGTTTCCCGTGAGACTTCAGAGCCTTCCGCTTTTGCACAGTTCACGTGCAGGCCCCAAGCCTTGTCCGCCCCCAGGCAGGCGTAAGATGGGGCTGACGATACCGGAGTGACTGCCGGGGCCGGCGTCGTCAGGGGGGCTCACATGACCGGGTTGCCAGGGTACACGCTCGTCGAGTCGTTTCAGGCGTGCGGTTCCGTTCTCTTCGCCCGCGCCATCCGCGAGGTGGATCGGCACAAGGTCATCCTCAAGACGCCACGCTCGGAGCACCCGGGGCCCCGCGAGCGCACCCGCTTCGAGCACGAGTACAACCTCCTGCGCCGCCTGGAAGGAACCCCCGGGGTGATCACCGCCCTGGGCCTCGAGGTCCACCAAGAGCGGCCCCTGCTCGTGCTCAAGGACGTGGAAGGCATCCACCTCTCGGAGCAGGTGGGAGCCCCCGTCGAGCCGGGCTCCTTCCTCGAGCTCGCCATCTCCCTGGCCGGGACACTCGCCGAGGTCCACCGCCGCGGCGTCATCTATCAGGCGCTCCAGCCCGCCAACATCCTCCTCAGCTCCACGAGCCAGCCCTGGCTCGCGGACTTTGGCAGCGCCACCCTCCAGGAGACGCGGCACGACCAGCCCGCACCGCAGAGCCTCCTCGAAGGGATGCCGGCCTATATGTCCCCAGAGCAGTCCGGCCGGATGAACCGCGCGCTCGACTACCGCACGGATCTCTATTCGCTGGGCATCATCTTCTATCAGCTCCTGACGGGCAGCTTCCCGTTCAAGGCCAAGGACGCGCTGGAGTGGATCCACGCGCATCTGGCCCAGGTCCCTCCGCCGCCGCACCAGTGGGAGCCCTCCATCCCTCCCATGCTGTCGGCCATCGTCCTCAAGCTGATCGCCAAGATGCCCGAGGAGCGCTACCAGAGCGCCGAGGGGCTCCAGGTCGATCTGCAGACGTGCCGGGAGCGGCTCGAGCGCGGCGCTCGACAGGAGTTCCCGCTGGGCAGACAGGACTTTCCCGCCCGCTTCCAGCTGCCTCGGCGGCTGTATGGCCGTGACGAGGAAGTCCAGAGCCTGCAGAGCGCCCTGGATCGCATGATGCGCAAGCAGCGCCCCGAGTGGCTCCTGGTGCGCGGCTACTCCGGCATCGGCAAGTCGTCCATGGTGCAATCGCTGCACCCTCAGCTGATGCGGCGACGCGGCTTCTTCCTCAGCGGCAAGTTCGACCAGCTCCAGCGCAACGTGCCCTACGCCCCCCTGGCGCAGGCCTTCAAGGGCCTGGTGCAGCAGCTCCTGGCGGGCAGTGACGCGGAGGTGGAGTCGTGGCGCAAGCGCCTGCTCGAGGCCTTCGAGGGGCTGGGGCAGGTGATGGTGGAGCTGGTGCCCTCCCTGCAATGGATCGTGGGCCGTCTGCCCGCCGTCTCCGCGCTGCCATCCCAGGAGGCCCAGAACCGCTTCCACCGCGTCCTCCAGCGCTTCCTGAGCGTCTTCGCCACGCCCGAGCGTCCGCTGGTGCTGTTCCTCGATGATCTGCAGTGGGCGGACTCCGCCAGCCTCCAGCTGCTGAAGTTCCTCGCCGCACACCCCGACACGCCTCCGCTGCTGTGGGTGGGCGCCTACCGGGACAACGAGATGCACTCCGCCCACCCGCTCGCGCAGGCCGTGGAAGAGCTGCGCAAGGCGGGCACTCGGCTCGGGGACATCTCCCTGGGGCCACTGCCGCCGCAGCAGACGCGGCAGCTCGTAGCCGATGCCCTGCCGGGTTCCTCACCGGAGGCAGTGCAGACGCTGACCGCCGTGCTGCAGGCGAAGACAGGGGGCAACCCCTTCTTCCTGCTCCAGCTGATGCAGACGCTCTACCAGGACGGGCTCCTGGTGCGCGCCCCCCAGGGAGGCTGGAGCTGGAACGAGGCCGGGGTGAAGGCCAAGGGCTACTCGGACAACGTGGTGGACATCCTCGCGGGCCGGCTGCAGCAGCTGCCAGAGCCCACCCAGCGGCTGCTGCGCCTCGCCGCGTGCGTGGGCAATGCGTTCTCCGCGCCCACCCTGGCCCTCCTGGGTGGCCTCGCGGCACATGAGCTGGAGCTGCGGCTCGAGCCCGCACTGCGCGAGGAGGTGGTGACGCGGGCCGGCGCCGATCACTACCGCTTTCTCCACGACCGCATCCAGCAGGCGGCCCACGCCCTGATCCCCGAGGCGGAGCGCAAGGCCGTGCACCTGCGGATCGGCCGCCAGATGCTGGCCAGCCTTCCACCGGAGGAGCTGCGCGAGCGGCTCTTCGACGTGGTGGGGCAGCTGAACGCCGGCGCGGAGTTGATCGGGGACGGCGAGGAGCGTCTCAGGCTGGCACGGCTGAACGCCGAGGCGGGCGATCGGGCCCAGGCGTCAGCGGCCTGGCGCTCGGCCGTGGCCTACTTCACCGCTGCCTTCCAGCTGATCCCCGGCGATCCCTGGGAGGTGGAGCACGCGCTCGTGTTCAAGCTGCGGCTGGATCAGGCCCGCTGCGAGCTGATGGCCGGCCATCCCTCCGAAGCTCGCAGGCTGGTGGACGAGCTGCTGCCTCGGGCGCTCACCCCTCCGGAGCTGGCCGAGGCCTACCGCCTCGAGAGCACGCTCCACCTGGCCGCGGGGGAAGTGGAAGCCTCTGTGGCCTGCCTACTCCAGTGCCTGGAGCGGATCGGCATGCCCATGCCGCTCAGCCCCACCTCGGAGCAGGTGAAGGCCGCCGATGAAGAGGTGTGGGCGCTCCTGGCTGGGCGCCCCATCGAGAGTCTCTCCGAGCTGCCACCCATGGCGGATCCCGACATGAAGGCGGTCATGAGCGTCCTGGCCGACCTGACCGTGCCGGCGCTCTACTCCGGCAGCAGCCTGCTGCCCTTCCACCTGTCCCGCATGGTGGCCCTGGCCCTCCGTCACGGCAACACCGAGGCCTCCGCGCATGGCTATGCCTGGTATGGGCTGGTGTGCTGCGTCGCCGCGGCAGAGAAGTACGAAGAGGGGTATGCGTTCGGCCGGGTGGCTCAGGGGCTCGTGAATCGCCTGAAGCTCTCCGCCTACCGCAGCGGCACCCTGTTCATCCTGGCGCACCTCAGCCGCTGGGTCCGCCCCTTCTCCGTGTCCCTGGCGCGCTTCCAGGAGACGTTCAGCCACGCGCTCCTCGGAGGAGACTTCCGCAACGCGTGCTACTGCTGCGACAACATCATCATCGATCACC
>NZ_DASPHO010000545.1:0-11053 GCF_035629615.1 Hyalangium sp. | reverse complement strand
CAGCTCGCGCAGCTCGATCATCGCCTCGCTCTTGACACCGTCGAGCGACACGAAGGCCGTATCCGCGCCCAGCTGGAAGATCTTGCCCGTCACCTTCTCGCCGATGCGAACGCTGCGCCGGGCAGGCACTCCGCCGTCCTTCACCTGCGCCTCGAACATCTCGGCGAAGGACTCGCTCTCGTGCACTTCCTCGTAGAGCGCGCTGCTCGGCGCGGGAGCCGGAGCCGGACGCGGCGTCGGAGCAGGCGTCGGAACCGGAGCCACGGACGCCTCAGCGGCCGGAGCCTCACCCGTCGCAGGCGCTGCCTCGGCCGGGGTGGAGGGCTGCTCGCCCATCGGGCCTCGCGTCTCGATGACACCCGACGCGCGCTTCACGACCACCATCGGCCCCTGAGGCTTGCGCTCACCGCCACCGCGGCGATCGCCTCCTCCTCCAGCGCCGCCTCCGCCTCCTCCAGCACCGCCGCCACGCGGGCCGCGATCCCGGTCGCCCCGGGGACGGCGCTCCTCACGCGGTCCCGCAGCGGACGCGCCGCCGGCTTCACCTCCAGGCTTTGGACTGGCATCACGCTCGCCACCTCGGCGCTCAGAGCCACCGCGGCCCCGGTCTCCACCCCGGTCACCGCCACGATCTCCACCACGGCCTTCGCGCTCGCCGGCGCGACCCGCAGGGATACCGAGCATCACGTCACCAAAGGTGGCCTTGGGCTTCTTCGGACCAAAACCACCAGCTCCACCGCTCTTCTCGTCGCTCACTGCCGAGACCTTCCTGAAGGAAATCCTGACCAGGTTTCAGGCAAATCGGGCTCCTGAAAAAAGGCGGCGCACTCTACACGTGCTCCAAGCTGGGACGGAAGTCGCTTGAGACCTTTCGCGAAAACCCCCATCTGCTGCTTAACGCGACGCGCCTCACTTCCCATCCACTCTACCCCCACATGTCCCCTATCTGCCCCCCTCCCCACCTGCCCCTCGACTAGCGCCGGACGAGCTTGCGCACACGGCGGAACACCGCCAGCGCCTGGGGCAGCCCCAGGGCCGCTGTCAGAGCGAAATACACGAGTCCATAGGGCAGGATGACCGCGAGGCACGTCACCACCGGGTGCAGCTGGGGGGGAGCGAGCAGGCTTCCCCCCCACTCCTCGGCCACCCCTGCCATCGGCCCTAGAGTCGAAGTCAGTGCCACTTTGACGCCCAGCGCCACAGCGCCCGCCACGACGGCGGCGCCCCACAGCTTCGGGAGCAGCCCTGGAGGTGGGCCTACATGTCCGCCGATGCGCTGGCCCAGGCTCCGGCGCAGCAGGGAGGCCTCCACCCAGGCCACCAGGCCGCTCGCGGCGGTGATGAAGGCGGCGCCCAGGTACCGTGGCAGTCCCAGGCGCTCGGGCAGGTACAGGCCGAGCCCCCAGGCCATAACGGCTCCCAGGGCGACGCGGACGATGGCGAAGCGCAGCGGGGTGCTGGGATCCTTCAGCGCATAGAAGGCCGAGGAGTAGAGGCGGCCCACCGTGGAGGAGACCAGCCCCACCGCCGAGCCCATGAGCAGGTACCAGACATACCGGGAGTCGGCAGAGGTGAACCGCCCCGTCTGGAGCAGCGTGGCCGCCACCACGTCTCCAATGAGGAGGAAGGCCACGGCGGACGGCACCACGAAGAACGCCACGCGGCGCGCTCCGGCCTCGATGCGCTCGCGGAGCTTGGCGTGGACCTCCTCGGCAGCACCGCCGGTGGCGCGAGCCATCTCCGGCAGCTCGGCCGCGGACACGGCCATGCCGAAGAGGCTCACCGGGATGAGATAGAGGGTCTGCGCGTAGAAGAGAGAGGACAGGGCCCGCTCGGACAGCAGGGACGCCACGGCCGTGTCCACGTAGGCGCTGATCTGCACCACGCCTCGCCCGAAGACCACGGGCACAAAGCTCTTCAGCACGCGGCGCACGGACTCGCTGGCCAGGGAGAGCGAGGGCCGGAACTTCCCCAGCAGCCGCAGCACGGCCGGCACCTGTACGGCGAACTGGAGCAAGCCGCCCGCCACCACCGCGTAGGCCAGCAGCTCCACCAGCCGGGCCTCGCCCACCCGTCCCCCCGCCACCACCAGCGTGGCAATGAGGACGAGGTTCCACACCACCGGCGCCAGGTAGGACAGCAGGAAGCGGCGGTGGCTGTTGAGGATCCCCAGGCACCACGCCGACAGCACCAGCAGCCCCGTGCCCGGGAAGACGATGCGCACCAGCTGGATGGCCAGGGCTCGGGACTCGCCCTCGAAGCCGGGAGCAATGGCGTCCACGAACAGCGGCGTGGCCAGCATGCCCGCCGCCACCAGCACGCTGGTGGCCAGCGTCATCAACCCGAAGATGGCTCCCGCCAGCCGATCCGCCTCCTCCTGGTTCTTCTGCCCCAGCAGCTGTGCGTACACGGGGATGAAGGAGCCGGAGAGCACCCCCTCGCCGAAGAGGTTCTGCAGGAAGTTGGGGATGCGCAGGGCGGCCTTGAAGACGGCGGCCGCCTCCGCGTTGCCCAGGTAGTGCGCGAAGACGCGCTCACGCACCAGGCCCATGAGGCGTGAGGCCAGGATGCCTGCGGCGACGAGCAGCGCCCCGCGCCCGCTTCCGGAGTCGGCCTTCTTCGCGGGGGAGGCGGGCTCCGGAGATGGGGTCTGGCCAGGCACGGAGGCAGTCAAGGGGGCGGGCAATCTACGCGGGACGTTCACCTCCATGAAGCAAGAAGACAGCCAGCCACTGTTTTCCTTGACGGTGCCCCCTGCGGGCCGCAATGGTCCCGGCCCGATGGCTGGCCCCTCTGACAGCGAGCTCTTGAGCGATGTGGCACGCATCCGCCGCGTGCTCGCGCGAGAGCTCGAGACCATCAACGAATACGAGGCCTTCGCTCAGTCCTCCTCCAACCCGGAGGTCCGCGCCTTCTTCGCGCACCTGGCCGCCGAGGAGAAGGAGCACGTCGCTGAGGCCACCCAGATGCTGCGCCTGCTGGACAGCGCTCAGGACACCCACTTCACCAACCCCATCGCACCGGGCCATTACCAGAAGGCGATCGGCGGACCGCCTGGCCCGTCGCCCACCCAGAGCCCCGAGCCCTCCAACAACGGGCCTGCGGGGGGGCGACCTGTCGTCGAACCTGTCTCCACCCTTCCCCCTCACCGCGTCATCTATGGCCTGACTGCCCCCCCCTCCCAGAACGCCTACCCGCTCACCGTGGGATCGCTCAGGCGTCCCGGCGGCGGTGGCAGTGGCCGGGGTGGCAGTCGCTAACGATTCCTCCTTAGAGGAGCTTGCCGATGCCTGACTTCCTTGGACATGCCGAGAACCCCCTCCGTGAGGAGGAGTGGGCCCGCCTCAATGAGACCGTCATCCAGGTCGCCCGCCGCTCGCTGGTGGGGCGCCGCATCCTGGACATCTATGGGCCGCTGGGCGCGGGCGTTCAGACGGTGCCCCACGATGAGTACCAGGGCGTCTCCGCGGGCGCCGTGGACATCGTCGGCGAGCAGGAGACGGCCACCGTCTTCACGGACGCGCGCAAGTTCAAGACGATCCCCATCATCTATAAGGACTTCCTGCTGCACTGGCGTGACATCGAGGCGGCCCGCATCCACAACATGCCGCTGGACGTGTCCGCCGCCGCCGGCGCCGCCGCCCTCTGCGCACAGCAGGAGGACGAGCTCATCTTCTACGGGGATCCGAGGCTCGGCCACGAGGGGCTGGTGACGGCCACCGGCCGGCTCACCGTGCCGCTCGGGGACTGGACGCACGCGGGCGCGGGCTACCTGGCCATCGTCGAGGCCTCCCGCAAGCTCAACGAGCACGGCCACTACGGCCCCTATGCCGTGGTGCTCTCGCCGCGCCTGTACTCGCTGCTGCACCGCATCTACGAGAAGACGGGTGTGCTGGAGATCGAGACCATCCGCCAGCTCGCCTCGGACGGCGTCTTCCAGTCCAACCGCCTTCGGGGCGACACGGGCGTGGTGGTCTCCACCGGCCGCGAGAACATGGATCTGGCGGTGGCCATGGACATGGTCACCTCCTACCTGGGCGCCTCGCGCATGAACCACCCGTTCCGCGTGCTGGAGGCCCTCATCCTGCGCATCAAGCACCCGGACTCCATCTGCACGCTCGAGGGCTCCGCGCCTCCGCCCCGCAGCAAGTAGCTTGGGAGCGGCGCTCTCTCCCATGGCCAAGGTCCTGGTCCTCGACGACGAGGCGAACCTGCGAAAGGTGCTCGCTGCCATGCTGCGGCGGGATGGCTATGACGTCACCGTCGCCGCGGACGGTGAGCAGGGGCTCGCCGAGTTCCACAAGCACGGCGCGGACATCGTGGTGACGGACCTGGTCATGCCCAAGGTGGGCGGCATGGAGGTCCTCAGCGCCATCCGGGCCGCCAACCCGGACGTGCCCGTCATCATCATCACCGCGCACGGCACGGTGGACTCCGCCGTGGAGGCCATCAAGGCCGGCGCCTTCGACTACATCACCAAGCCCTTCGAGCAGCCGGAGCTGTCGGCCGTCATCGCCAAGGCCGTCAAGGCCCACGAGAGCAACCGCCGCTCCGTGCGCCCGGACAGCAAGGCGCGCGCGGCCATCGTCGGCGAGTCCCCGCAGATCCAGGAGGTCTACAAGATCATCGACAAGGTGGCGGACACGCCCTCCACGGTGCTCATCACCGGCGAGAGCGGCACGGGCAAGGAGCTGATCGCCACCGCCCTGCACGGCGCCTCCAGCCGCCGGGACAAGCCCTTCATCAAGATCAACTGCGCCGCCATCCCCGAGAACCTCATCGAGTCCGAGCTGTTCGGCCACGAGCGCGGCGCCTTCACCGGTGCCGTCACCTCCAAGCCTGGCCGCTTCGAGCTGGCCGACGGCGGCACCCTCTTCCTGGACGAGATCGGCGAGGTCCCCGTCGAGATGCAGGTGAAGCTGCTGCGCGCGCTCCAGGAGAGCGAGTTCGAGCGCGTGGGCGGCATCAAGACCACCCGCGTGGACGTGCGCCTGGTGGCGGCCACCAACAAGGATCTGCAGGAGGAGATCGAGGCCGGGCGGTTCCGCAAGGATCTCTACTACCGGCTGGCGGTGGTCCCCATCGTGCTGCCTGCCCTGCGCGAGCGCCGCAGCGACATCCCCATGCTCGCGCGGTACTTCGTGGACAAGTACAACCGGCGCCTGAACAAGAAGATCGAGGGCATCGCCGACGATGCCATGGCACTGCTGCAGACCTACAGCTGGCCCGGCAACATCCGCGAGCTGGAGAACCTCATCGAGCGCGTGCTGCTCTTCGCGGACGGCCCCCTCATCACCGCCAAGGACCTGCCGGAGCCTGTCCGTCAAGGGGCGGGCGCGCAGCCCAGCTCGCCTGCTGGCTCCTCGGCGGTGGAGGCGCCGACGGGGGAGGCGGGGCTCAAGGACATCATCCGCATGAAGGCGGCCGAGCTCGAGAAGGACCTCATCACCAAGGCCCTCGAGGAGACCGGCGGCAACGTGACGCGAGCGGCGAAGCTGCTGCAGATCAGCCGAAAGTCCCTTCAAACGAAGATGAAGGAGTTCGGCCTTCGCGACACCGCCCCCGAGGGCAAGGACGAAGCCTCGGACGAATGACCCGAAATATCGCCGCGCTCGCGGCGGTTTCGGCCCGGCGTACCGCTCGACCCCAGGGAGCCAGCATGCGGCCATCTCTTCCCACTCTTGGAGAACCCCCGAAGCGCAGCCGCTTCGGCTCGGTCGTGCTCATCTCGGTGATCCTCGGCGGTGCGGCGGGCGGCGCGTGGTGGTGGAAGCAGAACAAGGGCGCCTACCCCTTCTTCGAGCAGCCTCCTGTCGCCGTGGTGCCTCAGGAGGCAGCCCCCGTCGTGGCCGCCCCGACCCCTCCTCCCGCTCCGGTGGATCCGCTCGTTGCGGCGGGCCTGTCGCGCGCCTCGGTGAAGATCGATGGCCCGCTGGAGACGGCGCTCGTCCAGGCCACGGATCCCTCTGTGGGGCCCGCGCTCGCGCAGGTGGTGACGCGCACCCTGGTGTGGTGGGTGCGGGTGCCCAACGAGATCCTCCGCGGCGACACGCTGGACGTGCTCTTCCAGACGCGCCCGGGCGAGGAGCCGCTCGTGCACGCCGTGCGGTTCGTCAGCGGAAAGACGGGCCAGACGCACCGCGCCTACCGCTTCCAGGCCTCGGGGGACGGCTACGCCCGCTACTTCCAGCCCACGGGAGAGGAGCTGGAGGAGCGCCTGGAGCAGGCGCCCATGGACGACTTCGAGCAGGTGACGTCCCTGCTGCGCGATGGCCGCGGCCACAAGGGTGTGGACTTCAAGGCGGCCGTGGGCTCGCCCGTGAAGGCCCCCTTCACCGGTGTCGTCAAGCGCAAGAACTGGAACTTCAGCAGCAACGGCAACTGCCTGGAGCTGGAGGAGCTCGGCGGCAAGCGGCGGCGCGCGCTCTTCCTCCACCTCTCCGAGCTGCCCAAGAGCCTCAAGCCCGGCGCGCGCTTCTCCGCGGGCCAGGTCATTGCCCAGAGCGGCAACAGCGGCCGCTCCTTCGCGCCGCACCTGCACTACCAGCTCATGACGCAGGACGATCGCGTGGTGGATCCCTTCGACAGCCACCGCACCTTCCGGCGCACCCTGTCGGCCGAGCAGCGCACCGCCCTGGAGGCGGAGATCCGGCGGATGGACTCGCTGCTCAGCCCGCCGGTGGCCGGAAACTGACGCAGCCCACCCATTTCTTGACACCCCTGCCCATGGCGGCTAGCGTCCCTGATAATTTCTCAACAGTTCTCAGGGGTTAGGCCACCGTAGTCCGCAGTCCGAGGGGGGCTGCCGGCATCCGCGGGCCCTGAGAGCGCCAGAGGGTTTTCGGAGGTTGGATGTTGAGGCTTCGCGCCATTCTCGCCGCGCTGCTGCTGGGCGCACCACTGGGTGCCCAGGCCGCGGAGGTCACCCGCATCGCGTCTTCATTCGATGAGGATGATCCGTTCGATCTCTTCCTCGACGTTCGCTTCAGGCGGACGCAGACGCACACCAAAGTCACCCGCGAGCAGCTCTCCGACCAGATCGTCAATCCCGAGGCTCCGGATGACGAGGAGTTCACTCCGGGGCGCATCGAGCGACCCGAGGTCTGGCACCGGGGCAGCGACACACGGCTCGACATCGCGCTGGCGATCGGCCTCTACAAGGATCTGGAGTTCTCCTTCGGGCTGCCGCTCATCCTCCAGCAGAACGACAACTATGCCTTCGTGTCCGACACGAACGACTCCAACTCGACCATCATCAACAACCGCTTGAACCCGGACGGCTCCACCACGGTGTCGCCGCGGTCTCTCTTTACCGTTCCGTCCACGAGCAAGCGCGGCGGCCTGGGCAACATGCGCTTCGGGCTGGCCTACGCCTTCTTCAACCAGAACCGGGACGACACCAAGCCGATGTGGCTCATCGGCCTCGACTACGAGTTGCCCACTGCCAAGCAGCGCGATCCGAGCTTGGACAATACGGGTGATGACCGCGGCAACGTGGGGGATCGAGTCCACAAGTACACCTTCTACACCTCCTTCTCGCGGAAGATGGGCGTGGCGGATCCGTACTTCAAGGCGCACTACACCGTGCCAGTGCAGGGCCCGGGCATCTACTCGAACTGCTTCGATGGGGAGTCGCAGGGCGTGCCTGGGAACTGCTTCGTGGGGAAGTGGACCCGCAAGGAGACGGGCATCAAGGCCCCTCATGTGACGGGCTTCTTGTTCGGCTCCGAGTTCACCGCGTTCAGCGACAAGAACAAGGGCCAGAAGTTCGCGCTCGACGTCCGCGCCATCGGCACCTACGTGTCCTCGGGCCGCTACTACAACGAGCTGAGCGCGGCCCTGGGCAAGCTGCTGGCCACCCAGGAGTACTTCCAGGTGGGCGGCCAGTTCGGCGCCACGGCGAGCGCTGGCGAGGCCTTTACCCTGCGCGCCTCCGGCACGTTCCTCTACAACACGGATCACGCGCTCACCAACGAGAACCTCGGCGTCGCTCCTGAAGAGATCAGGACCTCGGGTGGAGTGCTCGACCCTGCCAGCAACACCAACGTCAACCCGAACTTCGACTTCCGCACGGACCTGGTATCGCGGCGCTTCCGGGCCACGGAGAGCAAGACGTTCCGTCTGGAGCTGTCCGCGGCGTTCGCGTTCTGAGGCACCGCCTCAGCGCTTGAGGCTCAGCCCCAGGCGGTAGACGTCCTGTCCAGACCAGCCCGCGCGGCGGGCCAGCTCGGTGCTCAGCGCCTTGAGCTTCTCGCCGCGCGTCAGCCCCTCCTCCAGGGCGCGGCGCAGCTCCTCCTCGGACCAGCGGCGATCCCCGGTGCGCCCCTCCACCAGCACCACCACCTCGCCCCGGGGCTCCTCGGCCCCGTAGCGCGCCGCGAGCTCCGAGAGCGGTCCGCGCACGAACTCCTCGTGCACCTTGGTGAGCTCCCGCGCCACGCACGCGCGGCGATCCCCCCAGGCCTCCTGCAGATCCGGCAGCGTCTCCCCCAGCCGCCGCGGGGACTCGTAGAGCACGAGCGTGGCTGACAGCTGCGCCACTTCCTCCAGCATGGCGCGGCGCTCGGCGCCCTTGCGCGGCAGGAAGCCCAGGAAGTGGAAGCGGCCCGTGGGCAGCCCGGAGGCGCTCAGCGCCGCCACCAGGGCGGTGGCGCCTGGGACTGGGACGACGGACAGCCCTCGCTCGAGCGCCTCGGCGACGAGCCGCTCTCCTGGATCGCTGATGCCAGGGCTGCCGGCGTCGGTGATGAGGGCACAGTCCTCACCGGCGGCGATCCGATCAAGGATGCGCCCGGCGCGCTGCCCCTCGGCGAAGGCGGGCAGGCTCACGGTCTCCGGGGCGAGGCCGAAGTGCTCCAGCAGGACGCGCGAGTGCCGCGTGTCCTCGCACGCGACGAAGGCCACTTGCCGCAGGGTGTCCACCGCCCGGGAGGTGATGTCCCCCAGGTTTCCGATGGGCGTCGCGACGAGGTACAGCGTCCCAGCCATGCGTCACATCCCCGCGTCGAAGGCGTTCGGGAGGTGCTCCAGGCTGGCTTTCTCACCGTGGCCCACCACCGAGACGACGTCGAAGCGCATCATCCTCTCGCGCAGGTCATACGCGAAGAGATAGTGCAGCGCGGCTTTCACCACGCGACGCTGCTTGGCGAAGGACACCGTGTGCGAGGGATCTCCCCAGACGGCCGTGGAGCGCATCCGCACCTCCACGAAGCAGACGGTGTCCCCATGCTCGGCGACGATGTCCAGCTCGCCATAGCGGCACCGGAAGTTGCGCGCGCGGATGCGGTAGCCCCGCGCCTCCAGGAAGCGCACGACCGCCGCCTCGGCCTCGTTCCCATAGCCCCGTCTGTCCACCGCCGTCCGTCCCACCCACCCCGCCTCCTCCACGCCCCCTATGGGCAGGGCCGTCCTCTAGCACCCTGCTCCGACACTCGGGTCAGGGATGCGCTGGCGACGGCTGCCGACCGGGCTCCTGCTTTCCTGCGGACGAGGTGACCGCGGCAAAGGAGCGCAGCTCCTCGTTCAGCCGATCCTGCTTCTCATAGAAGAAGCCATGCCCCGCCTCGTCGATGGCGACCAGTCGCGAGCCCTCGATGCCCGCTTGCGTCTGTTCGGCCAGCTCGAAGGAGCAGATCTTGTCCGAGTCGCCGTGGAGGATCAGCGTGGGGACCCGCACCTTGGGCAGGTCCGGTCGGAGATCCGCATCCCGGAACAGCTCGCAGCACTTGATCGTCGCATGGCCAGCGGCCTGGCCGCAGAGGCCGGCGAACCACGTCTTGAACTCAGGACTGAGTGCCTCGGGGTCGTGGAAGAAGTTCTGGCTGAAGGCCGAGAGCATCTTGGGCCGATCGCGGTACGTGAGCTGGATCAGGTCGTCGCAGGCGGATCGATCGATCCCATAGGGGAAGTCGGGCCTGCGAGTCACACCCGGCACCGCGGCGCCCAGCAGCGCCAGCCGGTCGACACGGCCTCCGTGCCTGCTCATGTAGCGGACCGCTATCGCTCCCCCCATGGAGAACCCGACGAGCGTCACGTGCTCCAGGGCGAGCGTCTCGAGCACCGCCTTCACGTCATCTGCCAGACGGTCGTACGTGTAGCCATGCCATGGCTTGTCGGAGGCGCCGAACCCTCGAGTGTCCAGAGCGATGCAGCGGATGCCGTGCTTCGGCAGCTCATTCAGCTGGTACTCGAACATGCGGGAGCTCGCGGGCCACCCGTGGAGCAACACCATCGGTGGGCCATCGCCGACATCTTCGACCCAGATTCGAACACCCGGCTCCACCTCGACGTACCGTGAACCCTTCACCCTCGCCATAGCCCCCCCAGTGCTTGCATTTCCGTCGTGGAAACCTAAGGACCTGGGCAGGTGAGACAATCCTCCCCAGCAGACAGCAGCCATGCCACCCTGCCCTGACACCCGTGTCAGAGCAGTCGTTGGCAACTCCTGGCTGAGGGGAGTGTGGGTGCTCGGTGCTGGGCAGGACTCCGAGTGAAGCTTCCACGACTGGACAGGGGCGGCGTGGAGGCGTCAGCAACCCCGGGAGGTGCGCAACACCTTGGGCGCTCGAAGCACTGCCCGGAGGCCCCATGCGCTTCGCCATCCTGTCGCTCCATGTCAGCCTGCTCCTGTCGCTCTGGGGGTGCACGGAGGAAAAGCTCCCTGACTCCTTCGCGCAGCAGGGCCAGCAGGTGGTGCTCCCACCGCTCTTCGAGGACTCGCGGTTCGTCGGAGGGCTCGAGGAGCCCACCTCCATGGCCCTTGCGCCAGATGGGCGCATCTTCGTGTGCGGGCAGGAGGGTCGTGCCGAGGTACTCGGAGACCTATACCTTCTACACCCGGTCCAACGATGGGGTCCGGCTCTGGGTGAACGGGCAGTTGTTGATCGACAACTGGACGGTGCATGCGCTCGAAGAGGACCGCGGCACGATCACGCTCCAGGCGGGGCGCGCCTACAGCTTGCGCATGGAGTTCTACGAGAACAGGGGCACAGCCACGGCGCAGCTGAAGTGGTCGAGCCCGAGTCAGCGCAGGCAGATCATCCCCGCGGAGTGC
>NZ_DASPHO010000544.1:0-19846 GCF_035629615.1 Hyalangium sp. | reverse complement strand
AGTTCCGGGCCGACCCGAACCCGGCCAAGGACTTCGGACAGCCTCCGGTCTACAGCTACGTCACCCAGCCACTGCGCGCAGGCAACGTGCGCGAGGCGCCATGGGAGCTGAACGCGTCCGGGCGCGTGAAGCTTCGCTTCGGACAGACGGGCGACGGGAGCCTCCAACTGGCGGCGGGAGAGGGGGCGGGCTTCTCCAAGGCGCTCGTCTACTACCACCGGCTGGGTGATTGGCAGGAGCCGCCCAACCTGTTCAACCCTTTCTGGCGCGCGAAGCTGCACCCGTTTACCAGCCGGGAGGCCGAGCAGGTCCTGACCGAGGCGGGCAACGCGGACGCTGCGCGGCTCGCCACCACCTCGAGATTGCCGTTCTAACGGTCAACAAGGCACTGTGAGATGAGGCACTTCCGGCACAGAGAACGTGGCGCGGCTTCGGTGGAGGCCGCCATCAGCATGCTCCTCATCGTCCCGGTCTTCCTGTACGCGCTCTTCTTGGATGATCTGCTGCGCTACGCGGGAGATCTGCAGGAGGCGGTGACCTCTACACCCTGGGACTTTACAGGGCAGGACTACACCCGCCCTGGCACTCTGGGGTTGAGCAAGGTCGAGGGCTCCGCACCGCCCGGGGGACAGAGGGCGGTGCAGTGGCAGGCGCGGCTGATGTTCTGCGATCACGAGTCCAGTGGGGACAGCTATGAGAAAGGCCAGGACTGCGGTGCGCAGGACCACCATGCGGGTAAGGCGCTCAGTGGCCACGTCTGCTGGCTCAACGCCGGAGCGCGCCAGGTGACGTGCGAGCCCGTCCAGACGGACGTGGGGCTGTTGAAGGAGGCGCAGTTCCGGCAGTACCAGGCCGTCTTCGGCACAGTGGGGGGCATGTACGAGTGCCACGCGAGATCCGTCGTGGAGAACTACCTCATGCCCAAGAGCTTCCTGCAGCGCTTCTCCAAGGTGGATCTCGCGAAGAAGAACTGGAAGTCCCAGGGCTCGGACTACCACGAGAATGCCACCCAGGGGACCGATGAGACGGCGTACTTCCTGGAAGCACAGCACTTCGCCCTCGTGACGGATCCCTGGGCCCTCAACGGCGATCTGGAAGCCCCGAACCCGGGAGACACCCTGGCCGTCCGCCCCGACGACATGAGCGGCGAGCTGTACGAGCGCGTGAACCACGTCTACACCCGCTCTCCCTCCTTTGCGGCGTTCGAGGCCGCGGATGCGCTCTTCCGTACGGCGGCCAGCGAGCAGGAGCTGCTGGCGCCAGGCGCCAAGCCGGACGATCCGCTCCAGCCCAAAGTCTCTCTGCAGAAGACCCGGAGCTTTCCTCCCACGCAGGCCATCCAGGAGGAGAACCGCTCCGCGCATTACTTCGCCACGCCCTGGAAGGACTGGTCTCGGGACGCCTATGAGAAGACAGCGCAAAAGCGCGGGGCCTGGTACATGGGCTGCACGAGCCCGGAGGGTTGCTGATGCCCAGTGGACCTTCGCTCTGGCTGCGGGTCAGCCTGCTGCTCTGTTGCGTGGCCGTGGTGGGGATCCTCCTGGGCGCAGGGTGGGAGAGCATCGCAGCCTCGGAGGAGGAGGTGCCTGAGGGCGTGTGGGAGGCTCAGCCGCTCCCGGCGCTGCCCGAGTCGCCTCTGTGGTACGGCGGCCCCTCGGAGGGCCAACGGCAGGTGGTCGCGCGCGCCACCGCGCAGCTGCCTCCCTACCCCGATGCCGTTGCCCAGGCGCTTGCGGCGGACTACCTGGATCCGGGCTCGCGCATCGCGGTGGCGTGGTTCGTCACGCGCGATCCACCGGAGCGAGTGCTCCGCTTCTACCGTGAGGCGCTGCTGGACGAGGGGCTGCCGGTGATGGAGCACCGCTACCACCTGAATGCGGGTTACGTGGGCCACGTGGATCCCGCTTCACGCGAGGCGCACATCGTCTCGGTGCTGGCCCAGGGCGGAGAGACGGTGGTCTTCGTCTCCAGCGGGCAGGTGGACTCCTTCCTCGAAGGATCGAGCCCCCTTCCCGAGGGGCTCCCGATGCCCGAGGGAGCTGAGACTCCCGTGGTGCTGGCCTTCCGCCAGGAGGGGCGTGTCCGATACTCGGTGCAAGCGGCGGTTCCCCATGCGCGGGCGGCCGAGCTGGCGGCCTTCTATC
This sequence comes from Hyalangium sp., assembly GCF_035629615.1. Taxonomy (GTDB): domain Bacteria; phylum Myxococcota; class Myxococcia; order Myxococcales; family Myxococcaceae; genus Hyalangium. The sequence continues at coordinate 17,702 of NZ_DASPHO010000544.1, read as the reverse complement.
GCGAGACCTTCAGCACCCAGGGCTGGAAGTTGGAGGACACGGTGGAGCGCGAAGCGGGAGAGACGCACCTGCTCGCGAGCCAGGGAGACTCTCGGATCTCCGCGCTGGTGCAGCCTCAGGAGGGTGGTGCACGGCTCCTGCTGACCCTCGACGCGCAGGAGCAGGTGCAGTGAACAAGGACAAGGTTCGACGAATGCGGCACGGAGCCATGAAGCGAGCGGTGTGTGCGGGAGTGCTGGGGGCGTGGATGCTGGGAGGAGGCATGGCGTTCGCCGCGCTCTCCCGGCGCGGGCTGAATCCCGCCTGCGAGGCGGACTGCTCGAGCGCCCGCCAGAAGTGTGCCGAAGCGTGCAGGGAGCACGCGGGGCAAGGCACGGCCGTGTGTCTCAAGGCGTGTGTGCAGGTGGAGCGCGAGTGTCGGAGCGACTGCCAGCTCTCCGGGAGCGAGGACCATGACGAGTAGGCCCCCTGTCCAGCAGCGATCCGGGCCGCGAGGGCATCCGCGCGGCCAGTCCATGGTGGAGTACGTGGCCTTCAGCGCTGCCGTGCTGGGCGTCGGCACGGTGGGATGGCCTTACCTGGCGATGATGCTCAATGCGCTGAGCAGGTACTTCGAGTCCCTCTACTACGTCATCCAGTCCCCCCTGACGTAGAGGGGAGAGGGCCCGGCTTGGCGGCCCTCTCCATGCTTCAAGTCCCGCGAGGGGCTACCAGACCTTCACGCGCTGGGCGGGCGGCAGCCACGCGCCATCGCCCTCCTTCACGCCGAAGGCCTGGTGGAACTCCGGCATGTTCCGCACCACGCCATTGACGCGGTACGGGCCGGGAGAGTGCGAGTCCGTCAGCAGCATCTGCCGCAGGAAGTCATCGCGGAAGAGCGAGCGCCAGACCTGCGCCCAGCCGAAGAAGAAGCGCTGGTCTCCGGTGAAGCCCTCGATGGTCGGCGCCTCCTTGCCCTCCAGCGACAGCTTGTAGGCCTTGTAGGCCACCGTCAGGCCGCTCAGGTCACCGATGTTCTCACCCAGCGTCAGCTTCCCGTTCACCGTCATCGCGTCAATGGGCTTGAAGGCGTTGTACTGCTCCACCAGCATGCCCGTGCGCTGCTCGAAGGCCTTCTTGTCCTCGGCCGTCCACCAGTCGCGCAGGTTGCCCTCCCCGTCCGAGCGGCTGCCCTGATCGTCGAAGCCGTGGCTGAACTCGTGGCCGATCACGCCGCCGATGGCGCCGTAGTTGACCGCGTCATCCGCCTCGGGATCGAAGAAGGGGGGCTGCAGGATGGCGGCCGGGAAGACGATCTCGTTCAGCGACGAGTTGTAGTACGCGTTCACCGTCTGCGGCGTCATGCCCCACTCGTCCCGGTCGATGGGCTTGCCCAGCTTGTCCAGGTTCCGTTGGATCTCGAACGCGGTGGCCCGCTTGTCGTTGCCCACCAGATCGCCCGGGACGATCTCCAGGCTCGAGTAGTCCCGCCACTTGTCCGGGTAGCCGATCTTCACGTTGAACTTCGCCAGCTTCTCCTGCGCCTGGGCCTTGGTGGCCGGGCTCATCCACTCGAGCTGATCGATGCCGGCCTTGAAGGCCGCGCGGAGGTTGTTCACCAGCTCCAGCATGCGCTTCTTGGACTCGGAGCTGAAGTGACGCTCCACGTAGAGCTTGCCCACGGACTCGCCCAGGGCGAACTCCACCATCTCCACGCCGCGCTTCCACCGCGGGCGGTTCTCCTGCTGGCCCTGCAGCGTGCGGCCGCGGAACTCGAAGCTGAGCTCCTCGAAGGGCTTGCTCAGCAGCGGGGCGTACCCGTCCAGCAGCTTGTAGGTGAGGTACTGCTTCATCACCGGCAGCGGCGTCTGCTTCAGCACCTCCGCCATGGCCTGGAAGAAGTCCGGCTGACGGACGATGACGGCCGGCGTCTTCTCCGCGCCCACGGCCTTCAGGTAGCGCGTCCATGAGAAGGCGGGGGTGAGCTGCTCCAGCTCCGCCACCGTCTTGAGGTTGTAGGTGGCCTCGCGGTCGCGGTTGCGTGCCCGCTCCCAGCTCTTCTCGGCCAGCTTCGTCTCCAGCGCGAGGATGGCCTTGGCCGCCGCCGCCGCGTCCTTCTCTCCCGCCAGCGCGAGCAGCTTCTCCACATAGCCCTGGTAGGCCGTGCGCAGCTCGACGAAGCGCGGCTCCGGCTTGAAGTAGTAGTCGCGATCCGGCAGGCCCAGGCCGCTCTGGGTCGCGTAGACGATGTAGCGCGTGGACTGCTTCGCGTCCTGGCCCACGAACAACGCCATGGGAGTCTGCACCCCCTTGCGGTACAGCTCGGCGAACACCTCGGGGTACTCGTTGGCGCCCTTGAGCGCCGCCACGCGCTTCAGGTCCGCGCGGATGGGCTCCAGGCCCAGCGACTCGATGCGCTGGGTGTCCATGAAGCTGAGGTAGAGATCGCCGACCTTCTGATCATCGGTGCCCTGCTTGCGGTCCTTGGTGGCCGCGGCCTCCTCGATGATGCCCTTGAGGGCCGCCTCGCTCTTGTCCAGCAGCTCGATGAAGGTTCCGTAGCGGGGGCGATCCGGCGGCATCTGAGTGGTCTTCACCCAGGTGCCGTTGACGTACTGGTAGAAGTCGTCCTGGGGGCGGACGGAGGTGTCGAAGTTCTTCACCTCGACGCCGAGCTTGCGCGCAGGGGCCTGGGTCGTCTTCTCCGGGGTGGCCGAGGACGCAGGCGGGGTGCTGGTCGCGCAACTGGTGAGCAGCAGGGCGCTGAGTGCGCCCGGGGCCCAGAAGGAGCGGGAAAGGGGCTTGAGGCTCATGGGTCTCCAGGGAAAGGGGGATGCGGGTGTTAGCCAACCGGGAGCGCTGCGTCTACCCGGGCGGGCGGCCGAACACCCTTGTGCACCCCTTATTCCCCGGCTCAGAGGCGGCGCAGCGAGGACCAGGGGAAGGGCTTCCAGAAGGGCGTGGCCACCTCGTCGGCCTCCAGGGAGAACCATGGCCCCTCCTGGCCGGGAGACAGCACCTGGAAGTCCTGCGCCGGGATGAAGCCCTGGCCGAGCAGCGCCACCCGCTCGCCCGCGGCGTTCACCGCCACATCCAGCACGAGCACGGCATGCCCCGGACTGCCCCCGAGCACGAAGAAGTCCCCGGGCCGTACATCCTCGCGTGAAGGCCGTCGCTTCTCCTCCTGCAGCGACAGCGTCCCCGCGTAGGTGAAGACCAGCGCGAGGTACGAGCGGAACGACGCGCGCGAGCCGTCCACCGCGGCGCTGCGGCTCCACTTCACCTTCGAGCCGGAGATCTTCGCGCGCTCGCCCGCCGCGTACTTGGGCCAGGACGCGAGATCCCCGCTGGTGAAGCGGTAGGCGATGCGCTCCTTCTGGCCTTGCACCCAGAGCCACTCGGCGTGGAGGCGGATGATCGAGTCCGCGCACTGCTGGAGGTTGGCGGTGCCCACGTCCAGCTCGGCCACCGCGGCCAGCCGGGAGTCATCCCCGGCCAGCACCTGTCCGCCTCGGAAGTCACGCACCGGCGAGCCCTCGGGGCGCAGCGGCAGGCCGCGCAGCCACGCTCCGAACGAGCCCGCCTCCATCGCCACCCGCGTGTAGCCAGCCGGTGGGGGGAAGGTGCCCTCCAGCGGGCGCACCCGAGCCTCCTGGGACAGCCAGGGGTAGCGCGCCAGCTCCTCGCGAGTGGGCGTGCGGGGCGTGGCGTCGGGGGCGGCACTTGCCGGGGAGGTGGGCTGGGCCCCCGCGGCGGTGGACAGCAGGAGGCAGCCGAGGAGGCAGCTCAGGAAGCGCGGCAAGGTCGAGCGGCAGATCATCATGGCGAGCTGAGCACGGCCTTGAGGTCGGCTTCCATCTGCTTGCGGATGGTCAGCAGACCCCCGTTGGGGAAGGGCACGCCGTTGCGCGTCAAGGTGGCGAGCACGGGGTAGAACGGATCCGCGCGGACCTTCGGCGCCTCATAGGCGTCGAGCGTGGCCGGGAGCAGGTAGCGGGGCACGCGGCCGGCCTCGGGTGCGTCCTCGCTCATGAGGATCCACTCGAAGGTGCTTGGCTGGCTCATGTACGCGGTGAACTCGAGCGCCGCCTTCTCGCAGTCGCCGGTGCAGCGGGCGCTCAGGAAGTACGAGTCGGTGAACAGGATGGGCGTGTTGCCCTCTCCCAGCGGCGCCGAGGAGATCTGGAGGGCGGAGGCGCTGGCTCCGGCGGGCAGGCTCTTGATGATGGTGTGCAGGCGCTCCGAGTAGCCCAGCATGGTGTCCACCTTGCCCTGGGCGAAGAGCTGCGCGGGCAGATCGAAGTTCTCGAAGTCGTTGTACGTCCCATCGATGCAGGGGTTCTTGCCATCGGCGGCGCAGGTGCGGACAACGGCGCGCAAGGACTCGAGCACCGCCGAGTCATAGCTCGACGTCGTCACCGCGGTGCTGAGGGACTCGCCGCCGTGCCGGTCCGCCCACGCATCCACGTAGAGCGAGGGGAGGTTCCAGCTCCCGAGCATGTCTCCGGCCATATCCGGCTCGGCGGTGCCCAGTCCCACCAGGGCTTGGACGAGCGCCGACGCGGTCTGCGCCTGCCGCACGCTCTCGCTGCGCGACATGATGAAGTGGTTGCACAGCCAGTGGGGCACGCCGTAGACGACCGCCGGATCGGTCTGCTGCGAGGCCGTGACTCCCGACGGGTGGAAGGAGATGCCGTCGGGCAGGCGCGGCCAGGGGCGCACCGAGCCGGAGGCCACCAGCTCGCCGAGGATGCTCGTGTCCGTCTCGATGACGTCGTAGGCGCAGTCACCCTCGCCGTTCAGGGAGCGAGCGATGCCCGCCGGCTCGTAGAAGTCGTCCTGGAAGCACGGCGGGTTGATCTCCAGATCGATGTTGGGGTGGCTCAGCTCGAAGTCAGCCTCGATGCGGGCCGCCAAGGCCTTGAACCCATCCCCGGCCGCATCAGGGATATAGGGATACATCGGCACCCGGAGCGGGATCTTCGCTCCGGTCGAGGGAGGAGGCTCTTCCTCCCCGCAGGCCCACAGGAGCACCGCGCCCACCAGCCAGAGCCACCGCACGTTGCTTCTCATCCGTCCACCTCATGAGGGGGTTGGGCCCCCCTCACGAGGGAGGCCGGGTCAGCCGAACACCGGGTCCACGATATCCTTGCCGTAGCCGAAGTTCCCCTGGGTGGCCGGGTTCCGGGTCTGCAACAGGATGTTGATGGCCGGATTGCTCAGCACGATGGAGGCCCACTGGGAGTGGACCGGCCTGCCGACAGTCCAGGACAACGCATTTGTTTGGAGTGGAATGCGCTCGCGGTACCCTGGGCGCATGTCTCAGAGCCTGCTGATCGTCCACGTCCACGTTCACGTGAGACCGGAGCACGTCAACGCCTTCCGCGAGGCCACGCTGGCCAACGCTCGCGAGAGCGTGAAGGAGCAGGGAATCGCCCGCTTCGATGTCGTCCAGGACACCGAGGACACGACGCGGTTCGTGCTGGTCGAGGTGTACCGGACGCCCGAGGCCCCGGCCGCGCACAAGGAGACGGCCCACTACCTGAAGTGGCGGGACACCGTGGCGCCGATGATGGCCGAGCCGCGCACGAGCCGGAAGTACGCCAACTGCTTCCCCGACAATGGGGGGTGGTGACGTGAGCAGCGGCCTGGCTTTCGAGTTCGCCACCGCCACGCGAGTCATCTTCGGCGCGGGCCGGCTGGCTGAAGCGCCCGAGCTGGTGCGGGCTCTCGGGGGGCGCCGGGTGATGATCGTCACCGGGAGTACTCCCGCGCGCGCGGCGCCGCTGCGCGAGGGGCTGGACCGGCTGGGGCTGTCCACCGTTCTCTTCCGGGTGGAGGGCGAGCCCACGCTGGAGATGGCGCGAGAGGGCACGGCCACGGCCATCGCCGCGGGGTGCGACGTCGTGGTGGCACTGGGTGGGGGCAGCGTGCTGGACGCGGGCAAGGCCATCGCGGCGCTGGCTGCCAACGGCGGGGATCCGCTCGACTATCTGGAGGTGATCGGGCGGGGGCGGCCGCTGACGCACCCCTCGGTGCCGATGGTGGCCATCCCCACGACGGCGGGGACAGGCTCGGAGGTGACGCGCAACGCGGTGCTGGGCTCCAGGGAGGAGAAGGTGAAGGCCAGCCTGCGCAGCCCGCTCATGCTGCCGCGCGTGGCTCTGGTGGATCCGGACCTGCTCGTGGGGACTCCCGGGCCGGTGGTTGCCTCCAGCGGGCTGGACGCGCTCTCCCAGCTCATCGAGCCCTTTCTCTCCGCCCGGGCCAACCCGCTCACAGACACGCTGGCCCGCGAGGGGATGCGCCGCTCGGCGCGCTCGCTGCGGCGGGCGGCGCTGGAGGACTTCGACGCGGCGGCGCGGGAGGATCTGGCGCTGGCCAGCCTCTTCGGAGGGCTGTGCCTGGCCAACTCGGGGCTCGGCGCCGTGCACGGCTTTGCTGCTCCGATGGGCGGCATGTTCCAGGCGCCACACGGGGCAGTCTGCGCGGCGCTGCTGGCGGCGAGCCTGGACGTGAACCTCCGGGCGCTCCGGGCTCGTGCGCCCCAGCACCCGGCGCTCTCCCGCTTCCAGGAGGTGGCGGCGCTGCTCACCGGGAAGGCGGAGGCGCGAGCGGAGGATGCCATCGCCTGGGTGAGGGAGCTGTGCCAGGCGCTGAGTGTGCCGGGGCTGCGCCGCTATGGGCTGACGGAGGCCGAGGTGCCCCAGCTGGTGGAGAAGGCCAAGGTGGCCAGCAGCATGAAGGCCAACCCACTGGTGCTCACGGACGAGGAGCTCACGGAGATCGCCGCCCGCTCGCTGTGAGCCGCGCCCCTCCCGCATCGCTCCGGTCGCCGACTCAAGGCTCCCCCGACCGCGCGCTCTGGCCCAACCTGTCTGCTTGTCTGACAGGTTGGCCCGGCGCGCCGCCAGGGGGCGCAAGCCTCAGGCCTGCCTCACCGCTGCAAGAGGCTCTGGGCCGACTGGATCAGCTTCTCCTGGTTGGCTTCATCGAGCTTGACCTCGTGGGGGATCTTCACACCCCGCTGAGCCGCCGGCCGCTGTTCGATGGCGGCCAGCCAGCGCTGCAGGTGTGGCAGCCCCTCCACCGATACGCCCGCCCAGAAGTGGACACGCGCCCAGGCCCAGTTGGCGATGTCGGCGATGCTGTAGTCCCCCGCCAGGTACTCGTTCTCCTGGAGCCGGGTGTCGAGCACGGTGTAGAGGCGCCGCGTCTCGTTCTGGTAGCGCTGGATGGCGGCCGGGATCTTCTCCGGGAAGTAGCGGAAGAAGACGTTGGCCTGCCCCTGCATGGGGCCCACCCCGCCCATCTGGAACATCAGCCACTGAATGACCCGCGAGCGCCCCTTGCGGTCCGTCGGCAGCAGCCGCCCGGTCTTCTCCGCCAGGTAGATCATGATCGCCCCCGACTCGAACACCGAGAACCCATCCTCCTCGCGGTCCACGATGGCCGGGATGCGCCCGTTGGGGTTGATCTTCATGTACTCGGGCTGCTTCTGCTCGCCCTTGCTCAGGTCGATGGGGTGCACGGTGTAGGGCAGCCCCAGCTCCTCCAGGGTGATGGCGATCTTCCAGCCGTTCGGCGTGGCCCACGTATAGAAATCAATCATTGGTCAGCTCCTTGGGTGACATCAGGGGGGCTCCTTGCGGGGGCTACTTCCGCCCGCGCTTGCCGGCGGCCCAGTCCTCATGGACGTTGAAGGCCTTCATCTGCTGGAGCAGGTCCGTGGTACGCGTCAGCTCCTCCACCTGCGCGCGCGAGTGCCGCGGCAGCTTCGCATCCATCTGCGCAAAGCCATAGGCCAGGGCCGCCATGATGGCCGTGTTGAGCCGCAGCTGGTTCACGTCGCACTTGTCCAGCTCATCCGAGCGCGCATGGTAGTTGGGGCCATAGAGCGCCGGCTCCTGGTTTGCCACCAGGTTGGGCACCCCGTGCAGCATGAAGTCGAAGTTGTCCGTGCCGACGATGGGATCATCCACCTGCGTGAAGGGCCCCAGTCCTTTCACCGGCTCGAGCGCCCGGTCAACCAGGGGTGGCAGCTCAGGGCGGCGTCCGGTGAAGAAGCCGGTGATGCGCCCGCAGCCGATGTCGAAGGAGGAGGCCATCACGTGCTTGTCCAGCTCCGCCTCGTGCGCCAGCGTGTAGCCCCACGAGCCGAACATGCCCTGCTCCTCACCGTTCCACAGGGCGAAGCGGAGGGTGCGCGCCGGCTTCAGCCCCAGCCGCTTCATCTGCCGTGCCACGTCGATGAGCGCCACCACGTTGGCCCCGTTGTCCAGCGCTCCGGTGCCCAGATCCCACGAGTCCAGGTGCGCCCCCAGCACGACGATCTCCTCCGGGCGCGTGGTGCCGCGGAGCTCTCCGATGACGTTGTGGCTCGTGTAGGCAGGGCCTGACTGGATGTCGAGCTCGGCGGTGATCGTCAGCGCCTTGCCACCCCGGAGGAGCCGCATCGCCCGCAGCGCACCATCCCGCTCCATCACGAACATGGGCCGGGTGTTGCGCAGCCCCGTGGCCACGTTGTGGCGGTAGAGCAGGTTGTTGGGCCGCGAGCCCATGTAGACCACGCCCGCCACGCCGGCCGCGAAGGCGCGCTCCTCGATCGCGGCGCCCTCGGTGTACTCGCGGAACAGGCCGTCAATGTCCTTCAGCTCCGCAGTCTCCACGAGCAGGAACGCCCCACGGGCCTTGGCCCCCAGTGCCTGGAAGTCCTTCTCCGAGCCCTTGCCTCCGGAGACCAGCGGCGCCCTGAGCCCACCCTTGGGGGTGCTGGTGGAGAAGGGCATGGCCGCCACGCGGGGCGTGTAGCTGACGCCCTCCCCACGCACGGTGGCGCGCGCCGAGCGCTCCAGCCACAGCGAGGGCATCTGGAAGAGCTCCTTGCGCGCATCCACGCCCGCCTCGCGGAAGCGCGCCAGCGCCCACTCCACCGAGCGGAGGTTGGCCTGCGAGCCCGTGGCCCTTCCGCCGATCTCATCCGTGAGGGACTGGAGATCGTTCACCAGAGGTGTGTCCCCCATGAAGGCGGCGATCAACCGGGACACCTCGGAGTGAGCGGGGGCCTCCGGGCCTGGAGGCGCCGCGAGGGCCGGTGAGCCGAGGAGCAAGACGCAGAGGAGGGCAGGCAGCAGGTGGGAGCGGGCTGGACGCAAGTCGGTCTCCAGGGTGGCGCGGCAGCCTATCTCGACGCACCAGGCCAGAGGCCTCGAACCCTGGGTCGACGTTACGAAGCGGCCAGCTGGGAACGGGCGGAGCGCTCGGGGTACGCACCCAGCATCGGAGCGCCCGAGAGGGCCTCGCGCAGCTCGTTCAGCTCATCCCAGAGCAGCCACTCGCCCGGGAACGCGCTGGCGGCCTGGGTCAGCTGCTCCAGACGCTCCGGCCGGCGCTCGCCCGACTCACGGAGTGCCCGCGCCTCGCGGTAGAGCCCTGCCAGGGCTGGAGGCAGTGCCTCGGCCTTGCGCGCCCGCGCCTGTGCCTCGCCGTCGCCCTCGCTGAAGGCATTGAGCTCGCCGAACCAGCGATCCCACGCGCCCGGATCCGCGGCGCCGCCCGCCACCGACGGCAGGCCCTCGCTGAGGTAGAGCCGCGCCACCGAGGGAAGCTGCTCCAGTGTCCGCGCTCCCAGCTTCACGCGCAGGCGCAGCACCTCGCCGCCGCCCACGGAGAAGCCCTCCAGGCGCAGGCCGCTGGCGAGCTCGAGCTGGAAGGGGCCGCGCTCCGGCAGCGTGCCGATGCCAAAGGCCACCAGCGTGGGGCTCTGCCACGGCTTGCCCTGGGCCTGCCCGCCGCGAGACAGCATCACCGGCCCCGACAGGCGGACCATGGCCGTGGAGAGGCCCTCCTTCACGGGGCGCGAGCCCTCGAAGAGCTCCACCACGCGGCCCGTCACCTCGCGCCCGTCCGCGAGCACCAGGTGGTTCACCGAGCGCGCCCGCAGCGCCTCTTGCAGGCCGTAGTCTCCGCCGCGCTTCCACGCCAGCGTGGCCTCGAACTGCTCCAGCACCTGGAAGAGGTGCTCGAAGTCCCGCGCGACGAAGAGCTGCGGCTGCATCTGGGTGATGTCGTACTCGGTGTCCGCGCACGTCAGGCTCAGCGGCACCTTCTTCACCGCCGGGGTGAGACAGTGCTCGGCCTCGCCGATGCTCGACAGCAGGCCAGCGCCGTACAGGCGAGGATGCTCCAGGCTGCCCACCAGGCCGTACTCGGCCGTCCACCAGTAGAGGCGCGAGGCCCTGGTGCTCTCGCTCACGTAGCGGCTGCTGCGCGTGGCGGCATCCAGCCGCGCCTGGGCGTGCTCCACCTCCTCCGGCGTGGCGGTGGGATCTTCCTTCACCACGCTGAGATTGCGAATGGCCTCGAAGATGGCCTGATCCTCCACCGAGGCGATGGCCTTGAAGCCCACCATGCCGCAGCGCTTGAGGTACTCCGCATAGCGGGCGCTGGCGATGATGGGCGCGTGGCCGGCGCTCTCGTGGACGATGTCCGGCGCGGGCGTGTACGGGATGTGCTCGTGGGTGCGGATGTCCGCGGCGATGGCCAGCACGCCCATGGCCTGCAGCTCGGTGAACACGGCCGGGGGAATGAATCCGCGCACGCCCACCGCCGCCCAGCCCAGCTTCGCCAGCTTCTCGTTCATCTCATCCAGGCTGGGGATGCGCTCCACGCCGATGCCCGTAGCCTCCAGCCCCTCGAGGTAGACGGGGTGGGCCTTGTCGGACAGGTGGCTGCGGAGGCGGCGGAGGATGTGGCGCCACACCGCTTGATCGCGCGGCGTATAGGACTCGTACTCCTGTCCCACGACGTAGCGTCGCAGGTGGGCAGGCAGGCGGGCCAGGGTCCTCTCCGTCGGGGTCATCGGCGCTCCTCCATCGGCTACCCCTTAGGGTAAGGATGAAGAGGCCCGGCGGAAATCCGTAAAATTCCGAAGTTCTATTCGATTTTCCGACGTTTCGGCCCCAGCCTGCGTCGGAGGCCCTGGAGGACGTGACGGGTCTCTGCGCTCTGCACGCCCTCGGCCCAGAGGGCGACCACCTCGATGAGCTGGGGCTGCTCCTCTTGGAGGGGCCAGACGTGGAGCTCAGGTGGGAAGGGGCGCAGGGGCCGCAGGTCCGGGGCGATGCCGCAAGCCTGGGCGAAGGCGCGGAGCACGTCGAAGAGCTGGAGGAAGCTCTCCACGCGGGCCACCTCGCGCACGGTGACGCTGTGCGTCGCAAAGCGCGCGCTGTTGGCACCGCCGTAGGGATCATCCCGGAGCCAGTCCACGAAGGACTGGCCCTCGAGATCCTTCACGTGCAGGGCCTTGCCAGCGCCGGTCGTGGCAGCCAGGGGGGAGTCCGGGCCCGCCAGCACCACGAAGGGCAGGGCCGTGAGGGACTCGGCCTCCACGCCTCGGTGGGGGGGCAGGGGGGTGAAGCCGATGACCAGGTCGCGCTGGCCCGTCTGCACTTCGCGCACCAGCTCGAAGGGCCCGCCGAAGCCGATCTCCAGCTTGATGCCGGCCTGGGCGGCGTCCCAGGCGATGTCGCCCAGGAGCATGGTGGAGAGCGTGTGGTTGAGGCCCAGGCGCAGGCTGGGCTCGGAGCTGGCGAGATCCCTCAGGCGCTTGAGATCGAGCTGGTGCAGCGGCGTCTGCGTGCCGGCGTAGAGCCGCTGGCCGCGCGGGGTGAGGTGGAGCCGGCGGCCAGGCCCGCGCTCCAGCAGGGGCTCGCCATCACCCAGGGCGGCTTCGAGCGCGCGGATGTGCTCGCTCACCACGGAGCGGGCGACGCCCAGGTGTTCGGCGGCTCCCTCCAAGCTGCCCGCCTCGACGGCGGCCGCGAAGGCCTCCAGCCAGTTGAGGTGCCGCGGGAGCTTGCGAGGGGGCATGAGCCGTGTCCGCTGTCAGTAGAAGAAGAACGGCCAGAGGGAAGGCATGGGCCGCCCGTCCGAGTAGGTCTGCCCTGAGTTGTAGCCGGGCATGTTCTGGAACCACCAGACGAGGAACTCGCCGCCGCAGTCCGGGGCGAGGGACAGGTAGCGCGCCCAGGTGTCCTTGTTGACGAGCTCGGTCGCATCGGCGCCGCCGGGGCCCTGGCGTCGGCCGAAGCCCGTGCACGAGGTGCGCACCAGCGTGGCGTTGCCGTAGTCGTAGTGGCTGACGCTGTTGGGCGCGAAGTGCACGTTGCCGCAGGCCCCGTCATACGGGCTCACGTTGTAGGAGGTGCCCTGGTGGACCACCCGCGCGCTCGACGGGGTGGGGAAGCTGAGGCACGGCTCGGTGGCGCAGCCCATGTCGTACAGCTTGGAGAAGGGCAGGCCATAGCGCGTGTCCAGATCGAACCGGACCAGCGGGGTGAACCACTCCGTGAGCGAGGGCACCGCCTTGCTGTTGGAGGTCCACTCCAGGCCGTGACCTTGCGAGTGGACGTAGCAGCCAGGGCCGCGGTTGTAGTTGACGAAGCCGATGCGCAGGCTCCGGCCACAGAAGGGCACGTCCGCCTCGAAGCACCCGTTGCCTGCGCAGCGCTCCACGGCGTTGGGGATGCGGTTGCCCGTGCGCGTGTAGCGAGGCTTGGCCTCCAGCACCTCCGCGGCGTTCACGTCCGGCACATCCCCCGAGCCGATGACCCACAGCTCGTGAATGTCTCCGCGCTCCACCAGCTCGCACAGCGTCAGGAAGCGGCCGACGTTGGCCGGATCCGGGTAGCCGTAGTGCTGCGCGAAGCCCTGCTCGAAGAGGGTGGCGTAGTCGAAGCGCCAGCCGCCGGGCTCACTCTGGGGGCGCCGCGGGAAGAGGGTGCTGTTCTCGTACGCATAGCCTGCGGGCGGTGGCGGACGGCCGTTGACCCCGTCTCGCAGATCGATGATCGGCTTGGCGAGCTGGTACTGAAGCTGCGCGGGCGCGGAGGCGTTCCTGAAGCCCTGGACCTTGGAGCCCTCGGCGAAGGCGTTGGTGAGCTGGGTGATGAGCTGGTTGATCTGAGTAGGGGAGCTCGGGTTGACGAAGTTGAGGGCCAGCAGCTTGGGCTTTAGCGTCTGGATCTGGGCGTGGTGCACCTGGAGCCACGGATCGCTGTTGGCGCGGCTGGTGGCGTTGGGCCACTCGGAGTGGTTGGCGTCATTGGGCAGCACGCACGTCCCGCCCTGCGGGACGAAGCCCGTCGCGCAGGCACTGCACGCGTTGCCGCCGTAGCCCAGGTCGCACGAGCAGGCGAGGACGGAGGGATCGCACGTCCCTCGGCCGCTGCAGGAGCTGGGGCACTGCAGGTTGCAGACGGTCTGGGCCTGCTCGAAGCTCATGGCATCCAGGTCGATCGTGAAGCCGGAGTCCCAGGTGTCTGCGTGCACCTCCACGAGGGCCAGGGCGCGGAGGTTCACGGTGCTGCCGGAGGCGCTCCAGGTGGAATCCCCGGCGAGCGGAATGGAGATGGGCGTCCAGGTGCTGCCGTCGCGGCCAAGGAGCTGGCGGCTGGGCGTATAGGTGCGCCGGTTGCCGGCCGAGTCCTGGAGCACCACCACGGGGAAGTCGCCCTGCCAGCCGATGGGGGTGGTGTTGAGGGCGCGGATGGCGAACCGGAGCTGGTCGGAGCTGGAGACATCCACGGTGCCGCCCGCGGGCGTGTAGCGCAGGGCGAAGTCGAAGCCCGACTGGGTGACGGCCCTCAGCCCCGTGCTGCCGCGGACCACTTCGGCCGCGCTAAGCATGCTCAGGTCCGTCTGCGCGTTGTCAGAGGACCAGGCCGTCCACCGCGTGAGCACATTGTCCTCGACGAAGTCGCCACAGGCCTGGGGAGGAGTTCCTGCGTCGGTGCCAGCATCCGGAGTGGGAAGGACTCCTCCATCCGTGCCGCCGTCTGTCGCGGGAGTCGTGCCCGCATCACTTCCGGCATCCGCGCCAGGGGTGCCTCCATCCGGCGGGGGCTGCGTTCCTCCATCAAGCCCTGCATCGGCCTGTCCCGCGTCGGGAGCAGGTCCGGGAGTGCCGCTGTCCGGGTCTCCCGTGTCCGGCGGATCGTCCTTGCAGCCCGCGAGCGAGAGCGTGAGACCGAACAGCACCGCGAAGATCTGGTTGCGCATCTCGGTCACTCCTTCTGCTGCCCGTAGGTCCGGAACTTCTCCAGCACCCCGGCCATCTCGGCTTCATCGAGCAGCACGGGCTCGCCCACCTGGAGCGCCCGCAGGTACATGCCGGCGAGTGTCTCAACTTCGATGGCCAGTTTGAAGGCGCTCGGCAGGTCTGGGCCGACGGTGATCAGCCCGTGGTTCGCGAGCAGACATGCCTTGCGACCTTCGAGCGCGGCCACAGCATGGCGGGACAGTTCCTCTGTGCCAAAGGTGGCGTAGGGGGCACAGCGGATGTTGGAGCCGCCGGCCATCGCCACCATGTAGTGGAAGGGAGGGATGGAGCAGCGCAGGCACGAGACGGCGGTGCTGTTCAGGGAGTGCGTGTGCAGCACCGCGTTCACCTCTGGCCGCGAGGCGAGGATGTCGCGGTGGAAGCGCCACTCCGAGGAAGGGAGCCGCAACCCCTCATGGCTCCCGTCGAAGCGCATGAGGACGATGTCCTCCGGGCGCATTGCGTCGTACTCCATGCCCGTGGGGGTGACGAGGAAGCCCTCGTCCACGCGGTGGCTGAGGTTGCCGGAGGTGCCCTGGTTGAGCCCAGAGGGATTCAGCCGTCGGGCGGTGGAGATGATTGCTTCTCGCTGCCACAGGTGCGGCAGCGGGCTCACGTCCCAGTTCCTCGGGCTCGCTCGGGGAAGAGCGACCGCAGTCCCTCGGGTGAGGACGCGCACACCCCACGTTCAGTGACGAGCCCTGTGACGAGCCGCGCCGGTGTCACGTCGAAGCCGTAGTTGGCCGCGGGGCTGCCGGGGGGCGTGATGCGTACGGTCACCACCTCGCCCGAGGGCAGCCGTCCGCTGATGTCGGTCAGCTCGGCGCCGTCGCGCTGCTCGATGGGGATGTCGCGGACGCCATCCTCGAGCGTCCAGTCGATCGTGGGCGACGGCAGCGCCACATAGAAGGGCACGCCGTTGTCCTTGGCCGCGAGCGCCTTGAGGTAGGTGCCGATCTTGTTCGCCACGTCGCCCCGGGCGGTGGTCCGGTCCGTGCCGACGATGCACAGGTCTACACGGCCGTGCTGCATGAGGTGGCCGCCCACATTGTCGGCGATGACGGTGTGGGGGACGCCATGCTGTCCCAGCTCCCAGGCGGTGAGGCTGGCGCCCTGGTTGCGAGGCCGCGTCTCATCCACCCAGACATGGACGGGGATCCCCGCGTCATGAGCCAGATAGATGGGCGCGAGCGCGGTGCCCCAGTCCACGGTGGCCAGCCAGCCCGCGTTGCAGTGGGTGAGGACGTTGACGCGGCCCTTCTTCCCCTTGCGCTCCCAGGCATCCTGGAGGAGCGGCAGGCCATGGGTGCCGATGCCATGGTTGATGGCCACGTCCTCGTCGCAGAGGGCGGCGGCGCGCCGGTAGGCGGCAGAGAGGCGCTCGGAAGGGGAGAGCGGCTGGAGGGTGCGGCGCATCTCCTCCAGGGCCCAGCGCAGGTTGATGGCAGTGGGCCGGGTGCCTGCCAGCACCTCGCAGGCCTTCTCCAGCGCTTCATCCGACGTGTCCGCGCGCAGGGCCAGGCAGACGCCATAGGCGGCGGCGGCGCCAATGAGCGGCGCGCCCCGGAGCTGCATGGAGAGGATGGCATGGGCCACCTCCTCCATCGTGGTGAGGTGAGCCGTCACGAAGGCGTGGGGAAGACGCGTCTGGTCGATGATGCCCACGGACCAGCCGTCGGGCTCGACCCAGATGGTGCGCATCGGCTGGCCAAGGACCTTCATGGATTCCTCCAGGCGGCCATCATGCCCGGAGGGAGCGGGTGTGTCGCTCACTCCGGGAGGCGCTGTCTCTCTGGCTCAGGGAGCGGGCAGGGACCGTTCCTAGAGACCCGGGACTACTCGCGCATCAGCGCCGCGCCCCAGTGGAACCCGGCGCCCAGGCCCACGAAGCACACCAGGTCTCCCTCCTTCACCTTGCCGCTCTTGCGGCACTCGTCATAGGCGATGGGAATCGTCGCCGCGGTGGTGTTCCCGTAGCGCTGGATGTTGTTGTAGACGCGCTCGTCCGGCAGCTTCAGCGACTTCTGCACCGCCTCGTTGATGCGCAGGTTGGCCTGGTGCGCGATCAGCATGTGGATGTCATCCACCGTGACGCCCACCTTCTGGCAGACCTCATGCACGGCCTCGGGCATCTTCGACACGGCCATCTTGAACACCGTGCGTCCGTCCATCGACGGCACGTAGCGCGCCTCGCGGATGTGCGCCTCGCCACCCACGTAGGGCCGGTAGGCGAAGCCCGCGGATGGCACGTACAGGCTCTCCGCCTTGCTCCCATCCGAGTGCAGCACGAAGCCCAGCAGACCGCGCTCCGGGTTGTCCGTGGGCCCCAGCACCACCGCGCCCGCCGCATCACCGAACAGCGACGTCCGGTCCCGGAACTTCGTGTTGAACTCGATCTCGTCCTTGGGCAGCTCGCCCTGCGCCTTGCCGGTGATGAGATCGAACGCCTGCTTCGTCCAGGGCATGAAGCCGGTGTGGACCTCGGCCCCGACGAAGAGCAGCCGCTTCGCCACCCCCGAGCGGATCAGCGCGTCGCATACTTGGAGTCCGTAGATGAACCCGCTGCACTGCTGGCGGATGTCCAGCGCCGGGATGTTGGACAGCCCCAGCTTCGCCTGGAGCAGGCCGCCACAGCCCGGGAAGTAATAGTCCGGGGTCATCGTGGCGAAGACGATGTAGTCGATCTCCTGGGGAGTCACCCTCGCGTCCTCCAGCGCCTTGCGCGCGGCCTGGACACCCAGGTCGCTGGTGGAGGTCCCCTCCTCGACGAAGTAGCGCTGCTCGATACCGGTGCGCTCGCGGATCCACTCATCCGACGTGTCACAGATCTTCGACAGCGCCTCGTTTTTGACGCAGTGCTCCCCAACGACGAAGCCGCTTCCTAGGACTCGGGTGAAGGCAGTGGGCATGGCTCTCCTTAGCGGCCCGCTGCTTTATGCGGCCAGCACGACAGGAGCAAGTACCCGGCACGTTCAGCGCCGCAGCACCCTCCCAGCGACGGCGTCCAGGCGCTCCATCACGGCGGGGTCCCGAGCCTCGGGGGCGGTGATGAGGGCCGTGTCCAGGCACGTCTGGCAGCCGTGCTTGCAAGGGCTCTGCTGCCCGCCCAGCAGCGGGATGACCTTCTTGATGAGCGAGCGCGCCTTGCCGGCGTTGGCCAGGAGCACGGAGAGGACCTGCTCCACGGTGACGGCGTCATGGCCCGGGTGCCAGCAGTCGAAGTCCGTGACCATGGCCACCGTCGCGTAGCAGATCTCCGCCTCACGGGCGAGCTTGGCCTCGGGCATGTTGGTCATGCCGATGACGTCGCAGCCCCAGTCGCGATAGAGGCGGCTCTCGGCCCGGGTGGAGAACTGCGGGCCTTCCATGACGACGTAGGTTCCCCCCTCGACGACGTGGGCGCCGACCTCGCGCGCCGCCTGGGCGGCGAGCGCCGAAAGCCGCGGGCAGACCGGGTCGGCCATCGAGACGTGGGCCACCAGGCCAGGGCCGAAGAAGCTCTTCTCGCGGGCGAAGGTGCGGTCGATGAACTGGTCGACGACGACGAAGGTCGCCGGGCTCAGATCCTCGCGCAGGGAGCCCACGGCCGACAGGGAGATGACATCGGTGCAGCCGACGCGCT
>NZ_DASPHO010000543.1:0-3562 GCF_035629615.1 Hyalangium sp. | reverse complement strand
GGTCAAGGACGACGGCAAACCGACTCCAAGGAGGCGAACATCACCTTGAGGATGACGACCACAGGCGCAGCCCACCTGCGCCAGACGTGGAGAAGCTCACTAGTCTGGACGGCGCTCGCCGGCGCGCTTGCCGCGGCGCTTCTCGCCCTGGCGCTTGCGGCGCCGCCCGCGCAGAGCGCCGAGCGAAGCGCAACCACCGCTGTCACCGGCGGACAGACCTTGCTCAGGCTCGATGGCGGTACGGCGGCCGTGCTTACGGACGCGGGCGTCAGCATCAGGGCCACAGGCCCGGCCACCGGGCCCGCCGGTAGCACCCTGTTCGCCTTCCCGGTAGTCGGGGGTGAGGTCAACAAAAAGCAGCTCAGCGGAAGGATCGTACACTCCGGAGGCCTCGCCATCACCGCCGGGGACACGACGCTGGTGGTGAAGCGCTTCATCATCGACCTCGACACCGGATACCTGACCGCCAAGGTGGCCGGAGCAGGCGTGCGCATACCGCTGCTGCGCCTCGGCGCGGTTACGGGTGGAGTCAATGCCGCCCCCGGAGTACTGGTCCTTAAGGATGTAAACGTCAGGCTGACCAGCACGGCTGCAGGTGCCCTGAACCAGACCTTCAACACCGACCTGTTCAGTGGAGGACTCCTGATCGGGCAAGCCACAGTCATCGCCAGCACCAGGCGCTAGAAGAAGCCCCTTCACAAGCGGCCAGCCTTCAGCAAGAACAAGAAGCTGAAGGCTGACCGCTACCACAGGTCGGGCCGTCCTGTAAGCCGGATTCTGCTCTGAGCAGGCCATGGCGCATCACGGAGTCGCGCCGGCGCACCTTGCCGCGCGTGTTGGGGAAGACCCAACCCGAATCTGCCCACACCGACGCGGCCATGCGCTCGACCCGCTGCCGCTGGCGGTGGGCCCCGAGAACATCGACGGTGCGCGGGCCGATGCCCACCGTCCGCTCCTCGCCAGTCTTCGTCGTCGTGACGACCGTTTTGGTCCTCGTGGCCGCCGATCGGCGCACCCTCACGGCCGGACGGGGACCGCCCAGGTCGACGTCCTCCCAACGGAGCGCAGCGAGCTCACTCTGGCGCATCCCCGTTCGCAGAGCAAGGGTTAGCAGCGCCTCGTCTCGCACGCCTCTGGCGGCCTGTAATAGCCTTGAAGCCTCTTCTTGGTTTCAGCCCTCAGGGTGGCTCCGCTACTCCCGTCTCCGGCGGTCCTACTAGGCTCCCTGGTGCCGGTAGAGCCTTCCGCCGATGCGCAGCCACTGGACGCTCCCGTCGTGGCCCCGGAGGAAGTTCGCCCGGGCGAAAGTCGGCCCGCCGCTCCCGTCGTAGACGAGCACGTAATCGTCGCGGTAGAACGCCAGGCGTTGACCCTCCACCGGGGAGTCCTCCGCCCCTACCACATCCGAGGGGTCGTCGAGGACGGCCGACTCGACGCTGTCGGTTCGCCTCATGCGCAGCCAGCCGTCGGGGGTGCCCTTCAGCTCGATCCTGGTCTCCGCCTCCGTACCGCTGGGGGTAAGGATCGGGTCGATGATCCGCCCGGTGTAGACGCCTTCGTAGGGAGCCAGCTCGCGCCTGCTCAGCGCGCGGGGCTTGGCCGGCAGGTTGCTCACTCCCGCGAAGCGCCTGAGCGCCCAGTCGTCGACGAACAGATCGCCCAGCAGCCCGGGCCCGCCGTCGGAGTTCGTGAGCACGGTGAGGGCGAACTCCCGCTCGGGGACCATGACGAAGCCCGCGTGCTGGCCCAGGTAGTCCCCGCCGTGCTGGACGATGCGCACCCCTTGGGCGCTGGGCCTGAGCATCCAGGTAACCCCCATCCCGTCGAGCTCGACGAGCAGGGTTCCGCCCGGTCCCGGGTTGGTGCGCATCTCGATCAGCGACTTGTACTTGAGCAGCCTGGTCCCGTCCGGAGCCTTCCCGTTGCCCAGGTGGAAGGCGGCGTAGCGCAGCTGGTCGCGGACGCTGGAGATCAGGCCCCCGGTCGGGTGGAGAGTACGAGGCGCACGCCAGATCGAGGGGTCGACGACGGGCTCGCCGTCGACTATGTTGTGTGAGGCGGCCACGTTGAAGCCCACGATCTCGTCGGAGAAGAAGCGGCTGTGGTTCATCCGGAGCGGATCGAGCACCAGCTCCCTGACGGCCTCCTCATAGGTAGATCCGGTCACGGCCTCGATCACGCGTCCTGCAAGCACGATGGCGGCGTTGTTGTAGGCGAAGACCTCCCCGCGCGGCGTCTGCTGGGGTAGCCGCGCCATCCCCGCAACGTACCTCGCAAGCGCGTCGTCGCCGGGCCCCTTGTCGGCGTAGTACTCGCCCAGCCAGCCCGCGGAGTGGTTCAGGAGCTGGCGCACGGTCACCCGACGCGCCACCGAGGGTTGCGACGTAGCGAACTCGGGCAGGTAGGTTTTGACCCTCTCGTCCAGGTCTAGCTCACCCCTATCGACCAGCCGCATCGCCGCGGTGCCGGTGAAGGTCTTGGTGGTCGAACCGATCCGGAAGAGCGTGTCACCGTCCACGGGCGTGGGGTGGTCGACGTTGGTAACCCCGTAGCCCTTGACGTAGCGTTTGCCCCGGTGGATCATGCCCACTGCCACGCCGGGGATGCCGTGCTCTCGCATGCCGGCCCGGATCTTGGCGTCCAGTTCGTCGAAGAGCGAACCGCTACCGTCGCCACGCGTCCGGGGCGCCGCCTCGGCCTCAGCGGGGGTCGGGAGGACTACCAGGGACGTCGCGGTTGCGGCGGCGACGGTCCCCGTGGCCGTCCGCAGGAACTCGCCGCGCGTCAGTCGGTTGGGCTGCTGTTGTGTGCTCATGTATGGTACCTCCCGTCGTTCGGCCTGGTGTCTTTCGCCGACGGAGGTAGACAGGTGTTCAGCCCCCGCCCCTGCTTGCTATAGCATCCCAAGTATGGAGGCACCAGAGCATCGGCGTATCCCCTAAAGTAGCTATCTTTGCCGTAGCTTGGGGTTGCTTGCGGGTAGCGATCTTCCTAGAACTCCGTAAAGCGGAAGCCCAACTTCTGCGAATTATCCTTCCACGCACTCCGGTGAATAGAGGTAAGGAGGAAGGCCGAGGCTAGCAGCAGCCTCGGCCTTCCTCCTCTGGCGCGGTTTTATTGGGGAAACTGCCCAACGGTGCAGATCGCGTAATTGGGGGCCGCCGGTCCGGCGCCCTTCGGCTCGGCGCCTCGAAGATCAGGAAGGGCGAAGTTCGTTTGTCCGTTTCCGCCGTAATCGGTCCCAAGCAGGCTGTAGAGCGCTGTGTTCTGAGTTATCGACAACAGTTGACCTTGAGCCTTTTCCCAACCGCTGGGCACTCGCTCGCCGGCAAAGAGCCCAACCTCGCCTAGAAAGCAATTGCCGTCACGGTCTCTATCGCCGGTCCGAGCGTTCACTGGCGAGCCGAATAGAGCTGCGCGAGCGAACTTTGATGAGTCCATCCCATCGAGCTTGTCTGAGTTGGCGACCTTGCCTGTTATGCCGTCCTTCCAGCTCAGTTGCGTCTCTGTCGAGCGGCACGTCTGGCCATCTTCGACATCGATGACCCGCAGCGTGCCGTTT
>NZ_DASPHO010000542.1:0-32843 GCF_035629615.1 Hyalangium sp. | reverse complement strand
CTACGGCACGCCGACGCCGCCTCCTCCTCCTGCGCCCAAGCCGACGCCCCCTCCCCCCAAGCCGCCGGTGACGTACTAGGCCTGCAGGGCTCGCAATTCCCAGGCTGAGCTACCAGCGCCCCTCTTCCTGCCCATTCCAGGCGGGGAGGGTGGGCTGCTGGTGGCGTTGTTTTTCGTGAAAACCCATACCCACGAGGTACCGCGCAATCATGCAACTCCCCAAGAAGACCACCGCCATCACCCCCCACCTCACGGTTCGTGACGTCGATGCGGCCGCCAAGTTCTACGAGAAGGCCTTCGGCTTCACTCGCAAGTTCGCGCTGCCTGGCGCCGGCGGGCGCATCATGCACGCCGAGGTCGGCCACGAGAACTGCACGGTGATGATTGGCCCTGAGAGCCGCGAGCGGGGCATGCTCTCGCCCATCAGCGCCGGGGGCACGGCTGTCTCCATCTTCGTCTACGTGGCGGATGTGGACAAGCAGCACGCCCGCGCGCTGGCTGCCGGGGCCAAGGAGCTGATGCCGCCCAGCGAGCAGTTCTTCGGCTCGCGAACCTCGCTGCTGCTGGATCCGGATGGCCACCAGTGGATGTTCGCGCAGCACAAGAAGGAGGTCAGCCTGGACGACATGAAGAAGGCTGCCCTCGCCAGCGCCAGGTGAGGGCTTGGCTGTCATTGACCTGCTGGGGCATTGACCTGCTGGGGACGGCCTATTTTCTGCCAATGAAGACGGCGTCGTCCCCCGCATCGACCGTGCACTCGAGCGAGGAGAAGCCAGCCTCGCGGAACCACTCCTCATAGCTGCTCGGGGGGTAGACGCGGCCCTCGCCCGTGGCCAGGCAGAGGAAGTAGAGCGAGAGGAAGGCCGCGGACAGGGGCCCCGTCTCATCGTCGTCACACACCATGCTGGGGAAGACGAGCAGCAGTCCCCCCGGCGGCAGGCTGTCCGCTGATCTCCGCACGAAGCCGCGGTTCTGCTCCTCGGAGTAGATGTTGAAGATGCGGCTGAAGAGGATGGCATCCGCCCCGGTGGGGAACGGATCCGTGCGGATGTCACAGGGGTGGGTGGAGATGCGGCCGTCCAGTCCCTCGGCCGCGGCCCGGGCTCGGGCCCGCTCGCAGATGGAGGGCAGGTCCAGGATGGTGACCTTCAGCCCCGGGTGGGCCTTGGCTAGGAGCACGGCATTGGTCCCATCGCCCCCGCCCACGTCCAGCACGTGCGTCCTGTCATGCAGCGCTCCGGTCAGGCGCTCTGGGAGCCCGGAGGAGCTCAAGTTGGACATCCACGCGTGGAAGATGGCCTCCAGCGGTGGGTGCGCGGCCAGGCGCTCGTAGAGCGTGTTGCCCGGGCCGGGGTAGCAGTCCAGTCCCAGGTTGGTGCCGCGCCGGAGCGACTCGGTGAGCCGGGAGAAGGGCTGGTAGAGCAGCCGATCGAAGCCCTCCACCACCGTGGTGAAGCTGGGGCGCTCTCCGGCAAATGCTGCGCTCACCCACTCGAGGTTGCGGTACTCGCCGTCCTGTGTCCGCTCGACGAGCTTCATGGCGCAGCAGGCAAGCAGCAGCACCCGGAGGGAGGCGGGCGGCAGGCCAAGCCCCTCGGCGAGGGCGGCCTGGCTCATCCCCGGGTGGGCCGCCAGGTAGCGGAACAACCCCAGCTCGTGGGCGGCCACCAGCGCCTGGAAGAAGCCCGCTCCTCCCAGCATCAGCATCAACTCCCTGTCGCGCTGCGCGGGCTCGCGGGTCCGTCGGAACTCCATGGTCTGCTCCTCCACGCCGCTCCAGTCCCCGCTCGGAAGCGAAACAGTGTGCCTCCTGATCTAATACGGCTGTGGCACTTGTCACCTGGTGGAGCGCTTGCGCAGCCTCCCTTCCGTGAGAGGAGTACAGGCTCGCGAGTACGAAGCGGTGGCCACCCGCGCGGGCACCATCGACGATGTCACGCAGCGCGATGAGATGTGTCTGGCGACGCTGAGGGTGGCGCTGCCGCCTGGGCCCTGAGCCCCTGAAGCCACACAGAGGTGATTGACTCGGGGCCGCTTCACAGACGGCCCCAGCGGCTTCAGGGCGCCACTGGCTCCGTGACGTTGAAGAAGCTCTTGATGACGTACGGCCCCTTCACGTTCCAGAGGATGACCGAACCCTGGCGGATGAAGTAGCTGTCACCCGCCTTGAATGTATGAGTCTTGCCCGTCTCGTCCGTGAGAGTGACCTTGCCCTCGATGATGGTGGCGTGCTCGGTGAACGGGAAGGTGACGCGGATCAACCCGGTCGTGGCCATGAAGAGGCCCCCCATCATGTTGCCCTGCTGAAAGTCGATCCGACCGTAGAGTTGGGGATTGCCGGTGAGCACCTCTCCACCCAACGCCTCTGGAGGACCGAGCGAGACCAGGGTCGACAGGTCCACGGACTTCTTGGGGTACACCAGCATCTCCCCTGGGAGTGCGGCGCTGTTCCCGTGAGGGGGCAGCATGGCGCCAGGGGAGCGGGGACCGGGGCTGAGCGTTTGCTGCTCGGACATGGCGTTCGCCAGAGCGGGGGGGATGGCGAGCTGCGCGATGACGACAGACAGACCCAGCAGCAGGCCGCCATGGAGGCGGAAACTTTCGTTGAGGTTGTACTTCTTGGGCATGACGTGCTCCAGAGAGGGATGGGGACAACCGGTGCTAGGG
Source organism: Hyalangium sp. (assembly GCF_035629615.1). Lineage (GTDB taxonomy): Bacteria > Myxococcota > Myxococcia > Myxococcales > Myxococcaceae > Hyalangium. The sequence goes on along the minus strand of NZ_DASPHO010000542.1, from coordinate 30,176 downwards.
CGACGGACAGGCCACTGACATCTCAGCGGGCTGACCTGGGGCCCGCAGACGGAGGGTCGGTTCATCTCGGGAGATGCTTGCCCTGCTCTTTGCCTGGGAAAGCGTGAGACGTGCCATGGGCCCTCGCGGGCCTAAATGTACCGCCTGGCTGAAAGTAAACAAGTAGACTGGACGACAGTGCAGCCGCCCCCTGTTGCAACGCCAGCCCGAAGGGACAGGGTTCGTATGACCCAGCACGCGGTCTCATGCCGGGGCAGGCTCGCCAGGGCCTCGAGGGGCAGCGACTCCAGCGGGTTGGAGGAAGCGTCACGAAGGGAGAAGAGATCCCCGAGCTCGTCCGGCAGGGTGCCGGTCGCGTCGTAGTCGCGCAGGAGCCCGTGGTACTCCCCTTGGGAGAACGAGGCCTCTCGCGCCAGGGTGCCATCGAGGCGCCAGGTCCGAGCTCGTCCGTCGCGGAGTCCGGCGTGGTAGGTGAGCTCCTCGCACAGCTCCCCCGTTCCCAGCGGCGTCTTGACGATGACCTTCGTGCCATCTTCAGCGGGCGCATGGGACAACATCCTCGTCATTCCCGCGGAGCGGGCCTCTACCGCCGTTGCGGAGACGAGGTGGCGCACCGGACCTGGTCGTTAGGTTGCCCGTGCCCGACGTGCCACGTAGGCTCCCCCACCTTCGGCTCCATCGACGTGCGGCTGCTGCCCTCGAACCCCAGAGGTCCCCTTGATCCGCTTGGTCGCCTCACTCGCCGTGGCGCTGCTCGCCAGCGGCTGTGATGTGTTGTCCCGCGAGAAGCCGCCTCCCGCAGAGCCGCCCGGTCCTCCCCCCTCGCGCGAGGTGCCGCCGGAGATCGCAGCGCAACTTCCGACCACCCAGGACGGAAAGGTCCTCTTCACGGAGGTCACCAGCGGCGGGCTCACGATGCAGCTCGCGTATGACCCGACCCTGGACGATCCGATCACGCGCTGGGGGTGGTGCCTGAGCCGCGTCACCGCGTGCGTCACCGCCAACCCCTCGCAGTCCATCATCGGGTGCATCCCGAAGATAGAGGTGTGTGCCAGCAGCGAGGGGGGACATGGCTGCTGCCCGAGCGCCTGCCTGGACGAGTTCCGACAGGCGCACGAGCGCACTCGAGACGACAGGAGGGCACTCGAGGAGAGCATCCTCACCGGACGCTGCATTCCCGGGTTCCCGGAGGCTCAGCCATGAGCGCCCGTGCGTGTGCGGTGGCCCTCTGCCTCACCTTGCCCTGCGCCACGTGGGCCTGGCAGGGCTGGTGCCGGTCCACGGTGCCGGGAGGAAGGGAGGCGCTTGGGGAGCTCTCGAGCAGCCCGCTGCTCCGGGAGAGCATCTGCGCCATGAAGAAGGACGAGGAGGTATGGCCGTCGTGTCAGGCTGGCCGGCGCGCGGCGCAAGGCGCACAGCTCGGTGAGCATGCTCGCATCTCCGCCGAAGCCATGGCGCTCGCCCAGATTCCCAGCCACCTGAGGCAGCCGGTGGATCTCGTGTACTACACCACTGGTCAGAAGCTCCCGGACATCTCCAGCCTGCCGTCGCTGCAGCCGGCAGCGGCGGGATCAATGCGCGAGCGGCAGCTTCGCCGGGTCTACCTCGCTGAGTTCTCCGAGCTCCCTGATGTGAGCCACAGCGTCTCCGACTACGTGCTGGGAAACGAGCGCTGCGCCGTCCCGAACCTGCGCTCGGACACTCCAGAGCGGATCGACTCATGCCACCAGTTCGAGGGCCACATGGGCACGCTCAACGCGAGCCATTGGCCGCCGCTCTCGAAGGCATATTACCGGCACTACCACGAGCTCGCGCTCGCGGTGGCGCGCCGGTGTGCGCAGGTGAAGGACGGCCTGAAGCAGGTGACGTCCCACACCCTGTCCAGTGTGTCTGACTCCATCATCCAGGAGTGCGAGCGCGAGGCCCTGGCGCTCGAGGCCTTCGCCTCGCACTTCCTCCAGGATGCGTGGTCCACCGGGCACATGTGGAACCGCTGGGGCTTCCTCGTCCCGCCCGAGAGCGACCAGGACTACATGGCCGGGTTCTACGCCACGGCGATGACGGGCATCATCCACGGCACGCGCTCGGTCACCGACAAGCACGATCAGGCCTGCATGCCAGGGCCGTTCGACCGGTCCTCCGGCGAGCCGATCATCCGGTACCGCCACGGCTCGGACCCCACCCTCCACGCCGGCGGCGGGGACCTGTACCTCGAGTCCTGCACTGCGCTGTACCCGGAGTGGTCGGTGAAGATCATGGAACAGCTCGGGCACGATCAGCGCGCGGGGATGCTGGCCTGCGCGGCGCTCGGCTTCCGCGAGGTGTACCTCGCGGGCCCCAAGCTCGGTGGAGACGTGCTGCCGCCCGTCACGACGGGATACGGGTTTCCGGGGGGCATGCCCGCTGCCGCGACGGACGATGTCTGCTGGAACATGCGTCTGACGAACCTCTCCATGCGCCTGTCGCTCGGGACGCGGCACACGGTCATCGACGTCACGGCGTTCGACCTGGCTGATCCGCAGTGGTTCGCAGGACTGCGTCCCCGGCTCCTGGTGAGTCGGATCAACTCAACGGGTCGAGAGGCGCTGGAGACGAACCTCTCGGACTACCAGCAAGGCCTTCTCGCTGAAGGCTTCCGGATGGCGGCCGTCAAGCTGGCCACTCGCGTCATCCTGGCGGCGCGCGACGCTCCGAGCGAGACGACGGTTGCCACCGACGATCCCGAGCTGGAGAGCTTCAACTTCGTCCCTCGCTCCACGCGCTGGCTGTCCGACGTCGAGCAGGGACGGATCCCGCTCATGGACGAGAAGAACCGCGACCGTTGGAAGGATGAGCCCACGGGCCTGCCGTGCTCGTTCGATCACGACTGCCACAGCGGCCATTACTGTGACAAGACGCTGGTCACCCTGGAGGCAGGGCGGCTGGTCCCGACCCCGAGCTGCGTGCCGACAGCCGGAGCCGTGCTCCGAGCGTTTCGCTCAGGCGAGGCGCCGTATTGGTGCAAGGCGGATGACGGCAACCAGCTGGCACGCGCGGTCGCCGCCTGCAAGCAGCACGGGGGTGGCGCCTGCTCGGCGTGCCAGGAGATGCTGGAGCCCCACCTGCGCAACGCCTGTGGTCCGGATGACTTCAAGGCGACACCGATGTCGGGCCAGCACAGCCTCTGCGATCTGATGGGCGTGCCAGCGCAGCCGGTCTACGCCCCCTACGTGCCCGGCGATCCCGCGAGCCTGTCCCGGGTGAGCCTGGGCCTGTGCACGGGCGCGTTCGGAGCCACGCCGCTGACAACCCCTGTCCGCGATGGGACGTTGTCCAACACGGCTCCGCCTCCTACCGCCGACGATCCGCACGGCGGCGTCGTGAGCCGGACGAGCTCGGTGTGCGGTGGAAAGCCCCAGGCGCAATGGTGGCGGTTCCGCCATGAGCCGCTGACCGCTCCCCACGAGCACGTCTACGCGGTACGCGTGCAGCCGGACTCCTCCAGGCTCAAGCCTCGCGCCTCCGATGTCGCGTTCGAGATGTTCCGCGGTCCTGGCTGCGCCGAGACGGATCGCATCTTCGCCCCACAGCAGCTCCAGGACTCGGATGGTGACGGGGTCCTGGACACGATCCTCATGACGGAGACCGTCCCCGCGGGGGGAGCTCAGGAGATCTGCCTGCGGGTGCGTGGCGCGACGCCCGAGACCTACTGGGTTCGCTTCAAGTTCGCGATCAATCCCATCTTCCTGTCTCAGTGAGTGCCAGGAGCCGGTGGCTCGCGCGGGGAGCGTGTTTTCCCCGGGTCTCGTTCATGCTCCTGGCTCAAGATCATGCTTCGGCCCGACACGCGCTCGCATGAACGCCATGTACTCACTCTCGGCCAAGGCGCTCTTCTTCCAGTGTGACGCGCTGCCGCTGGGCCCCGAACTCGATCGCGCTCACCTGCGCGCGGGGCGGGCCGAGGATGGGGAGGATGAACCATGCGGCCCCGGCCAGGTTCTCCCGGCGCCGCAGCGACAACTCCGGCTCGGCTCCCATGGAGTGCACTCGCCCGTCGCGTGTGAGGAAGGAGATCGGTAGCCCATGGGGCACACCCTCGGGTTGCATGAAGAAAGTCCACTGGTCACTCCCACCATCGAGCGGACCTGACGCGAAGCCCAGGATCCGCATCCGGTCCACCTGAACGTTCAGTGGCGTGGCCCCCTCGGGAATGGGCGGAGGGCTCGCGGGTGCCTCGGCGTCATAGGCCCGCAGCCATGAGTGGGCGGGAACGCCGGGGATGGGCACATACGGCTCGGCCGCGGGAGAGACGATGTAGACGTGGTAGCCCTTGGCGTGCGCCGCGTCGAAATCCACCCGCCCCCGATACGTCATCCGCCCGCTCCAGAAGAGCGACGAGTGGAGCTCGAACGAGTTGCGGGGGTCGTGGTCGAAGACCTGGAACAGCACGGACTGCTCCGGCAGCACGCGATCCAGCACGGGCCCCAGCACGTGGTGGTAGCTCGTGAGCAGCTCCCCCCGGTACTTCTCGGGCTGGGCCCTGAGGGCGGACGGCAGGCGGTAGCCGACAGCCAGCAGCAGCAAGCCCATGCACGCGAGGCCCACGAGCTGGGAGATCCAACGGGTCCGCTTCGCGAGGATGAAGGTGCCCCAGGTGATGAGCGCCGCTCCCAGGCAGAGCACTGCGCCCTCCACGAGCCCAGGCACAACCCGGGCCTGCGGCAGCCACGGGGGAACGAGTGTTCGCAGGTGGCCGAGCGCCGGGAAGAGCCGGAGCGCCTCCGGCGTGAGCAGGGCGGCGATGGTGGCGGCGCCGAGCGCGGGGAAGCGCCGGGCGTCCACCGCGGCGATGGCGAGGCCCACGAAGACCGCTGGGGCGGCGTTCCACACGTGCCCGGGCGCCTTCACCGCGACGAACGAGTGGGTGAGCCAGGTTGACCAGACCCAGAGCGCGGTGACGAGGATGGCCGGCTCGCGCCGCTGCACGCCGCGGATGATGAGCCACACGCCCATCACGAGAGGGAAGATGGACAGCAGCGGAGAGAACTCGGTGGCGTTCACCTCGACGAAGATGGCGTCCACGGGCCTGCGCCACCCTCCGACGTCCACCCCGGGCGGGGCGTTGATGTGCCCGAACGTCAGGTTCGCGCCTGCCTGGTACACCTCCGGCCAGGTCAGCGCCGCATAGAGGTTCCACGGGCCGCTGACCAGGAGCGCCGTCCCGCCGATGATGAGGAAGTGCGTGGGCCGCAGGCCCTTGGAGAACCGCAACCACCGCAGGCCCACCATGACCCCCGCCACTCCGAGCGGCGCCAGTGCGAGCACCGTCTTCGTCAAGTGCCCCAGACCGAGCGCGACGCCGGCGAGCACCGCCCAGCGCCAGGAGTCCTTCTCGATCGTGTGGACGAGCAGCACCAGGGTGAGGCTCACGAAGCCCACCAGCATGCAGTCGTAGGAGTCTCCGAAGAGGAGCCCCTGGGTGAGCACCCAGCCGAACGGCAGCGCGAGGAAGCCACACGCCCCCACGGACGACCAGAAGCGCCCCGTGGCGTTGCGCGCCAGCAGGTAGATCGCCACCGCGGCGCCGAGCTGTCCCAGCAGCGCCCCGATGCGCATCGCCAGCGGCGTCACGCCGATGAGGTGCATGAGCGTGGCGCCAAACCACAGCGGCGCGATGGGCTTGTGCAGCCACACCGCCGCGCCCAGCCAGTCATGGGGCGCCACCGGGAACAGGGGATCCCGGTAGAAGTGGGGATAGAAGAAGGTGTCGTACGTCCCCCGCGCCGCGGCCTGGTGGAGCACCTCGTCCCAGTCATGCATGCCCGGGTGCCCGAGGCCGGGTGCGAGGAGCGACAGCCCCCAGGCGCAGATGAAGGCGATGGCGAGCGCGTCCACACGGTCGAGCCTCAGGGAATCGAACCGGCGCCCAGTCTCGTTCCAGAAGCGCTCCACTCCTCCTTGGGGTTGCACGGAGGGGGGACGGTAGTGGCCTCGCCCCCGTGGCGGCAAGAATGCCGCTGCAGGCCTGAAGCGGAGCCACTCTGGCTCGAAGCCATGAGCCACTCGCCCGCCGCCGCCTTGGAGCACGTGATGGTGCACCGCGTCAGGCTTTTCTGGTTGACCTGCGCTGTGTGGATTTCCCATTGTCTCGGCGTTTGAGAATTCACCCGACCCGCGGAATCGAGAACGAGATGAAGACGCTCTTGCTGTGCGCAATCACGGTGGCGATGGCAGTGGGCTGTTCGAACGAGCCAGCGGAGCGGGTGGACGAGGCGGAAGGCTTCGCGCTCCTCCAGCACGATGCGAGCACGCTCGAGGCCACCTACCGTTCGGGCGGTGAGTCCGTCCGCGTGCTGGTGGCCGAGGTCGCCCCCAACATCGTGGAGGCGACGTACGACTTCGGTGATCCGGTGATCGGCTTTCGCATCGACTACAACCAGGGCGTGGGCCACTTCATGCCGAGCGGCAAACCGCTCGATGCGGCGCAGGCCCGGATGATCGATCCACTGCTCGAGGAGCTCTCGAAGGCCGTGCCGCAGGAGAACACGCAGCGCACGCGCATCGAGGACGTGGCGGTGCGCCAGACGAGCTTCCTGCAGATCGTCCCGGTGGGCGAGCTCCTCACGCCGTACCAGTACGTCTCGGAGCGCGGCTGGGTGCACATCTCCTGCTCCTGCGGCAACCAGTACATCGGGTCCGGCTACTATCGTCAGGTCGGCAGGGGCTGCGGCTGCAATGGCGGCTCGGGCAATGGCTGCAAGGGCCGCTGCGGTCAGGGCTGCGGCATCACCAGCACCCCCGGGTGCGTGGGCACGACGGCGTACACGCAGGACTGCGCCAAGCACGACTACGGCCTCGGGAGCTTCGCCGCGGCCTCGGATGACTACTCGTTCGCGGGCAACAACTGCAGCTGCAGCGGGGTCGGCACCTGCTACTAGGATCTCTTCGCAACGCCCTCGTCGCGCTCGCCCTCGCCGCGGGCGCGGCCCTCGGATGCAGCTCCTCCTCCGGTGTGTGTCCCCAGGGTGCGCGGCTGCATGGCCACGCGCCACCGGAGGGGACCCTGCAATGGTGCGCGAAGCCTGACGGCAAGAAGCACGGCCGCTGGGTGGAGTGGCACCCCGATGGCAAGGTCAAGACCGAAGGGGCCTACGTCGACGGCAAGATGGAAGGCCGCTGGGTGAGCTACTTCGAGACCGGCGTGAAGCAGCTCGAGGGCGAGTACCGCGGTGGCCTCAAGCAGGGCTTGTGGACCCTGTACTACGAAGAAGGGCAGAAGAACCGTGAGGAGGTCCACTCCGCCGGCGCGAGCGAGGTGCTGTGGACCGCGTGGCGCTCCGACGGGAAGAAGTGGGCCGAAGGGACCCTGCTCGAGCACCGTGCGCAGGGCCCTTACTCGGAATGGCACCAGAACGGAGCGTTGGCCGTGCAGGGCCACTACGCGAATGGCGAGAAGGCCGGTGATTGGAAGTACTGGGACAGCAATGGCACGCCATCGGCCGGTCCGCAGGGTGACTTCGCGAGGGACTGAGCTCCATCCCCTGCAGGGGCCAGCCCTCGTGCTGCTCCTCGTGGCGGCGGGGGCGTGCGGCGTCTCGCCAGAGCCCGTGCCCGCGGTGGCGCGGCAAGCCGTGATCGGCGGCGTGTTCGAGCCGGACTCTCCAGCCGTGGGGGCGATCCTCCCGGTGGCGCCGACCTGCGGCGAGCCGGCCGAAGTCTCGCCCGTCACCTGCACGGGCACGCTGGTCGCACCGCGGGTCGTCCTGACCGCGGCGCATTGCGTGGAGAACGCCGACGCCCCACAGGTGCTCTCGGTGGTGTTCGCGCCTGAGCCGGCGCGGGCGCTCCCCTCCGAGCGCGTGCGCGCTGTCGAGGGCCGGCTGCACCCTGCGTGGCGAGCGGGAGAGAATGACCTCGGTGTGCTGATCCTCGCCGAGGACGCGCCCGCCGCGCCGGTGCTGCTGGACGGGTCGGAGCTGCCGACAGACTTCGTGGGGCAGACGACGCGGGTGGTGGGCTTCGGCATCGACGACCAGGGCAGGACTGGCAGCAGGCGCAGTGGCACGGTTCGGGTGACGGCCGTCGAGGCGGGGACCTTCTCCATTGAGGCCGCGCCCGGGATGAGCTGCGGCGGCGACAGCGGCGGTCCGTCGTTCCTTGAAGTCGATGGCGCCGAGCGCATCGTCGGCATCACCTCGTTCGGCGATCTCGCCTGCACGAGGGGCACCAACACCCGCGTCGACGTGCACGCGGCCTTCCTTCAGGCGATCCTCGATGAGGTCGCTCAGGCTCCGCCCACGCGGCCGCCGCTCGACCTGACGGTGGATGCGTGCTCGGCTCTGTGCCAGGGGCACGCGGACTGCCCACTCGGGATGGCTTGCGTCACTCGGCCCGAGGGGGGGAAGAGCTGCGCGGTGGCGGGTCTCGAGGCCGGTCGCTTCGGCGCGGTCTGCACTGGGCCTGACGGAGATCAGCTGTGCGTGAAGGCGGGCGAGGCGTGCCGGTTGTGGATGCCCTGCGCCGAGGAGGACGGAGGCGGTTGTGCGGCCGCGAGGGGGCGCGGTGGCGCGGCGTGGACGTTCACCGCGCTGCTCGTTCTGGTGGCATGCCTGTGTCGCGGTCGCTCACGCGGACCCCGCTGACCACAGAGGGCAGAGCCCTCCTGGGCAGTTGGCTGGTCAGGCCCCCCGCCGCTCGAACGGCTCCATCTGGGCCGCCAGCGCCCTCTGGAACGCCGGCCGCGCTTCGCAGCGCTCTTTGTAGGCCTTCAGCTTGGGCTCAGCGTCGAGCAGGTCGGTGTGGCGGAGGATGCGGAGCACCGTCGTCATCATGAGATCGCCGACGGTGAAGCGGCTCTCCAGGTACTCCCGGTCGCCGAGCCAGGCGGCGAGCTCCGCCAGCCGATGCCTGACCGCCTTCTCCTGGTCCGGCCGACGGAGCTTCGCCCACTCCTGGCCGGCGGAGAAGAGGTCGATCTCGACGAGCTGCTGGATGTGGATCTCGACCGAGTTGAGCGCCGCGAACAGCCACGTGATCGCTCGCGCCCTGCTGGCCTCGTCGGCAGGGAGGAGCGCCTCGCTCCGGGACGCGATGTGGAGCACGATGGCTCCCGACTCGAAGAGGACGAGGCCGTTCTCCTCGAACACCGGCACCTGCCCGAAGGGCTGGCGAGCGCGGTAGTCGGCAGATGCCTGCACCTCGGCATCGATCAGCCTCGCCTGGTAAGCCAGGCCGGCCTCCTCGAGCGCCCACCGCACCCTGAGGTCACGCACCAGGCCCTGTGCGAATGGCGGCACCCACTTGAAAGCGCTAACGGTAATCATGTCTCGGAGTCTCCTCACTCGTTGGTGAGCGGCTTCGGGGGGCGGCTCTTGTCGCATCGCAAAATATGTTCAAGAACATAGATTGAGGCCCACCAGGAGGGGTCGCAACGGAGGGCTGTCATGCCGTACACCGCTGAACACAAGTCGTGCTGGTTCGAGGTTAGACTTCGCCCATGAACTCCAGCCCGTCCAGCCGGCCGTCCGTCGTCGTGGCGGAGCTGGGGCCTACAAATACGGGGAAGACTCACCGCGCCATCGAGCGCATGCTCGAGCACGACACAGGCATGATCGGCTTACCGCTTCGCTTGCTCGCTCGCGAGGTCTACGACCGGGTGACCGCCCGAGTGGGCGAGGGGCGGGTGGCACTGATGACGGGGGAAGAGAAGCGCCTGCCGCCACGCCCCGATTATTGGATCTGTACGGTCGAGGCGATGCCGACCGATCGACCGGTCGACTTCCTCGCTGTGGATGAGATCCAGCTCGCCGCCCATCGCGAGCGCGGGCACGTCTTCACCGATCGATTGCTCCATGCGCGGGGGCTCCGGGAGACCTGGTTCCTCGGCGCGGACACGATGCGGCCGATGGTCCAAGCGCTCGTCCCCCATGCTTCGGTGAAGCGCGCCACCCGCCTGTCTCAGCTTCGCTACTCCGGGCGTCGCTCCCTGAAGAGCCTTCCGCCGCGCTCGGCCGTGGTCGCGTTCTCCGCGGACCGCGTGTACGAGCTCGCCGAAGCGCTGCGCCGCCTCCGTGGCGGAGTTGCAGTGGTGCTGGGAGCGCTCTCCCCGAGGACGCGGAATGCCCAGGTCGCGATGTACCAGGCCGGGGAGGTTCAGTACCTCGTGGCCACCGATGCCATTGGCATGGGACTCAACCTCGACCTCAACCACGTTGCCTTCGCGGCGCTCTCCAAGTTCGACGGCGCTGAGCAGAGAGACCTCTTCCCGGACGAGCTGGCCCAGATCGCAGGCCGCGCAGGGCGCCACCTGAATGACGGGAGCTTCGGAACCCTGAACACGCTGCCCGAGCTGCCTCCGCGGGTGGCCTCGGCCATCGAGTCACACCGGTTCCCGTCGGTACGAAGTCTCATCTGGCGCAATGCAGCGCTCGATTTCTCGAGCCCGGAGTCCCTGCTGGACTCGTTGTCGCGGGCTCCGCACCACAGCTCCTTTGTCCGGGTGGCGCGCGCGGACGACTTCGATGCGCTCAGGGAGCTGTCCCACGTTCCAGCCATTCGAGAGCTCGCCACCGACCGAGCCAGGGTCGAGCTGCTGTGGCAGGTCTGCCAGATTCCGGATTTCCGCAAAGGCCTCTTCGGTCAGCACGTCGCGCTGTTGCGTGAGACATTCCTTCAGCTCTCAGAGGGTGACGGGAAGCTGGAACAGGCCTGGCTGGCCAGACAGGTGTCGCCGCTCGATGATGTCTCCGGTGACATCCACACACTGATGGACCGGCTGGCCGCCATCCGCATCTGGACGTACATCAGTCATCGTTCGAGCTGGCTGCATGACGCCGAGCAGTGGCAGGAGCGCACCCGCCGCCTCGAGGACGCGTTGGGCGACGCCCTTCATGAGCGGCTCGTGGAGCGGTTCGTCCAGCGGGCCGAACGGAGGAGTGCACGCCGATTCGTGAGAGCCGCCGCACACCCGCTGCCCGGGTCGGACAGCCCCTTTGCCAGGTTGGGGCTCCTGCTGGGGGAGGTGCCGGGCGCTGACGGCGCCGCGGTGACAGAGGAGCAGTTCGTCCAGCGGGTGGTCGACGCGACGCATGAAGCCTTCCAGGTGGACGCGTCAGGAAGCATCTCGTTCGAAGGGCAGCCGCTGGCCCGTCTGGTTCGCGGGAAGGACCGGCGCTCACCGCAGCTTGCGCTGGCAGAGCCGGAGGTTTGGACCGGAGGCGCGCGGCGGCGGCTCGAGCGCCGCCTGGTGGCGCTGGCGAGGGATCTCGTCACCGAAGCCATGGGGGGCTTCCCTGCCGAGGCCCTCACCGGAGCGGGTCGCTCCGCGGCGACGCGTGGCCTCGCCTACCGCCTGGCCGAGGGGCTGGGAGTTATTTCCCAAGGTGAGGCTCGCGAGCAGTGGCGGCTCCTGGATGATGAGGCCCGAGAGCACCTGAGGACGCTGGGCGTCCGCGAGGGACAGCGCTTCCTCTACGTCGCCGAGGCGCTCGCACCGCCTGCGCTGGAACGGCGCTGCATGCTGACGGCGCTGCTCCATCAGAGTCCGCCACCCAAGGGCGTTCCGCGAGAACCGGCTCTCGATGTCGCGGAGTTTGGCGGCCGGGCTGCACGAGCCTTCGGATATGAGGTGCTCGGTACCGTGGCGTTGCGGATCGATGTCGTCGAGCGGCTCAGCGAGGCGCTGCGCCACCCGCACGGTGCTCAGCAGGTGCACACGCTCATACAAGAGCTGCGTCTGGAGAGCAGTGTTCGCACGCAGGTCCTGCGCGAGCTCGGAGGACGGTCCGGGGGCGCTCCGTCGAAAAGGCGGCGGCGACGGCGGGGCCGGGGAGGGGGGCGTACAGGGGCACTGATAACGGGAGTAGTCAGGCCACGGGCCCGCTCCTAGGTACGTCAGTTATCAGTGATAACGGTTGTTGTCAGACTCCCGCATCCCCAGGAGAATTGTAACCTCACGGAATAACTGGAAATCCGTGAAAGTAGGCCAGCCTCTCGAGGGTGGCGCGCTCCGTGCACAAGGCCCGGGAGCCGTTCCCCTGAATGAGAGGCCCCAAATGATGAAGGCAGTATCGCGTGCATTCGCGCTCGTCGCGCTCACCGTCTCGACCGCCGCGTCCGCGCAGGACTACCAGGACACGACGCCCTATGTCGTCGACAGCGCGAAGTACCCGTACACCATCTACCCGTCCAACACGCAGCTGAACAACAAGATCCCCTGGGAGACGCAGATCCTCCCGTTCAGCGAGACCGGCAGCTACACGGCGCCCGAGCAGGACGCAGTCGTCACCGACGAGGCGCGGCTGCTCAACGCGCCTGTGCTCCTGGACATCAACGATGGCATGAGGAACGTGAACTACCTCCAGGCCACCATTCCGGAGGCCAACACGCCGAACGTGCCGCCGCCCACCGAGACGCAGCCGACGCAGACCGCGGCCGGGCTCATCGGGAAGATGGCCACCACGCCTGTCAGCGTCTACTACCAGCGCACGGAGAAGTTCGGAAACACCATGTTCGGCGCGGGCTACAACGTCAACACGTCCGTCACCGCGACGCCGGCGAACGGCGCCTTGGCGAAGAAGGAAGAGGCGCTCGCCGAGGGCAGGATCTATGGCACGGCCTTCAACTATGAGAGGGAGCTGGTGCGCGGCCGCGCGTACGTCTGTGGGCAGCAGGGCGGCTGCAACAGCGGCACTGCCGCGCTGTACGCCATGGGCTCGCAGATCTGGAGCGCGAACCTCGCTGGGTCCTTCGCGCCGGCGCCCATCAACTGGAGCCGCACGTTCTTCTCCGTCTCCAAGACGTTCATGGTCGGCCCTGTGCCGCTCACCGTGAGGGCGCTGCTGACGGGCGGGGTGAGGATGGGCGTGTCGGGCCAGGTGAACCCGGCGCTGGCCGCGATCACCGCGTACGCGGGCGGCTGGGCCAATGTGGTGGCCTCCGCCGCGGTGAACGTCGCCGTCGCCAGCATTGGTGTGGTCGGCTCCCTGAGCCTGATCAACGCCACCGTGCAGGCAGCGGCCAGCCTTGGCTGGACCCTCTGCTCGCCCAGCTGGTCGCTCAAGGCGGACCTCAGCCTGAGCGCGCTCTCGGGTTCGCTGCAGGCCTTCGCGAAGGTCAACTTCCTCTTCTTCAAGAAGACCTGGAACGTCACCATCGCCAGCTGGTCCGGCATCTCCAGGTACGTCAACCTGGTCAACCGCAGCGGCGTCATGTCGAGCCTGGGCTGCTAGCCCGGCTGAGACCGCCACGCGGCGGCCGTGCCCGAGAGGCACTGGCCGTCACCCGGGCGGGACGAACTGGGTGCTGCCTCCGCGGTCGAGTGATCGGCTGAGGAGGCGGCGCCTGCCCTCAAACCAGAACTGAAGCGGCAAGGGCCGCTGTCTCGGAGTACTCCAATGCAGAAGTCGGGTAACGCAAGAGGCAAGCCATTCGCTGTCATCGTCTGGGTGGCGCTTCCCCTGCTCGCCGTCAGTCTCCTGGGGCTGTGGGCGGTTGCGTCCCCGTCTCCCACGGAGGCTCCCTCCCAGGCACCGCAGTCCCCCCAGGCTGCCACCCCTTCGGTCGGAGGCCCGTCGGCGCCGGCCCAGGCCGTGTCCTCCAAGCCTTCCCCGGGTGCGCGCACGTGGATCCCTGGGGCGCTCTACCGGTACTCCCTGAGCGCTGATCAGAAAATCACCTTCCGCCCGGTACAGCCTGGCGCGGAGGCGCTGCCCTCGATGAGATTCAGCCTCCGGGGCGAGTGGAACGTGGGTGTCGTCTCTGCCGATGCCGGGCGCGTCGATGCCCGGGTGAACCTGAAGCTCTCCTCGCTGAAGGTGGACATTGGCGGCGGCGGCCCCCTGGCCCCTGACGTCGAGCGCAACCTGGCCGCGGCCCTTCAGCTTCCCTTCTTCCTCACCTACGACACGACAGGCCAGGCGGCGTTCACGCACTTCGAGCAGGGGACGGATCTGCTCGTGCGAAGCATCCTCCGGGGAGTCGTCGCGAGCTCGCAGTTCGTGGTGGCCGGAGTGCCGGGCGCCACCTGGAGCGCCGAGGAGTTCGACACCACGGGACGCTACCATGCCGTGTATCAGCGCCTGGGCGCCGACCGCTTCGAGAAGCGCAAGGAGTCCTACTCCCACGTGGCGTCCCCGCAGGGGCTCGAGCCGCTGAATGGACAGATCCACATCGCCGTGAGCGCCCGGAGCACCTTCGAGCTGGAGCGCGATCTCTGGCCACGCTCGCTCGAGGGACAGGAGCGGGTGGAGGTGGAGGCGGGCCAGACCATGCCCCCCACCACGTATGAGTCGTCCCTGAGCCTGAGCCTGCTGGAGCGCCGCCCGGATCCGACGCTGATCGGCACCTTCGAGGCGCGCCGGGCCTCGCTGAGCTCCGCCTCCATGGCCAGCTTCCAGGGCGTGGAGCAGGACCCGATGGACCAGTACCGCCAGGTGCTGCAAGGCAAGGACTTCGACACCCTGGTCAAGGAGCTGCGCTCGCTTCCGGAAGATCCCCAGGCCAAGGACGACGCGCGTACCCAGGCCCTGGAGCAGCTGCGCGCGCTCTTCATGCTTCACCCCGCCGAGGCCCTCAAGGTCCCCGGCATCATTCGCGCGGGGATGGATCCGCTCGCGGCCAGCCCCATGCTCGGCGCGCTCTCCGCGGCCAGCACCCGCGAGGCCCTCCAGTCCCTGGCGGAGATCAGCGGCGATTCGTCCATTCCCACCGACATCCGCATGGACTCGGTGGCCGCGCTGGGGGTGGCGAAGGACCCCACCCACGAGGGCCTGGAGGCCCTGCGTCACGCGAGCAGCGACGCGGACGGGATGCTCCGGGACACGGCGAAGCTGGCGCTCGGCAATGCCGCCTTCCAGCTCACCGACACGGACGCGAAGGGTGCGCAGGCCCTGGTCCACGAGATCAACAGCGAGTACAGCTCCGCCTCCAGCGCGGAGCAGCAGGCGCTGGCGCTGCGGAGCCTGGGCAACACTCGCTCGCCGGACGCGCTGAGTACCCTCGAGGATGCGCTCCGATCAGGGGATCCCCAGCTTCGCCAGGCGGCCCTCGAGGCGCTGCGCATCATCCCGGATCCTCGCGCCGACCAGCTCTTGTCCGAGCACATGCTCAGGGATCCCGCCCCGGAGGTCCGGCGGGTCGCCGTCTTCGCCAGCAGCTTCCGGCCCCTGGCGCCCCTGCTCCCCGCGCTGGCGCAGGCGCTGCGCCTGGATCCCACCGACGGAGTCCGCGTCGAGGTGATCCATCTCCTGGGAGAGCAGCGAGCGGTGCTGCCAGAGGCGCTGCCCTTGCTGGCCTGGGCGAGCCAGAACGATCCGAACCCGGATCTCCGCAAGGCGGCCGCGGGCTTCGTCAACACGCCCGCGACGGGCGGCTCCCTTCCGCGCTCCTCTCCCTAGAGAAGAGCGGAGCACTCACCAATTTCCCTGCCGCATGGTGCGGCACGATCAAGCGAGGACGTCTGAATGTTCCATAGGATCTGGGGTGCCATCGCCTTGGCGGTGGGGGTGCTGTTGCCGGTGCAGGTGCAAGCGCAGCCCATCCTCACGACTCGATGCACTGTCGACAATCTGAGTACGAACACGGAGGCGGCGGCTCGAGTCGAGTGGGCTCGCAAGTGCGCGACGATCCAGAACATCGGGGATCCGGCCGCCTTCTTCAACACGGGCCTGAGCACCCCGAGCGGTGGGACGCTGAAGGATTATCTGGGGTCAGATCTGGAGCGGAACCCGGGGGGAGAGGGTGGGTTCACGGGCCCTGCCCAGGGCTTCAAGGTGAACACCTCCACCATGCTCGCCCTCTACCTGTCGGGCACCACCTACCAGACGACGGATGACAATGGTTACTTCAAGTGGTCGCGGGACTCGTTTCGGAGGAAGGGGCGTCAGCTCTACCCCACCTTCGGCACCTCGTCGGATATCTTCGCCGACGACAACATCCAGCTCTTCCCTCACAGGACGCTGGCGGACTGCACGCTCTATTTCGACAAGGAGAGCACCCAGCCAGCCTTCACTCCCGTCCATGTGAACGGCTACTGCGAGGCGGCCTGCTACACCCCCGAGCAGAAGATCCTCTTCTCCACCGGAGAGGTCTCCATCCTCGAAGCGATGAAGTCGTCGCGTGAAGATCTGATCACGCTGACCCCGGACTCCACGCTCGACAACCTGCAGCTGCACCAGAACAGCACTTTTAGCTACACGCGGGAGATCCGCGACGCGGAGCAGAAGCTCTGCATCATCACCACCCAGTCCGGGGGTCAGCTCAGCATCACCCTCGAGCATGCTGTCATCAACGGCGAGGGCCGCATCGTGCAGGCGCAGACCCTCAAGGTGGGCGACACACTCGTGAAGGCGGACGGCACCCTGGATCCCATCGTGGACATCCAGAGGACCACCTATTTCGGGAAGGTCTACAACATCGCGCCGGTGACGACGGATCCGGTGTCCAACATCCTCGTGGCTCAGGGCTATCTGGTGGGCTCCGTGCGCTTCCAGAACGACGAGGTGCGCTACATCAACCGCATCATCCTCTACCAGGCCGTGCCCACCGACGTCCTCCCCTAGCCAGGTCGAGACCCCATGAAGATCACCCGGTATCTGTCTGTCATTGCGGGGCTCGTGGCGCTGGCGTTCATCGTCGCGGCGCTGGACAGCCCAGAGGACTCCGCCCCCGTGACGGAGGCCCCGGTGAAGGTGGCGCTCACTCCGCCAGCACCGGCTCGTGACACGACGTCGGCGCGGCCCGCCTTGCCCCCTCCTCCCGCCCTGCTCGCGGCGCCCGAGGAAGTCCCAGGCGAGGAAGGGGAGCACGGCGAGTTCACCACCGCGACCGACTTGATGAAGGCGAAGATCTTCAAGACGGAGCCGGAGCTGGCGCGGTTCGACTACTTCCGCGAGCACGTCCTCCTCGATTCCAATGGACGGAAGGACTACGAGGCGCTGCTCGCCGACACGCAGGTGTATGAGCAGCTGCGCCGGACGCTGGGCTCCTCGACGGAGGCCGAGGAGTCGCTGGACTCCAGCATCAAGCGCCTGATGCGGATCGACTACCTGCGCGAGGCGCTGGCCTGGAGACAGAACCCCGCGCGCGAGCAGCTGGTGTCCACCGTCGAAGCCATCCTCCTGGAGCGCTCCTTCAGCCCGGAGCTGTCTCTGAATGCCAGGCGCTCGATGGCCGCGACCCGAATGGAGCTCTACGAGATCTTCGCGGATCACGAGCCCGAGCGAGCGAGCGCCCTGGTCGAGGCCGCGAAGGGGACATCGCTCGAGAAGCTGTTGCAGTACCTCGCCGCCCACAACCAGCGCCGGCTCGTGAAGGAGCAGGCGCTGAGCCTTCAGGCGCAGGCACGCCCATGATTGATAGAGGAGAACACATGCGAAGCATGAAGAGCTGGAGCAGGTTGATCACCGCGTGTCTCGTCCTGGCCTCGATGGGGGCGCTCGCCGCGCCGCCTCAGCTGCCGGCGCAGGGCAAGCTGATGAGGTCCCCGAGACCCGTGAGGGGCGAGTACCTCGTTGTCCTCAAGGAGAAGCCCGCGCGGGGTCTGCTGAGCATGGCGGTGCGGGCGGGCGCGCTGGCCAGGCCGTACGGCGCACGTGTCCTCACCACCCACGAGACCGCCTTCCGTGGCTTCCTCATCTCCGCCAGCGAGGCGCAGGCTCAGGCGCTGGCCGAGGATCCCCAGGTGGAGTACGTCCAGGAGAACGCCATCGTCCAGGTGGCGGGCTTGCAGACCCCGGCGCCCTGGAACCTGGATCGGATCGACCAGGAGCTGCTGCCGCTGAGCAACAGCTACCAGACCGACGACGCGACGAACGTCAACGTCTACGTCATCGACACGGGCATCCGGGAGTCACACTTGGAGTTCGAAGGGCGCGCCCAGGTCGTGTTCAACAACATCGCCCTGGAGTCCGGGGATGACTTCTCCGGGCATGGCACCGCCGTCGCGGGGATCATCGGGGGCAAGACGTTCGGCGTCGCCAAGAAGGCCCGCTTGAACTCGGTGAAGGCGTTCAGCGGGACTGGCGAGGCGACGATGGACGGGCTGGTGCAAGCGATGGAGTGGGTGGCGAACAACGCCGTCACGCCGGCCATCGTCAACCTGAGCTTCACCACCACGGGCGTGCTCCCACCGCTCGATGCGGCCGCGGATGTCATGGCGAACAACCCCGGGCTCGTCGTGGTGGTCGCGGCGGGCAATGCCGGCATCGACGCGTGCTTCTGCTCGCCGGCCCACCTCCAGCCGGATGCCAGCCACCCGTCCCGGGCGCGCATCCTCACGGTGGGCGCGATCGACGAGGCGCATACGCGCTGGTCGACCGGCTTCACGGGCTCCAACTCGGGAGCGTGTCTGGACCTCTGGGCTCCGGGTGCGAACATCGTCTCCGCGGGCATCGCCAGTGACACGGCCACGACGAACCGAGAAGGGACCTCGTTCGCCGCGCCTCACGTGAGCGGCGTGGCGGCCATCCTGATGTCCCAAGGCATCTCCCCCACCGACATCCCCGCTCGCCTGGTCGCCGATGCGAGCGTGGGGCAGGTGCAGCTGGAGCCCTTTGACACGGCCTCACCCAACCTGTTGCTGTACAAGCGCCCCCAGGCCACCCCCCTCGTCAACGGCGTGGCCACGAGTGTGTCCGACCTCACTGGTGGCCAGAAGAACTTCAAGCTGGAGGTCCCCGCCGGGCGGCCCTCCGTGGTCTTCTCCCTCTCCGGAGGCACGGGAGACGTGGACCTCTACGTCCGCCATGGCCAGCTGCCAGAGACGTTCGTCTACCAGTGTCGGCCCCTGCGCAAGGGCAACACCGAGAAGTGCACCATGCCCACCCCGGCCGCGGGCACCTGGTTCGTCCACCTCCGCGCCCACTCCACGTACACCGCCACGCTGAGGGGCCAGTACTGAGGCTGCGGTGGGGTGAGGCGGGCTCGCGCTCCGTGCCAGGACGGGCCGACTGATAACAGCTGTGTCCAGGGCCTGCCCTGGACCTGAGTACACCTGTGACCAGGGGCCGCGGCCTGAGCCCCGTCCGCGCCATGGCAAACCCCGTAAATCACTGGAATCGCCGTACTCCATGCTTACTCGCCACAACTGGCGTGGCGCGTGCAGAGGGCGAGACCATGATCAAGCGAGACCTGAAGAGTTCAGACGTGTTGTCGGTATTGGCCTCTGTGCTGCTGGCGGCGTGTGGCGCTCCTTCCGAAGAGGGAGTGGCCGGCCCGGAGCAGACGCTGGCGACTCAGGAGTCGGCGCTGTGCTCGGGGGTGAGCATCGGTGAGCTCGAGCTGGAGGGGGTGAGCTCCTTCGAGGGCGAGCTGGCCGGAGCAGGAACCTGGGCGGCGATCAACGGGGCCAATGGCGCGCGCCTCGAGTACTACGTCGACGGCGCGCAGCATGTGGCCGAGGAGCGCATCGGCGAGACGGGAGAGTGGTTCTTCAGCGAGACCGGGGTGGGCTGCGGGGTGCATGGCTTCGAGGTGAAGGCCTACCCGATGATTGTCGACAGCAATGGCAACCGCACCATCTGCACCAACCTGCCCAGGACGTTGTTCCGCAACGTCGTCCAGTTCTGTCCCAGCCTGGCACTTGGCTACTACCACTCGCTGCAGGTGAAGCCGGACGGCACCCTGTGGGGGTGGGGCTACAGCCTCTCGGGCCAGCTCGGCAACGGCGAGAGGACCCAGCGCCATGTGCCGACGAGGGTGAGGGGGTTGAGCCAGGTCGTCTCCGCGTCGGCCGGGGACGCGCACTCGGTGGCGGTGACGGAGGATGGGAGCGTGTGGACCTGGGGCGACAATGCGTACGGCCAGCTCGGAGACGGCACCACCACCCTGCGTGCGGTGCCCATGCAGGTGCCGGGCCTGAGCGACGTCGTCGCCGTGGCGGCTTCCTACTCGCGGACGGTGGCGCTGAAGGCGGATGGGACCGTGTGGGCCTGGGGGTACAATGGCACCGGCCAGCTCGGGGATGGGACCACCACCAACCGTCTGACGCCCGTGCAGGTGTCCGGTCTCAGCGGCGTCTTCAACGTCGCCGCGGGCTTCACCCACACGTTGGCGGTGAAGAAGGACGGAAGCGCCTGGGGCTGGGGAAGCAACTCCTACGGGCAGCTGGGGGACGGGACCACCCTCAACCGATTGACGCCCGTGCAGGTGGCGGGCATCAGCGGCGTCCGCGCCCTCTCCGGAGGCTTCTTCCACACGCTCGGCATGAAGAGCGATGGCACCGCGTGGAGCTGGGGCTACAACGGCAGCGGCGAGCTGGGAAATGGGACCACCACCCACAGCTCCTTCCCGGTGCAGGTGTCGGGCCTCACCCAAGCTGTCGAGATCGCCGCCGGCGGTTACTTCTCCCTGGCCAAGCGGCAGGACGGCACCTTGCGCGCCTGGGGCTACAACGGCAACGGGCAGCTGGGAATCGGGACCACCACCAACAGCCTCGTACCGGTGCAGGTCCCAGGGATCACCGGAGTCCAGATGTTCGGCGCGGGTGCCTCTCACACGGTGATCCAGAAGCCCCGGGTGTCCGCGCTGAACCCTCGCACCGTGTTTGCCTGGGGCTCCAACTCGTACGGCGCGCTGGGAGATGGGACCAACGTCCAGCGCCTCTCACCTGTGGCCGTCATGATCAGCGGGATCGCCACGACGACTGGCGGCTCTAGCCACTCGGCGGCCGTGGGGATGGGCGGGGCGCTGTGGACCTGGGGCTCCAACGGCCAGAGCCAGCTGGGCAACGGGACAACCACCAACAGCTCCACGCCTTTGCTGCTGACGGGCCTGAGCGGCGTCCTCGACGCGGCCGCGGGCGGCAACCACACG
The DNA here is from genome assembly GCF_035629615.1 of Hyalangium sp. Taxonomy (GTDB): domain Bacteria; phylum Myxococcota; class Myxococcia; order Myxococcales; family Myxococcaceae; genus Hyalangium. The sequence goes on along the minus strand of NZ_DASPHO010000542.1, from coordinate 9,386 downwards.
GTGGTGCTGCATGCGGACGGCACGGTGTCCTCCTGGGGCTACAACTCCTACGGCCAGCTGGGCAACGGGACGCTCATCACCGGCCCTACACCGCAAGCCGTGCCGGGGCTGGAGGGCGTCACCTCGGTCGCCACGGGCACCCACCACACGGTGGCACTGAAGGCGGACGGCACCGTGTGGACCTGGGGCTACAACGGCTACGGCCAGCTCGGAGACGGGACGACCACCTCACGCTCCTCGCCGGTGCAGGTCCCTGGGCTCGGCACTGTGGTCTCCATCTCCGCGGGCTCCTACCACACGGTGGCGCTGAAGGCGGACGGCACCGTGTGGTCCTGGGGCTACGGCTACTATGGCCAGCTGGGCGACGGGACGAACACCAACAGCCGTCCCTCTCCGGTGCAGGTCTCCGGACTCATCAATGTCATCGCTGTCTCCGCGGGCAGCTACCACACGGTGGCTCTGACGACGAGCAGCACGGTGTGGGCCTGGGGCTACAACTACTACGGCCAGCTCGGAGACGGGACGACCACCCTCCGCCTGGCGCCGGTGCAGGTCTCCGGACTCAGCAATGTCAGCTCGATCGCCGCGGGCACTTACTTCACGGTGGCCTTGAAGAGGGATGGAACCGTGTGGGGCTGGGGCTACAACGGCTACGGCCAGCTCGGAGATGGGACGACGTCCAACCGCACCGTGCCGACGCAGGGCCTCTGGAGCTCCATCGTGGACCTCTCCGTGGGCAGCGGCCACGTGATGGCGCTGGGCAAGGACGCCATCGTCCGGTCCGCCGGCTACAACAGTTATGGCCAGCTCGGGGAGGGGACGACCACCCACCGGTCGACCCCCGCGCAAGTCACCGGCCTGCCGGGCAACGGTGACATCATCGTCCTCCCGCCCGGCGGCGGCGGCATCGGCGGCGGCGTTATCGGAGGCTGATGCTCCGAGCGTGGGGAGCCTCGCTCGCCGCTGTGGCCGCGCGAGCGAGGTGGATGCGTCCAGTGGGCGTGAGTCTTTCCTGCTGGAGTGGAGGCTGTTCTCTTGAGTCGACCTGGGATGGTAACTTGCCCTTTCCCCAGTGGTTCCGGACCCGGAGGACACGCGCCTGCCCTCGATGTTCAGCACGACACCCGATCCGGAAGCCTATCTCCCCACGCTCCGAAGAAAGCTCGTCTTCCTGTCGGGGGCCGACGCGGGCCGCAGCGTCTCGCTCCAGGTCAAGAGCTACCGGCTGGGGACGGATCCGGCGTGTGACATCGTCCTGAAGGACCGGAAAGTCTCCCGGCAGCACCTGGCCCTGGAGGTCCGCGAGGATCGGGTGCTGGCTCGGGACCTGGGGTCTCGCAACGGCTCGTTCTGCGAGCGGATGCGCTTCACCGAGCTGGAGGTGCGTCTGGGCGCGATCGTCCGGATCGGCGCCACCGAGCTGAAGATCGTCCCAGCGGAGTCGCGTGAGCACGTCATCCCGCTCTCCTCGGACACCCGGTTCGGAGGGCTGGTGGGGGGCAGCCGGAAGATGCGCGAGGTCTTCACCCTGCTGGAGCGGCTGGCCGCGGGGGATGCGGACGTCCTCATCCAAGGCGAGACGGGGACAGGCAAGGAGCTGTGCGCGGAGGGCATCCACGCGGCGAGCGCTCGCAGCAAGGGGCCGTTCAGCATCGTGGATCTGGCGGGCATTGCTCCTTCGCTGGTGGAGTCCGAGCTGTTCGGCCATGTGAGGGGGGCCTTCACCGGAGCCCAGGCGGATCGCGCCGGGGCCTTCGAGCGGGCGGATGGAGGCACCGTCTTCCTGGACGAGGTAGGCGATCTCCCACTGGAGCTTCAGCCCCGCCTGCTGCGAGTGCTCGAGCGGCGCCAGGTGAAGCGGGTGGGGGCCAACGACTACCAGACCGTGAACGTGCGGGTGGTGGCGGCCACGCATCGGGACCTGGAGGCCGCCGTCAAGGAGGGCCGGTTCCGGGAGGACTTGTTCCACCGGCTCGCGGTGCTGCGAGTGACGCTGCCGGCCCTGCGCGAGCGGCCCGAGGACATCCCGCTGCTGGTGGACACGATGCTGGAGCGGATGAGCCGGCCGCCCAGCGCGCTGTCCGAGCAGACGCGGGCGTTGCTGGTGCAGTACCCGTGGCCCGGCAACGTGCGCGAGCTGCGCAACGTCGTCCAGCGCGTGGTGAACCTGGGCGAGCAGGCGTTGCCGGAGATGTCGCCCACGGACACGCCCCTCGCGGTCACCGCTGGGCCCGAGCTGGAGCTGCCCTTCAAGGAAGCCAAGGAGCGGCTCATCGAGGGCTTCGAGCGCGACTACCTGAAGAACCTCCTGGAGCGCTGCGAGGGCAACATCTCACGGGCTGGGCGCGAGGCGGGCATCGCCCGGATCTATGTGCGCAAGCTGCTCAGGAAGTACGGGCTGCACGGACACGAGGGCTCGGAGTAGGCGAGGGTGATAACGGCTGTTGTCAGCCCGGCCTGTGCCCCTCCGCCTCGACGAGCGCCTTGAGCTTCGCGAGTGACAACTGCCAGCCGAGCTCGTTGTCGGCAGGCGACAGGCCGGGCGGTAGTCCGTCGTGCACGGCGAGGAGCTCGGTTCCGCCGTCTGCATCGGCGAGCGTGATAGTGATCGTCATCTCGCCCTGCAGCGCGGGATCTGACGTCTCGAACTCGACCACTTCGACCACCTGCTCGTTCAGAACGAGCTTCACGAAGCGGCCGTGGTGCGTGTCGGTGTGTGCAGTCGTCTTGCCGGTCCCGGTCGGCGCGTCGTACGTGAGCGAGATCCGGAACGAGCCACCTTCGCGGGCGTCGAACGCATGCACATGGCTGGTCATGCCGGTGGGTACCATCCACGTCGCGACTGCGCGCGCATCGAGAAGCGCGCGATAGACGAGGGCGCGGGGCGCGTTCACGCGGAGACTGATTCGGGTCGAGCTCACGCCTGAACATTAGCACTGCAGCAAGACGAGCAGGGCTGCAGGAAGCGTTCGTCCACGAGATGATCAATGTCCTCGCGTGCCCGCGACGGGCCGGCCCAGTGCCCACTGGTTGGCAGTGGGCGAAGGGGGGCAAGCGTCCAGTGCTCCGGAGAGAACGGGGCCGTCACGGCCAAGCCTTTCTCGGCGTGCAGCGTGGAGGAGATGCGCAGGGCCATCCAGCGCAAGCGCAAGCCGTCCTCCAGCAAGCCCCTGCCGGCGGAGGACCTGGCGCTGGCCGAGCAGTACCAGGCGGCGGTGACGAGTCGCTTCCCCAAGGGGGTGCTCGTCAAGGTGCAGGTGCGCAACCAGAAGGGCAAGGCGGTGCTCGACTTCAAGGGCATTCCGGTGAACGACGTGGGCATGTTGGTCGAGGTGCTGAAGGCCCAGCTGGCTCTCATGAGCCAGGCCCGGAGGGAGCAGAAGGCTCCGGTCGAGGCATAGCTCCATGGGGATGAAGGGCCGCACGGCTCGCCTGAAACACTGGGCGGGCCATGCGGTCCCGCTGCACAGGGAGGGCTGGCCGTTCATGAGGCGCCTGTCCCTCTGGAGCGCCGCGGTTCAGATCCACGCCAGTCAGGTGATGAAACGAGATCCTGACCATCGTCGCGGAGAATATGAAGGAGTACAGAATCCCGATGAACTTCACTCCCTGGAGAGGGCGATGAACGTGGTTCGTTCTTGGCAGGGGAGCTGGAAGGTTCGTCTGGGGCCGCGTCGATAAGACGCTCGGCTTCCTCAGAGGTGTGGAAGTCGAAGGCTGGCTGCGAAAGAACCGTTGGCGAACCGAGCGCCAAAGCCAAAGGGCTCACCGACCGGAGACATCTTCTCGCCCATATCATCCGATCCCAGGGAGCGCCCGGAGTGCAAGCCAATCCCGGTGCGGCACGCGGGCGAGGATGTCCCCCACAACGAGTGCGCCGATAAGTTTCCGCCCAACCGTTATCCCGGCATGGACGTATTCGTGGGCGGTGAGCGCTTCGATGCGCTGCAAGTCGGCGTGCGTGTGCTGTGGGAGATCAAGACCCACCGATTTGACACGTACAGTGCCTTTATCCAGGATCGGGAAATTGAGAAGGAATACGAGCAAATAAGAAAGGAGCGAGCCGCTGCGGCGGCATGTGGATATGGCTTCGTCGTTGGGGTGAGCACTCAAGCGCACAAAGACGCGCTGATCGCACGGGATCCCTCCCTCGATGTCGTCGTCACGGGGTGCTCACGATGACCAAGCGAAGAATCCTCACCTTCCTCATCTACGCGCCTGCGCTCGTGGGCAAAGACGGCCGCACGCTCGCTGTCGTCCATGGGATGGAACAGGCGCTCCCTGGCTTGCGCCTGGAGTGGGAAGTAGGCAAAGGAGGGCGCCCCATCGCATTGCCGCGGCGGGATGCGTGGCTCGCAGGAAAGACTGAGGACGGGGGCTTCCCTCTTGTGTGCAACGGGGACGAGAGTCACCCCGTGACGGTGACGGGGGGGAAAGACCTGGACTCCTCAGCCCAGGCGGTCAGCCCCAGTTTGAAGTGCACGCGAAACTGCCGCTGGACGAGCCAGTGATCGCGGCAGCGGCGGCTGTGCTGGAGGGCGTGGCTGAGGGGGCCCGCGCGTTCTGGGGGCATGCGTCGCAGCATAGTTACGGCTCGGAAGTCTCGCAGCAGTTTCGCCGCTCTGCTCATGGACCGGAGCGCTCACCCCGTGGGCTTCCCATGCTCAACCTTCCAGAGAAGCTCTCCGCGCCTGAGACTCCCTGGTTCCTCGGGTGGCTGAACTACTGGTCGGCCGCTACCGCGAAGACCATCGGGTTCCCGGATCCTGCTCGCGACGCCGAGCTGCTGACGCGGGCGCGGCGCACGGCATCGGGCGGGTGGATCGTGCAGCTCACGGATGCGCCGCTCGATTACGACAACCCCGCCCACCTGGAAGTGCTGAAGCGGGCCTACGAGCGCTTCCCGGTGATCGGCGGGCGCTTGGCGCCCTGACCTCGGCTCGGGGCGCGCTGCGCAGGCGCTGGTAGGGTGCGAATCCAGGAGGTCACTCACCCTTGCTCGTACCCGTTAGAATGGCCCTGGCGGTGCTGCCTGGGGCGCCTCGCTCGCCTCCTCCGCTCCCTCTTGGTGGAGCTGCAGTACAAGGTCTTCCTCGCGCGCTTCGAGCCCGGAGCCGCGGTCTGAGCGCCTGTTTCACCGGCGGCACGGTCCGGATGATCGAGATGATCAACGCCCCTCGGGGGCCTTGCCTCGTGCCGCACGAGTAGCTGCCGATCGGGTGCGAGGCGGGTTCCACGACCTGCCTCCTCGTTGGCCTGCGAAGCTACCTCTCGTACACGAGCCCCCGTTCCATGAGCCTGGGCCGGAAGACGAGCTCCTCACCGTCCGCGGCGGGCCTGCTAAGGGTTTTGCTTCCGCCTTGTTGCAGGTTCGATTCCCGCCGCCTCCATCCCGAGAAGCTCTGCAAGCCTGAAGGGTTGCTGGGCTCAGCGTTCGGCGATGTCGGCGCTCTGCAGGTACGGGGACGCTTCGACAATCACTTCCGCCGTCCAGCCCCTGTTGGCTCCGCGGCCCTTTTCGTCGCAATCGCCGTCAGTGTGGATGCCCAGCAGGTGGCCTTGACGGTTGAGCACGCCAGCGCCGGAGCTCCCGACCAGGGTGTCCAGGTCCGTGTAGTAGACAAGCTGATTACATGAGTCCAGGAACCTGCCCTCGGCGATGACCTTGGGATAGCCCCGGGGATGCTGGATGATCGCCAGCAGCTCGCTGGCCTGGGCCGTCAGCAAGATCGGCCTGACCGCGGGAAGCACGTCGAGCTCGATGAGCGCATAGTCGGGCTCAAGCGCTTGCTCGATGACAGAGCCCTCGGTCACCAACGGGTCGCCGTCGGGCTCGTCCTCGAAGTTGAAGACCAGCAGCACCCGGTCCCCGAGCCCGACACAGTGGCCCGCAGTTACCACCACCGGTCCCGCGCTCGCTTCAATCAGCGTTCCGGTGCAGCGTCCGTCGATCAGGACGACTGCGTCTTCCCGGTCCTGGACGTCAGCGAACTCGCCCTGGTAGCTGTTGATGGGGGTGAAATCGAGGGTCGGGCCGCACTGCCAGAGGCTGCTCACCTCTGGCATCTTCGGATTCTCGCAGACCGGGGGATCCCCGGGCACCGCACTTCCACAGGCCGCAACGCCCAGGATGACGGTGCCCGCGAGGATCGGCCCCCACAGAGTCATGGACGGACCAGGGGGCCGTAGCGCCATCTCTCAGTAGAGGTAGTTCAGCGCGGTGCGGTCAGAGCTGGTCCACTCGCCGGTCTCGGTCGAGCTGAAGCAGGAGTTCATGACCGACCCGCCCTTCGTGGCCGTGCTGGGCGTCCCGGGGATGAGGATGGCACCGACGCCAGCGGTTCCTTCGTTGCCGCCGGAGCCGCAGCTGATGGCCCGGTTGTAGTAGTCCGAGTGGCGGAAACCGACCGCGTGGCCAAGCTCGTGGGTGATGACGTGCTCGTTCACGTCAACGCTGTAGGTATTCAGCCCGGTGCCGATATTGATGGTTCCGTAGGGCCTGCCGCCCGAGGGGAATCCAGCAGAGCCGCCGGTGCCGGACATGGTCTGCGCGGTGATGTTCGCGGTGCAGCCGGTGGTCGGTCCCCGCGCCATGGTAATGCGGAGCCCCAGGCCATTGTAGTTGGCGATTGCCGCATCAAGCCCCTGGCTGAGGCGGGTGTAGCTGTTGAACGTGGAGGTGGGATTGACGCAGATCTTCGTCACGCTGGTGCCGACGAGATTGGTCGTCCTGTACTGCTCGAGGCTCTCCTTGCCGGGCTGGAGCATCTCCTGGGACGCCTCGAGGGTCACGTGCGCGTCGAGCCCCACGTATACGGCATCATCAGCGACCATGATGTCGTGGGCCGGGAACCCGGCCTCGATCAGGTTGGAGATGATCTCCTCGTTCTCGGTCTGCAGGTCGGTACCGCAGCCGGACAGCAACGCGCCACAGCTCGCCACGAGGACTGCCGCTCTCTTGAACATTTTTGTTCTCTCTCTTGTACGGGGGTTGGACGCTGCCGCCTGGGGGTTCCAGCTGCGACCGCGCCCCTTCACATGAGCAACCCTCGGGCCAACACCCGGGCACACCGGAAAACAGGGACTTAGTTGGCAATACCCGACTAACCCTGGAGTACGGATGTGCCAGCCGTCCTGGGACTTCTTGTGGACTTCTTGTAAAGAGTCCTGACGTTTCCGGGTCATCACTCATTGGGGATCAAAGGGTTGCGTGCATGACACCCGGACCGTCCGAGTCTCGGACGATGTGCTCACCAATCGGACAGTGGGCTCAGGATGGGCGTGAATCCACCCCCGGTGTATCAAGCCTCATATGCCCATGCGCCACTTCCCCCTCCCCCTCGCCGCGCTGCTGGGCGCGGCCCTGTCCTTCCTCCCGGGCTGCGTGAGCACGAGGTCCAAGGCCCAGGAGCCCGCTCCCATGCAGGCCGCTGACGCCTGGAAGGGCGCCCGCGTGGGCGACCGGGTCACCTACTCCTTCTCCGCGACCCAGGGAGCTGAGCCCCGCGGGGGCGGCACCGCGCGCACCCTCGGCGGTCAGCTGACGCTGGAGGTGGTGGCCGTGCAGCAGCCCTGGGTCTGGGTGCGCCTGGCCTTCACGGACGAGGCCGGAAAGCCCCTGGCCCAGACGCGGCTGGCGCAGGACCTCCTCCTCCCCGTGCGCGCGGACACGACGCGCCCGCTCGACGTGCCCCACGAGGGCGAGGCCACCGCCGAGAGTCCCTCCAGCGCGGGCCGCACCTGGGAGGCCATGCGCTACGTCAGCGACCAGCGCCCCGTGGACGGCCCCCTGCGCACGCGCGTGTACGCCAACGAGCCGGGTCCGCTCTACCTCACCCACGGCCTGCTCGAGGCGAGCACCGAGACGGCCGGCTTCCACCTCCCGGGTGGCTTCAAGCTGACGCTGCGCGAGTTCCGCGAGGGCTCGGCCGGTGCCAACGCCCCCGTGCCCGCGCTGGAGCGGCCCCTGGGCCCGGGTGCGTACTACGACCGGCGCGTGGACGTGGGCCCCTCGCCTGGCGTGCAGCGCGTGTGCTTCGCCGCCGAGCGCGGCTACCTCCTGCGCACCGAGGGCCCCATCGACACCCACGCCGCCCCCTGCACCGACTTCTCCCAGGTCGAGCCGGAGCCTCTCGAGGAGATGCTGATGAGCCTGCCCTGGGATGCGCTGTCCTCGGGGGACTGGCCTCCCGACGCCGCGTCCGGCACCCGTGGCACCTTCACCGCGGAGGACCGCAACGTGCCCGTCCTCACCATGCAGCGCAAAGAGAACGTAGAGGGCACCTGGCGCGTCTTCTCGGAGGCCTACGCGGCCGAGCCGTGGGCCCCGGCGCTCGCGGGCCTGCCCTATGAGGCGCGCTTCCAGCCGCTCTCCAGCGGCACCGAGCGCGTGGTCGCCGGTGGCAAGCGCGAGCCCGAGGGCGGCACGCGGCTCGTGCGGTGGGGCTCGTGGCTCGGGGGCCAGAAGTGACGCCAGCCCTCTCCGTCGTCAGCCTCGAGGACACCGTGAAGTGGAGCGGGCCCGTGCATGGCGCTGGCAGAGCAGATCTGTCAGGCTCCCATGGACCGTGGGAAGTCCGCGAAAAATGGAGAGATGCGCCCCAGGAGCGCTGAGGCCCCTGGGCTCCACCCTCGGCTGGCTGGCCCTCTCCAGCATGCTGCTGTCCGGCGCGGCGCACGGCTCCGCTCCGACACCCGAGGGGACCCTTCAGGTGAGGAAACGACCCACCTCCTTCGTGGGTGTGGTGATGGCCAGCCAGGTGCTGGACATCGTCCCCCAGGTGGAGGGGCGCCTAGAGGCTGTGAAGGTCCGCCTGGGAGAGCGGGTGGCGGCAGGGCAGCTTCTTGCCGTGCTGGAGCTCCAGCCCTTCCAGCTCGAGCTGGCGGCGCGCGAGGCGAGCGTCCAGGTGGCCCAGGCGGAGGAGGCCCGCGCCAGCGTCCTGCTGGAGCAGTCCCGCCTGCGCCTGGCCCGCGAGCAGCGCCTGCGCGACTACTCCGCCGCCGAGGCGCTCGAGTCGGCCGAGCATCAGGTCGCTCTGTCCGCGGCCGATCTGCAACAGGCGCGTGGCCGCGTCGCCGAGGCCAAGGCCCGCCACGCCCAGGCGGCTCGGAGCCTGGAGCTGGCACGGCTGCGCGCGCTGTTCCCCGGAATCGTCACCGAGCAGTACATCCAGCCCGGAATGATGGTGGGCCTGACGACGCCCGTGCTGCGGCTCGTCAGCGAGGAGCTGCGCCTGCGCTTCGCCGTGCCGGAGTCCGCATCCTCCGCCCTCCGCCTGGGCAGCCAGGTCCGGGTGCGGCTGGACTCGCGGGGGCTGACGCTCACGGCCGTGGTGGACCACATCGCCCCGGAGATCGACCCGCTCTCCCGCCACCAGAAGGTAGAG
>NZ_DASPHO010000541.1:0-5807 GCF_035629615.1 Hyalangium sp. | reverse complement strand
GGCGCTGGCCTCCTTGCGCTGCACGCGCATCGTCATCGCCCACCGACTGAGCACGGTGGTGGACGCGGATCTCATCCTGGTGATGGACGAGGGCCAGCTCGTCGAGTCCGGACGCCACGAGGAGCTGCTCTTGCGCCGAGGCGCCTACGCGCAGCTGGTCCGCGCACAGCTCGAGAAGACCGGCCGTCTGGAGTGAGCGCATTGCTGGAGGCGGCCTGAGGTATCCCCTCATATGAGCCCGAAGACTCCGCAGAACAAGGGCTGCTGCGTGACGAGTTGAGCGAAGCGCTCGAGGCGGAGCTCTCCGAGGTGCTCACTTCAGAAGTACGGTCGCATTCGTTGAACCTGCAGCTTCTGTCGAGAAGGTCGAGCGACCCGACGATGCCGTGGCTCCGCTGCAATCAGCAGTGCGGAGGTCACTCGAAGGTAACGGAGACCATGAGCCGGAGCGTACCTCACGTGCTCCGGCTCACCTCATGCCGGGGAGCATCTTCCAGGCGCGGGCGGTGAACGGCCAGGAATGGGCGACCAGGTACCGCGAGGCCAGGGGCCTCCACAGCAGCAGCATGCTGATGAGCAGCAGCATGAGCTCCAGCGGAAACCTCCAGAACTGGGTGGTGACAGGGACGCCGTTCAGCAACACCGGGTTGCCCATCAGGTTGGGCACCCCCACCGTGACGAGGGCCACGATCATGTCCCCCGTGAGCGGGAGGGCACACAGGCGTGTGAGGAGAGCGGAGGCGGGCAGGAAAGGGCTGAGCACCAGCCCCACGCCGCAGAGCATCTCCACCAGGCACACCATATAGGCATTGAGCAGCGGGAAGGGGACTCCCACGGCCTCCAGATACAGAGCGAAGCCGGTGGGCCCCGTCGGTAGGGACACCGCCGTCGTGCCGAGCGCGATGGTGTCAAATAACTTCACGTACCCGAAAGTGAAGAAGAAGAACCCCGCCACCAGCCGGAGCATCATCCGGAGGGAGCTGTCCGCGGGCCTCAGCAGGCGCAGCGCGCGGGCCTCAGCAGGAGCGGAGCCAGCAACACTGAGTGCAGGGACGAGCGGATTCTCCAGGAAGCGCGAGGGCAGCATGGGGAACTCCGCTTTGCTCAGAGACTTCATGAGACACCTCCTGAAGTGAAATCATGGGAACGACCACTTACGTTCCATGGCCCTGTGCAACGCTGGAGCCAGCCCGCCCTCACGCGTAAACCCTTCGGAATTCTTGAAACGGAGCCCCTGGAGCCTGTGCCGACGCGACAGGCGCTGAGACGCGCGCGCGCACTCCACATGTCCTGGAACGCGACAAACCACTTAGGAGCCACAGGTGGGACAGCAGCGCATTCACGCTGAGTCCCCTAAGCTCTCTCCCCTCCATGGAGCACGACACGGTGCGGGCGATCGCCGAGTTCGTCGGACAGGTGATCTGGGCGATGACTCCGGAAGGTGAGCTCATGGACGACAGTCCCAGCTCGCGCGCACTCACGGGGCAGTCGTGGGAGGAGGCCCAGGGGCGCGGGTGGATGGACACGGTCCACCCCCGAGGATCGCGACCAAGGCTTCGTAGCGTCGGCACAGACTCCAGATGCTGGTGCGGTCCAGCCCGAAGTGCTCGGCCAGTTCCTGCACCATGGGGGCGCACTGTCGTGGCACTCGGCCCTCTTGCACTCGTCGGCTGCCCTCCTCTGCCTCTCTGCTAGAGCGTGGCGCCTCATTTTTCTGAGGGAAGGAGCCTCGCTCTGTGGGGGTCCAGCGGCGCAGTGCTCTGGAACTCCGGCGCTTTGCAGCTCGGCACGGTGTTTGCTGACGACCGGCGCAGGAGGCAACAAAGGATGAAGCGGATCTCAGCAAGCTGGGCCCGGGGCATCGCCCTGGTGGGGTTCCTCGGAGCCGCGGGCCCGTCATGGGCGTGTTCCATCGCGCTCTGGTACCACGTCGTTCCTGCGTCGCAGCAGACGGATGTGCCCCTCAATGCCCACGTGAGCCTGTTGGTCATCAGGAACCCGGCCTCCTCGTTCACCTGGGTGCACGAGAACTCGAATGGCTCGGTGGAGGATGTCCCCTTCACCCTCTCGTGGCGGCCAGGGAATGGGACGCACGAGAACGTCGAGCTCGTCCCGGACGCTCCCCTCGCGGCGAACTCCCAATATCGGATCGAGTTGAAACAGCAAGGCGGCGACCCCATCACCCTCAGCTCTTTCACCACCGGCAATTCACAGGATGGGACTCCGCCTGCGGTCCCCTCGGTCACGGTCGGGAAGATCGTCCCCTATGTTCCGCCCGAGGAAGCCAGCGGCGCGGAGTGCTTCGTGGGGACCGGCTTCGCCCGGCTCACGGCCAGCAGCGAAGGCGCGGCAACGTACCTCCTGCATGAGGGCGAGACTCTCCTGGCTGCGGGGCTCCCTGCGGACGCGAGTCTGGCGTTCTCGTGTCCCGCCGCTGATCGAGAGATTCGGGCCACGCTGACTGCGGTCGATCTCGCTGGCAACATGTCCGAGCCCGTTCCGGTCACCTTCGAGCAGCGCTGCTCACGCAGCTCGCGCCTGGGTGGGTGCAGCACCTCGGGCAGCGCGGGAGGCCTGATGCTGGCAGCCCTGGCTTGGCTAGCGATGACAAGGCCGAGCCGAAAAACGGGATGAACGAAACGGCTCCCCCGAGGTTCACTGCCGCTCCCACCCGGAGGGACTCGACACGTTCTCTGGACGCCATGGGCTGCTCGTACCTCCAGCAGGTCACCGTTGCGTCAGCGAGCCGAACTTAGACGCCTCGGATGGAGGCGGCGAGAATCGAAGCCGCCTCCCACGAGAGAGGCTGGAGTCATGCAGCGGATACCGAGCTCCTATTCGCTGCGCAGCTTGACCTTGCCGATGGCTCGCCTGCAGGCATCAGCAACGAAGTAGTCCTTGACGAAGACACCCGAGTCCTCAGGGCGCTCCACCACCGCATAGCTGGTGTCGGTTTCAGCCACGATCTTGAGCTTGCTCAGATGGGACTTGTCGCCCAGCTGCGCAAGCGTCTCGCAACCTTCAGCGCGGAAAGCCGGGACGTCACTTGCCAAGAGCTGCACTGCGAGGGGCGTGCTCTCTTTGCAATCCGTCGACTGGAAGTACAACATCATGGCGTTCACGACCGGAGCCTTCGCACCCTGCGACGCCGCAACGAGGGGCTTGCAAAGATCCGTGCGCTTCGTCTCGAGCAGCCAATGGGTGATGTGGTTGGCGGCGTACTGGCCGTGCTCCGCACCGAGATATTTCGATCCGGAGTGCTCCTGCGTGTATTTCTCGAACGTGGTGAACAAAGCAGGCCCGGCTTCTTTCTCCGCCGTGAGTAACACCTGGGTCCCGTAGCCGTTGACGCCGGCGTCGCCGATGTGCGCGAGGCCCTCGAAGATCATCTTGCCTTCGCCGCACCTGGCCAAGGCGCCCACCACACGGCCGAGCTCTTCCGCTGTTGCTTTGTCCGACGCGAGAAAATCGTTTCGGGCTTTGCCGACGCGGTCGGCGAGCGTGGAGCAGTCTGGAGTGGCGAGGTCAGCAAAGGTCCCCTGGGTCTTCAAGGTGCGGCAGGCGTCATCGTATTTGTCTTGCTCGCACATGAGCTGCAGGTGCGCTCGATCGTTACGCTTCACCGCCAGACGCAGCATGGCAGGGCATGCCGTGTTGTAATGGCTGCCAAAGAGTTCGCCTCGCTTGCCGCAGAGAGGCTTCAAGAACTCCGCGTCGTCTTGAGTCTCTGCGATGCGGATGGCGGCTTCACAGGCATCGCCGTGGTAGTTGGCGATGTCGCTGTTGATGGGAGTGGTCTTGTTGCAGAGGTCCTTGAGCTTCGGATAGTCCTCGGCTTTGATCGCTGCCTTCACCTCCTCGGGTGTTGCACCACCGCCACCGAGTGAGGTGCCCAGTTGCTTGAACGTGACGCAACCTACCGAAAGGCTGAGCGCGGCCAGACCGAACAACAGACGAGAATTCATGATGCAACAAGTCCTTTCAGCGAGCAGAGGGCTCGCGCACGAATGCGAAGCGTCGTGGTCATGGGGTGCTGGAGGTATTTGGGCGTCAATGTGGGACGGGCGGCGAGCGTGCCCCCTCACAATCCATGACGCAGGGTCCGGGAACTTGTCGCATGGGCGCTGCTCGAAGGGTGTTGCCGCCTATGAGCTCGAGCTGGAGGAGGAGGTGTCCTGGAGCCCCTGGCGCAGCAAGTCCAGGAGCTCGGGCGGGTCCCCCTCGCGAAAGCAGGAGAGCCCCGCCTCGAAGTCGGCGCGCGCTCCCGCGGTGTCCCCCAGTCGGGCGCGCAGCACTCCCCGATCCCGCAGCAACTCCGGGTCCACCGACTCCTCCTGCTCCGAGGCGAGTGCGTCGGTGAGATCCTGGATGGCCTCCTCCAGCCGGCCCAGCTGAGCCCGCGCCTGCGCGCGCTGCTGAAGCAGCCAGGGGTTGCCAGCGTCCTCGGCCAGGACCCGTGTCCAGTCGCGCTCGGCTTCGGCGTGCTGGTCGAGCGCTCGCAGGGACTCGGCACGCTTCACGTAGAGGATGAGCAGCTTGCGGTGCCCTACGGACTCCACCGTGTTGAAGTCGGCCACCGCCTCCGCATGACGGCCCAGCCGGGCGAGCGTGAGGGCCCGCTGGAGCCGCGTGGTGAGGTGACCTGGCGCCAGCTCCAGGACGCGCTCGAACCAGGGGAGTGCCTCCGCGGGAGCACGCCCCCAGATGCCGAGCGTCAACCCCATCTCCAGCAGCACACGCACCTGGGTCGGGTGGTCCTCGGCGAGCTGCCGGATACGGGCAAGCGCCATCTCGTAGCGCCCACTGCGCCGCAGGCGATCGACCTCGCGAAGCTGCCCGGACAGCTCCGGCAGCCACGGTGTGCGTCCCTTGCGCTCCATCCCTCGCGTCCTCCGTCAACGGCATCCTGTCGGGTGACAGGCTCGAGGGGAAGGCGGAAGCCCCAGGCTCCCGAAAGAACAGGTCTGGTCCATCCGCTCGCTGGCATGGGGCGGGTGTCTTGAAGGAGCAGCGCGGCCGTGTGAAGCTGCTGGCCTCAGCAGCGAGGCGTGGACATGCTTGCGCAGGCGGAAGTGGACTCATCCCAGCAGATCCTCGCGCTGCAGGGCGTGATCCGAGACGGGCTCGAGAGCCACCACACGCTCCAGGGCACTTGTGCCTTTCGCTTCGCTCATGACGAGCGGCTGAACTTCTCCGTCCACCTCGACATGGGGCGCGTCGAGTTCACGCCCGGCCTCGCGGATGGGGCGAAGGCCACGGTGACGATGCAAGCCTCCGCCCTCGACTTCATCCTCGCCTCGGAGGGGCAGATCGACTTTCGCGACCCGGCCCTGGCCGAGAACTTGAAAGTGGAGGGAGAGACCGAGTTCTACCTCCTGCTGGCGCACAGCTGGCTGAGGCCCGCGGCCGACGAGCTTCAGGTGCTCGCCCAGGCAGAGGAGACGTCACGCCAGCGGCAGCAGGAGGCGGGCCCGCTCGAGCAGCTGGAGCGGCTCGCAGCACCGTCCGAGGCCGAGGTGATGAGGCGGATCCAGGCCGGCATTCCGTTCATCATCACGGGCCTCGCACCTCCCAGGCTCAGGGGCATGAGGCTGGCAGAGTTCGGGAGCGCCTTCGGGCACGTGAGGCTCACCCTGGCAGGAGAGGGCGAGCCAGTGCCCCTGGCCTTGCTCCTCTCACGAATCGCCCAGAGAAAGGGCGGCGAGCTCTACACGCGTGGCACGGTCATGCCCGCGGAGCTCGAGCCTTATTTTCCTCCGGTGTACTTTGCCAGCAGCATGAGTGTCTCGCAGCTCTGGCTCGGGGCC
>NZ_DASPHO010000540.1:0-28285 GCF_035629615.1 Hyalangium sp. | reverse complement strand
CGGCGTGCGGGTGGACGTCGAGGGACAGGGCCACTTCACGCGCACGGGGGCGGATGGCAACTGGGCCCTGTTCGGCGTGCAGCCGGGGCTGGTGGTCCTGCGCTACGCAGGGGGGGCCTCCGCGGAGGGGCGCGCCTACCCCACGGTGCGTCGGCGGTTTGCGGTGGAGGCCGAGCGGGACAACGTGGAGTCCACCGTGATGTTGACGCCTGTGGACGCCGAGTCCGCGGAGCAGGTGGACACCTCCGTCCCGCTGCACCTCACCTTTGGGGGACGGCATGGGGGGCTGGAGCTGGACATCCCTGCGGGGGGGCTCACGTTCGAGGGCGGAACGGCACGGGGCCTGGTCACGGCCACGGAGCTCCCCCTCCATGCCCTCCCGGTGCCGACGGATGGCCCCTTGCGCCCAGCGGCGGTGTGGCAGCTGCAGCCCGCCGGCACGAGCCTGGTGGAGCCTGTGGAGCTCCGCCTGCCCAACCGGCTGCAGGGGCAGCCAGGAAGCCGCGCCCTGCTGTTCACATACGATCCCGAGGAGCACCTGCTGCGGATGGCGGGGCTGGCCACTGTCAGCGCGGACGGCACTCAGCTTGTGTCGGACGGTCCGCTCGCGGCCGGCTCGCTGGAGTACTTCGGCTACCTGCCGCTGCCCGAGGAGGCCTCCGCCGCGCTGGCCGGGGCCGCGTTCCCCCCGGGCGCGCTGTCGGCCCCGCTGCCCCGTCCTCCCTGGGAGGGGCCCATCCGGCCGCTGAACCCGGGGTTCGGGATGGATCCCGCGAGCACGCTCTTCTTCTGGGAGTACTTCAACAACATCATTCATCCCTTCCTGGTGATGGGGACCATCCGAGGACCTCGGGAGCAGGCGGTGGCGCTCGATCTCCAGTCGCCGCCCCTGGGCTCGGAGCAGCGGGTGATGCTGGACTCGCAGGGCCAGTACCGGATGCCGCTCTCCGTCCAGGCGCGCTCCCTCATTCCCCCGCCTACCACCAGCGGCCCGGAGCCGCTGGTGCTCACCGTCGAGGGCACGGGGCCTGGGGGACAACGGCTGGGGCCTCCCAGCGGTGGGTCCTGGCGGCAGGAGAGTCCGGAGGGACGGCAGGCGGAGCTGTCCACAGAGGTCGAGCTCTCGCTGGGTTCGAGCGCGCTCTCCGCCTCGGGTACCACGCGGAGTGGGCGGAACGTGCTGCGCCTGAACGCGGAGCTGGCCTTGGAGGATGGAGGCGTCTCGGACGGAGGCTCCATCCCGGGGGTGCTGCGCGTGCAGCGGATGGATGGGGGCTCTTCGGGGGTGGAGGACACCGAAGGGCTGGTCCGCTTCGGGGGGCTTCCCGTGACGGTGAGAGCCTCCTGGTTCGAGGGCGCAACGGTCTCCGGCCCTACGGGGCGCTATGCCGGCTCGACCCTCATCGCGTGGTCCCTCTGGCTCCCCACTCCGACAGCGCAGGCCTGTGTTCCTCTGCCCATCGGGTACCAGATCCACAGCTGGGTCACGGAGGACGGCCGGGTCCACACGCGCAAGACACCCTCCATCCGGGAGGAGTGCTCGAGCTGGTGGGACATCTATGGGTTGGACTTCCCGCCAGTGGTCGATGTCCTCATTGATGTGCGGTGGCTGCACGGCAGCGTCACCCTGGTGGACCGGGAGGGCCAGCCGCTGCCTCCAGCCTGTGAGCCCGCGGTGGTGCGCGAGGGAAATGAGATCGCAGGGCTCTCCCAGGACGATGTGCGCAGCACGGAGGTCCACTTCTTCCGGGAGGATGATCCCTCCACGCCCATCGTCAGCTACACGGTCGCGGATCCCTTTCCCTGTGAGGGAAGCCCTGCGGGGCCTCATGGCCGCTACGCCCAGGTTCGCCTCGGCCCTTCGACGTTCAGTGGTTCCGCGGGCTCGCCACGCAGCCGCCACCGGTTGGTGCCAGGGGATCGGCTGGTGGTGTTTGCCATCAACCATGCCACCGGCCACGCGGGGATGAAGGTCGTCACCGTCCCTTCTGTCAATCGCTCCTCGCGTGCCGAGGATGGGAGCTGCCCGGCGGATGAGGCCGCGGGCGGCCCGCTGCCGGTGCAGGACGGGGAGCGGACCGTCCTCCTCTCCCGCTGCACCCTGCAGGATCTCGGCATCCAGACGGATCTCGAGCTGTATCCCCCCGAGCTGGACGTGCGGGTCGATCGCCGCGCCCGCGCGGAAGGAGTGTCCCAAGGGGCGATGGAGCCCAGTCTCATCCGCCACGGGGGGGCAGGCACGACGCGAGATGACTTCGTGCGTGTCGCCACCCACTGGCGTGTCCGGCGCCAGCCCGCGCTCTCGTGGGACGCGGGGGTGCTGGAGCCCGTGGACTCTTCATGCGACGGGGGGATTCAGCAGGACGGCGGCTTCTGCGCACCGCAACCCCTCTTCGACGAGGGGGAGCGGGGACGGCTGCTGGAGCGCTACTGTGCGGAGCTGCCTGAGCCACGTACCGCTGAGCAGCAGACGCTGTGCCTGAGGGATGACAGAGAACTGACGGAGGTGCCTGCGGGAGTGCCGCCGCTGGCCGGGCGCGTGGTGCGCATCACCGGCTCGGCGGTGGAGCAGCCGGCGGTGGCGAGCTTCCCCATTCCTCCCGGCAGATCCACCTCCACCGTGCAGACGTCGCTGCGCCGGGTGGATCAGGACGGCAGTGAGGTGGTGCTCAACAACCTCCCGCGCGCCAACTACTACGTCCAGGTGGTGGGGCACCCCGTGCTCCCGCGGGACCGCAACAAGGATGGGACGATCGACTCCGCCGAGGAGAACGCACCGCCGCCGGACTTCACAGATGGGGAGGGTGCCCCCGGGCTGCCGGAGCGGGCCATGGCGGTGAAGAACGTCTACCGGAGCCTGGAGCCCGAGGGGAAGATGGAGCGCTACGACCGGGCGCGCGAGCACGAGTTCCGCGTGCTGGAGATGGGCTCCGCCCAGGTGACGGCGCGCACGGATCGAGGCCAGGAGCGCCCCTTGCCCAGGCCAGGGGAGCCTCCCTCTTCCGCGGCGGCCAGTCCGGAGGACGTGGCCTACCAGTTCCTCCTCCACCTGCTGGAGCCGGAGGACGACGGGCGTGCAGGGACGTTGAGTGGCCAGTATGCGCTGCGGCTCGGGACCGACTCGTTCGGCATCGAGTGCCCCATCGAGCTGGACGAGTCGGCGGGCACGCTGCGAGGCACGTGCGAGGGCGAGTATCTGCCGGAGGTGCTGAGCGCTGGCGACGTCCTCTACCTGGAGCTGTACCTGCGTGGCAACGCGGAGAACGTGCTGTACCGCTTCAACTTCAATGGCCTCTCCATGCGCGAGGACTACCTGGGAGCAGGCAGCCGGTTCACCGCCAGCCGCGCGGTGGAGCAGCAGGACGGCAAGCCCGTCGAGGATCGGCCCATCTCCCAGCCGAACGAGGCGCACTTCTTCATCGCCCCCCATGAGCTCTCGGTAGGGAGGATCCGGCTGTGCACCGACGAGGAGTGCTCGGGCGAGGGGGCAGTCATCAAGGACGCCAGGCTCGTGTGGACGGGGGCGGGCAAGTACTCCGTGAGCGAGCAGGAGCAGGGGAGCGCCACGGCGAAGCTGATCCAGGATGACAAGGCAGGCGCTGGGAACGCGAGGCATTTCCGGCTGGGCTTGCCAGCCTCCTTGACGCAGATGCCGGGAGCCGATGACACGGCAGGGGCTGCGGAGATCTTCCTGATCAAGGACATCGAGTCTCCGCCGCGCGGGCGGCAGGTGGAGCGTCTGGGACGGCCAAAGGGACGCTTCCAGGGGCTGCACGCGCAGGCGCCGGGGCAGCAGGCCGTGGCGGGCATCAACGTGGCGGATCTGCACCTGGGCTTCACACACACGGACTTCGCGGTGCCGCAGCTCGCGGAGGTGGTCTCCTTCTCGAGAACCTACGTCAATCAGAACGATCTGCCCTCGCCCCTGGGAGTGGGGTGGAGGCACGGCCTCGATGGCTTCGTGCTCGAGGAGCAGCTCGGCCGCTATGTCGTGAACCTGGGCAGCCAGGCCTGGGGCTTCCTCAGGTGCGCCACGGTGGATCAGGGAGCGCAGACCGCCAGTCAGTGCGTGACGGACAAGACCCATGGCATGGAGCTGGAGGTCGACGGCGAGGGCGTCAAGCTCACGACGGAGCAAGGCCGCGTGTACCGGTTTGATCGGCCGGCGGTGAAGCGAGACAAGGAGGGGCGGCGCAAGTGGCTCCTGACGAAGTTCCACGATGGCCACGGTCGCGGTGAGGAAGAAGGATGGACGCACCTCACCTACGCCGAGGGCTCCAACCGGATCACGAAGGCACAACGCACGCCCGGGGAGCTGTCGCTGGAGTTCAAGTACTGCGAGGACTTCACCCGGGAGGACTGTGAGGGCCTTCCCCCGGACGCGCCGGGGCTCCTGAAATTCCTGGCGCGCAGTGAGGGCTTCAAGCTGCTGAAGGGAGTGCTCCTCAAGAGCGGTCCTCGGGAGCTGCACGTCGTGCGCTTCGAGCACGACCGATGGGGCAACCTGCTGGAGGCCGAGCGCACCACGGATCCGCCCGCGCAGAAGTGGACGTACACCTACGCGGCGCTTCCCGAGGACGTCGCGCCAGACAAGGCCTGGCGTGCCGTCAACGAGCTGTCCGAAGCCCGCTTCGAGGTGAACGGCCAGGCCCAGTGGACCTCCACCTACGAGCGAGGGGGCGCGGAGTGTTACGCGCACCTCGCTCCCTTCGAGTGTGTCAGCTCGGTGAACCAGACAGGCTTCATGGGCAACCCCCTGAGGGTTCAAGGAGGGCCGGACAACCGCGAGCTCTCGCTCCCCACGGGCACCTCCGCGCGGCTGGGGCTCAATGAGTATGGCAACGTCACCTCCTCGCTGGTGGCGGGGCAGCCGGCACGGCAGCTGTCGTGGGCCAGCTCTCAGCGTGGAGGTGAGGTGCACCTGGAGAAGTCGGTCTCTCCGGGGGGACGGACGCTGCTCTATGGCGCGGATGCGCGGATGCGCATGGACGAGGTGAAGGTGGAGGGCGGCTCGGACGTGGTGGGGCTCGGCTCGGGGGAGCTTGTCTCCGTGTCGTCGCGTGATGCGCTGGGCCTGCCCACTGCTGGGAAGATGGCTACCGCCAATGGGTTGGCCTCCTGGAGCATGCCCCGCTCTCCCGCGGGAGATGTGCAGGGGCTCACCGTGGGAACCACGACCCTCTTCTCACGGCACTCGGACGAGGATGGGCGGATCGTCTCGGAGACGGACGCCCTGGGCAACACGACCGTCTATTCCTTCGGCACGCTGGGCCTGCCCGTGACGGCTCGGGTGTCTGCGGGCTCCGCAACGGGCGGGCTCGCCAGCTACACGCTGACGATGGAGTACGACGACTATGGGCGCCTGACCCGCCGCTCCAATGGCGCGACGGGAGAGGAGGAGTCCTGGAGCTACGACGGTCAGGGCAACGTGCTGCAGCACACGCGCGCGGGCACGCCCTCTGAGCAGTGGACGTACGAATACTCCTACGGCGATCACCAGCTCACCGTGCGAGAGAGCCTCGCAGGAGTGGGCTACTCACGCACGGCCGTCTTCGAGCAAGGGCTGCTGAAGAGCGAGCTGCTGAGCTACGGCACGGGCAGCGCGACGCGTCTCTACGAGTACGAGCGGGGGCGTCTCAAGCAGAAGACAGACGAGCGGGGCTTTGCCTGGGAATACGCCTACGACAGCACAGGCCGGCTGGAGAAGGTGACCTCCAATGGGGACACCGTCGAGGAATACGATCGGGATGCGGACGGCAACGTCGTCTCCATCACGGATCGCGAGGGACGGATCGTCGCGCTCGCGAATGACTCTCTCGGGCGGCCTGTCTCGTGGACGTACTCTGAAGACGGGTACCAGGAGCAGGTCAGGCGGGACGCACAAGGAGCCATCGTCTGGCAGAAGACCGTGTCTCCCGGCGCATCTACGCCTCACGTCTTCGACCAGGAGGTGGACTCGTTCGGGCGGGTTCTGGCCAGGCGGAGCGCGGGCGGAGGCAGTGGGGTGGAGATCGTCTCCACCTATGACACCGCGGGCAGGGTGCGGACCCGGGAAGACACGGGCACGGGGCTGAGCGAGTCTTTCGAGTACGGGGATGCGCTGGGTCGGGTGACGCGGCATGAGCGGACCGTGCAGTCCAAGGCAGGTCCGCTGAGCTGGATCGAGACCCGCCAGTACCAGGACGGCGGAGGGCGCACCGAGATCCAGATCCATCGCGAGATCGGGACGGGCTCGGGGGCGCGAGTGGAGAACCAGACCCTGGTGATGGATGCGCTCGGGCGCGTGCTGCGGGTGGAGCAGGCGGGGGCGGGAGCCTTCGAGTACACCTACGACGCTCGAGGCAACGTGCTCACGCGTCGGCACTCCATTCTGGGGACCACCTCGTACACGTACGATGGCTTGGGGCACCTGCTCTCGGTGACGGAGCCGGGAGGCGTCACGACCACGTACACCGTGGATGCTGGCGGCCTGGTGCTCTCGCAGCAGGGACCGCATGAGCAGGAGCAGTGGACGTTCAGCTACGATCGGTTTGGCCGCCCGAAGACACGCGTGCTGGCGCAGGCCGGGAGCACGCCCGGGGCCTCGTGGAGCTTCGAGTATCCAGGCGGCGGAGTCGTCATCGAGAAGGATCCTCTCGATGTAGAGACGACCCGGCGCTTCAACTCCCGGGATCTGCTGCTGGAGGAGGTGCGCGGCGACCGCAGCAAGGAGTACGCCTACGATGGGACGTTGCCACGCCTGCAGCGTGTCACCCACCAGGGGGGCTCGGTGCTGGAGCTGACCCGGAGCTTCGATGACCTGGGGCGCCCGCTCCTGGAAGTGGAGCACTGGGAACAAGGCGGCCGATCCTACACCTACAGCACATCCACAGCCTGGAGTGGGCTGAGCGCGACGCGCCACGAGCAGTGGCAGGCCACAGGCGCCGACACGCAGACGCGCACGGCGGCGATCGCTGTCGATGGGTTGGGGAACCTGGTGGAGAAGGTGCAGGGGGGGCTGACCGACGCGTGGACCTACGATGCGGCGGGAGTGCTGGCACGAGAGGCTTTGGCCGGGCAGCCGCAGAGGCACTTCTTCTACGAGCAGAACCGGCTGGACCGGGTGGAGTACGGCTCGGAGACGACACTCTACGCCTATGACGCTGCGGGCCGTTTGGAGAGGGAGACGAATCCCTCGGGCCGGGCTCGCACGCGAACCTACAACGCGCAGGGGCTCTTGGAGAGAGAGAGCTTTGGGGCGGGGGAGACGCTGGCGTCCTCGTACACCTACGATCGAGGCGGCTTCCTGCAGACGATGACTCGAGGGGGGATGCAGTGGAAGTTCACTCATGGACCCCGGGGAGAGCTCCGGTCGGTGGAGCTCCCTGGATCGCTAGGGACGTTCACCTACCAATACGATGCCTTGCTGCAACTCAGGGAGATGACTCCGCCCGCGGGGGAAGGGGCGGTGGCCCAGACTTTCAGGTATGACGACTTCGGCCGACAGCGTCTCCGGACGCGAGGCACCAGCGCCTGGACGACGTTGTGGCAGGGAGGATTGAGCACCACCAGTGATCTGAACGGCGACGTGGTGGAGCGGCTCCATGATGGGCGGGGCCGCATCGTGAGCGAGAACTTCCAGCCGGGCAGCAGGAGTCAGCCCTTCAATCATCTGACGGCGGTGGCGTACGCCTATGATGGCCTCGACCAGCTGCTGTCCGCGCTGGAGAGCCGGGGCTCGGAGACTGTCTCGAATGTGTACGCGTATGACGAGCGGAGCCGGCTGCGCTCGATACGGCGCGGCTCTGACGTGGTCTCCTACACGTACACAGCGAGCGGACAGAAGCAGACGGTGACATCCCCGTCTGGCACGGTTCGTTACGAGTACGACGCGCAGGATCGGGTCGAGCTCATCGAGAGCAGCCAGGGGCCTTCCGTGACGGTGGGCTGGGCGCCCGGAGGCCTGCTGTCTGAAGTGAGTGGCAATGGGGTGGTGGAGCAATACGCGTACTGGGGCCACGGGCTCATTCGCTCCATCACCGCGGCGTGGACGGGGGCTACGGCGGGCTCGCTGCGGTACGAGTACGACTATGACGCGCGCGGCAATCGCCTGGAGGAGCGCTATACAGGACCCGGAGGCACGGTTCCCGAGGTGACGCAGTATGGCTATGACGCGGCGGATCGGCTGACGGGGGTTCGCTACCCCTCGGGAGAGTCCGAGCTCTACACCTTGGGAGGAGATGGCTCGCGCCTGGAAGAGAAGCGGGTGCAGGGGTTCCAGGGCAGCTTGGGGCCACAGGGGCTGACCAGTGCCTCGAGCCTGACGAAGCACTGGCAGTACTCCTATGACACGGCGGGGGGGCTGGAACGGATTGATGATGTGCTGACGGGTGGAGTGGAGGCTCAAGTCACCACGGATCCGGGGGGACGTGTCGCAGCGGAGGTGCGAGGCGGCACGACGCGGCAGTACGGCTGGGATGCAGGGGGGCGGCTGACTTCGATCCGGCGGATAACCGCTGAGGAGACGGTCGAGGCCTCTTACACGTATGGCTTTGACGGGTTGCGGCGGGAGCGGACGGTGGGAGGAGTTGGTACCCGCTATGTGTGGGGTGGGAACGAAGAGCTGCTGGAAGAGGGCTCGGCTGCAGGAGCACGGTGGGTGTATGCCCGGGCGGGCTTTGGGGCAGTGGCGGCGGGCGGGGAGCGGCTGCTGCGCGATGCCCTGGGCAGCGTCGTAGGGCGGGTGGGAGCGACGACTCAGCTGTCACGCTACGGAGCCTGGGGTGCGCTCCGGCAAGGAGAGGCTCCTGATGGCCTGGGGCCCACCCTGGCCTACGCGGGGCAGCACTTCGACAGCGATGTGGGGCTGAGCTACGCGCAGCAGCGCTGGTACAGCCCCGATATCGGGCGATTCCTCTCGGAGGACCCTGTTGGAGCTATGGGTTACCTCTCGACGCCTACAGAACTCAACTCCTGGCTTTATGCGAGGGGCAACCCGATGGCCTACCTGGACCCCTCTGGGAGGTGGTCTACGTATGAGTTCGGCTATGGCGTGGGTGAGTTTGCGGGTAAAGCATGGCGTGGAACAGCAAATACCTTCCTATGGGCAGCACGCCCGTTGAATGCGGCGCTGGGCGTGTCCTCGGGACGCTACGACGAGAACGGCAACTATCGGCTTGAAAGCACGGGTTCCTTCACAGAGGAGTGGTTGAAGCAGGGTCAGCAGATCGGTGCTGTTGCTCGACATGTCGCGTCCAACCCATGGGCAACTGTGAAAGGCGTTTTTGTTGAGACAGGTCAAGCGATCGGCACTGGAGTTGCTGCCTGCGTTGTGGCTGCTACGACAGATGGTTCTATTGGCGATGAAGCGAGCAAAGACTGCGGCGCAACTCTGCCTGAAGCCATTGCAGGTATTTATGGTGCGGTCACAGGAGCAGGTACAGCAGCGAGGGTTGTCGGAAACGTTGCTCGTCATGCTGGAGATCTGTCTGCGGCTGTGAGCACGGCGGTCTCAGCTTCTGATGATCTCGCTAGACTGCGTCAGAATCGCGAGAGTCTTATCGCAGGCGATAAAACGGCCACACCTGATCCTTTCTTGGATTTGTTCGAGGAGCGCAGTGCGTCCCCTATCGAACGAAGTGGGCCCACCAGCAGCAGGAGAGTGGAGGCTTCATCCGAAGTACCAGCGTCCTTGATGATGAAGAGGCTGAAGGGTGAGACTATAGGTGATTTTGGAGAAAGAGTGGCTGCAGCCGCTCTGCAGGAGCGAGGGTTTAATGTCGTTGGGAGTATTCATAATGGGAGGAAGAACGGTATCGATATCTTTGCTTTCGATCAGAAGGGAAATCCGTATACCTTCGAAATCAAGGCAACAAGAGGATCGAGATTCATTACACCCAGAGGCGATCAAAAGTACGGCTGGGGCTTCTCAATGGATCGTTTGGGAAAGGCAGCCTTGCGCGGGAGATATTGGGGCAGAGTTGATCCAGCGACTCAGCAGCAGGCGCACGACATCCTGATGCACATGATGCATGGATATGGGCCAGGGGCGCAGCTCAATACGCGTGCAATGACAGTGTTCCTGTCTAGAAGTGGCCAAAGCGTCAATTCAATCACTATAAGGGATTGGTAGACTCTCCCCTCCCCTGAGCCAGGAGCATCCCTGTGCGAGCCATGAGCACCCTCCAGGTGAAGACCATCTCCCGCTCGGGCCTCCGAGGGCTCGCAAGGGCCTTCCTGCTGCTGGCACCGCTGGCATTGGCGCACGACGCACTCGCCCAGCCCCAGGAAGAGCCGGTCCCCGAAGGCGTGCTCGGGCTTGCCGAAGTCCGGGTCTTCATCGACAGCCCCATCTGGTTCGCGTGGAAGCTTCCGTCCTCGAAGGTCCTCCTCGCCTATGTCCGAGGCCCCGAAGGCGCAGATCCGACATCCGTGGGCCAGCTCGCCGTGCTTGATGGCAAGGGGAGGCTCGACGCGAAGAGGACCCGCGAGCTCAAGGCCGCATTCGATGCGGTCGAAGCCGCGGACAAGTGCATGGAGACAGGCGAGGGGAGGATGCCCTTGTTGATGCCCCTCGGCGGCAAGGGGCTCGTGCTGCAATCCAGCGCTCAGCCCAGGCGCTCGTGCCTGTTCACCTGGAACGCCCGCGGCCCGGCCACCGAGGTGCGATCAGCCGACAGCGTGCGTGACTTCTGCGGCCCCTCAGGGTGCCCACCGAAGGAGTGCTGGCTCACCGAGAGCTGCTGGCTGCCCGAAGGCCCTGACCTGGATGCCGCTCGGAAGGGCTTCCACCCCTCGCCGGTGGCGCAGAGCCTCATGAATGTCATCACCGCCCCAGGTAAGGCCGTGCTGGCGGCAACGCTGCCGGGCTCGGGATACGTCCTCGTGTGGGCGCCCTCCTGGCGCGCGGCGGACGTGGGCGACCCCGCGAAGGGGATGGACTCCCGCCTGTTCGTCTACAACTCCCGGAAGAAGGCCATCGACATGGCCCTGACCCGGAAGCTCGCGGCCGCCCTCCAGAAGCCGATGGATGAGTGCCAGGGGCTCGGGACCGTGGAGGAACTCCAGCAGAGCGGCAAGAGCGTGAAGCTCCACCAGCGCTATGCATCCGGGACGCTGCAGCTGGACTGCTCGAGCACGGTCACCTGGAAGGGCGGGAAGTTCGAGGTGAAGGCCCACCCCTTGGGGGACGGCAGCCCCGGTGTCTCGGGACACGTCCCCAAGCAGGAGGCCGACGACGATCACGCGCTCGCACTGTGGAGGTCAGGCAAGCGCGAGCTGGCGCTCGCCATGTGGGAGCAGCTCTATGCGCGAGCCGATTACCAGAACCCCGCCTTCGCCGATGTGTGCAGCAACCTGGGCTTCGCGTACCACGCGATCAGGGAGTCCAAGAAAGCGGAGGAGGTGCTGCTCGACTGTGAGAAGTCGTTCCCTGAGCGTGCCACGATCCAGCTCCATCTTGGGGACGTCTACCGCGACACGAGGCGCCCCCAGGAGGCCATCGAGCGCTACCAGCACTTCCTCGAGATGGAGGGGGGAACGCCGGAGCAGCGCAAGGCCGCCGAGAAGAGCCTCGACAGGCTCAAGGGCCGCCCCTGAGTCCTCCCGTGGGTGGACCCCACTCGCTCCATGTTCACACGTGGCTCGCGGTGGGCCACGACCCAAGCGTGTCGCATCTCCCGAGCGAGACAGAGCGTCTCCGTCCGTGGACTGTTCCTCGGAGCTGTCCCTCTGGCACCTGCCTGGTCCGGGAGTTGCTTGAGGGCTGGCGGGATGACGGGACCCCACGACCGCTTCTTCCGCTACCTCTTCAACCACCCCGCCCGCACTGAGGCATTGCTGCGCCACAACCTGCCCGGGTTCCTCATTGCGGAGGTGGATTGGTCCTCTCTGCGGCGAGAGTCGGGCACGCTGGTCCATCCCGAGCGAGCTGGCGGCTCGGGCTCATGGGGGCCCAGCGCTGGTGCCCCTGGGGTTGTTGGTGCTCAGCTTCGCGGGCACGCAGCAACTGGCGCGAAGGTTGCCTCACTGGAGCGAGCTGTTCGCACAAGTGCATGCTACCGGCGGGTCACAGCCGCTGTACCGGGTGGTGCGCTACGTGCATCAGCTCGGGGACGAGGAAGCGGTTTCATCGCTCAGGCGCGTGTTACATTCCATCATGGAGTCCACAAGGGCGGAGGCATTCATGAGAACCATGGAAGAGGTGCTCAAGGAGCGGGGACACCGGCAAGGCTGGGTGGAGGGGAAAGCCAAGGGCCTGGCCGAGGGAGAGGCCAAGGGCCTGGCCGAGGGAGAGGCCAAGGGCCTTTCCAAGGCCGTGCTCCGCTTGCTAACTGCGCGAGGACTGCGTGTGGACGACGCCTCTCGTGAGCGAATCCAAGGCTGCAGGGAAGTGGCCACGTTGGAGCGCTGGCTCGAGCGAGCCCTGAGCGCCACCCAGCTGTCCGAGGTGCTGGACGGCCCAGCGCAGTAGCAGGTCCCCACTCTTCCTGGAGTCCTGCCGTGCGGCCCGAATCCCAGCACGAAGCCACGTACGAAGATCTCGCCAGGCTCCCGGCTCATGTGACGGGGCAGATCATCGCGGGAGTGCTGATCGCTTCTCCACGTCCGGCCAACAATCATGCGGTGGCCAGCTCCACCCTGGGCGGCGAGCTGCTGGGGCCCTTCCAGCGAGGTCGCGGAGGGCCCGGAGGGTGGTGGATTGTCGACGAGCCTGAGCTGCACCTGGGCAAGGACGTGCTCGTTCCGGACCTGGCGGGCTGGAGGCGCTCTCGCCTCCCTGCAGTGCCGCACGAGCCGTTCTTCTCGCTCGCCCCAGACTGGGTGTGCGAGGTGCTCTCTCCCTCTACGGTCGGGCTTGATCGCGTCCGCAAGAAGCACATCTACGCGCGAGAGCGCGTGGAGTACGTCTGGCTTGTGGATCCCGTGGGCCGTACGCTGGAGGCATTCCAGCTCAAGGCGGAGCAGTGGGTGGAGCTGGGCTCTTGGTCGGAGAGCGACCGTGTCCGAGCCCCGCCCTTCGAGGCCATCGAGTTGGAGCTCGAAGCGCTCTGGCTGCCCGAGCCTCCCTTACCTGATCGGTAAGGAAGGCCCTCTCCCGAGGCAGGCGGCCTACGCCTCCGAAGGCCTGCGCGAGATGCGGTAGAGCACGTAGCCCATCACCGCGAAGCAGGCGACGCCGAGCAGCTGGTACCCCCCCGCGCCGATGGCGTGCTCGAGCGGCTTCTCCACGGAGATCTTGCCGATCGCGGCGCTGATGCCCTCGTTCACCGAGAGGATGGCCACCAGCACGCCCGCCAGCGCGCCGCCGGCCACCAGGCCCGTGGCGAAGAGGTTGCCCGGCCCGAGCTCGGACTCCTCCACCTTCTCGCCCTTGCGCTGCGCCACGTAGTCCGCCACGCCCTTGATGGCACCGCCCACGAAGATGGGCGCGGTGGTGGACAGCGGCAGGTACGCGCCCACCGCGAAGGACAGCGACTTGACGCCGCACAGCTCCATCGTCACCGACAGGAAGACGCCCACCAGCACGAACTGCCAGTCCAGGTTGAAGGAGAGCAGGCCCTTGATGAGCGTGGCCATCAGCGTGCCCTGAGGCGCGGGGAACTTCTCGGTGCCGATCATGTGCTCGATGCCCTGGGCCCGCATCGCCTCGGTGGGCGTGTCCAGCAGCTTCATCGTCAGGCCGATCACCACCGCCGCCGCCACCGCGCCGATCATCAGGCCGATCTGCTGCGCCTTCGGTGTAGCCCCCACCAGGTAGCCCGTCTTGAGATCCTGGGAGGTGGCGCCCGCGTTCGCCGCGGCGATGCACACCATGCCGCCCACGCACAGCGCCATGGGCTGGTACATGTCCCCCGTCCAGCCGATGCCGATGAAGATGAGGCAGGTGGCCATCAGCGTGGCGATCGTCATGCCGGAGATGGGGTTGGACGAGGAGCCGATGATGCCCACGATGCGCGAGGCCACCGTGACGAAGAAGAAGCCGAACACCACGATGAGCACGCCGAGCATCAGCCGGCCCAGGACGGTGCCGGGCAGGAAGGGCAGCAGCGCCATCACCACCACGAGCCCCACGCTGCCGAAGAGCACGACGCTGATGGGCAGATCCCGCTCGGTGCGCTTGGCCGCCGCCGCCGAGGCGCCCTCACGGATGGACGAGACGCTCTCCTTGAAGGCCGCGATGATCGTGGGCAGCGTCTTGAGCAGGGTGATGAAGCCGCCGGCGGCCACCGCGCCCGCGCCGATCTGGCGCACGTAGGCCCGGTAGATGGCCACCGCCGTGTTGGCGAAGGTCTGCGTCGCCGGATCCCAGCCGCCGTTCGCGGTGGTCACGCTCGTGAGGTAGCCCAGCTTCACCAGCTGCTCGGCGATGGCCGCCGGAGGCACGAGCGAGGCCAGCAGCGGGATGAGCCCCAGCCACGCCAGCACACCGCCCGCCACCAGCACGCCGGCGATCTTCGGGCCGATGATGTAGCCCACGCCCATGTACTCGGGGGTGATCTCGCCGTTGAGCGTGGCGGACGGGAAGTACTTGTTCGTCTGGCTCGACACCAGCGCTGGCGCCTCGGCGATCAGCTTGACGATCTTCTGCAGCACCGCGTACGCGAAGGCGAAGCCCACGCCCTGGAAGGCGATCCTCGCCAGGTTGCCGCCCTTCTCACCGGCGATCAGCACCGAGGCGCAGGCCGTCCCTTCCGGGTAGGGCAGGTTGCCGTGCTCCTTGACGATCAGCGAGCGCCGCAGCGGCACCATCATCAGCGTGCCCAGCACGCCACCCAGCAGCGCCAGCGTGAAGATGGTCCAGTAGTCGAAGAAGGTGGAGCCCTTGCTCTCGGCGCTCAGGAAGAGGAAGCCCGGCAGGGTGAACACCACACCCGCGGCGATGGACTCGCCCGCCGAGCCGATGGTCTGCACCACGTTGTTCTCGAGGATCGTCGAGCCCCCCAGCTTCTTGAGCAGCGAGATGGCGAGGACCGCGATGGGGATCGACGCCGACACGGTCAGACCGGCCTTCAGGGCCAGGTACACCGTCGCGGCGCCGAAGATGATGCCGAACACCACCCCGATGATGATGGCCTTGGGGGTGAACTCGGCGACATCGCTCCGATCCGCGGAGATGTAGGGCTGGAACTCGGCTTCTTTCGTGGAGGCGGGTGTGGCGGTCTCGGACATGGGTTACCCAGGAGGGAGGGCGTGGCTGGCACCTTCTACAGGTCCAGACCCGAGGAAGCCAAGCCCGGACACCAGGCTTGAACCCGGCGAGCCAATGGCACACCCTCGCTCGTGCCATGCGCCTCAAGGACGTCCAGGCCCTCGTGGACCGCTGCTTCGCCGGTGTGGCCGAGGGGGCGGCACGCCTCTACGAGCCTGCGGAGCCGCGCTTCGCGGGCCGGGCCAGCGCCGTCTGGCTCGAGTATCGCTGGTATGTGCAGGAGCGCGGGCTCGCCGAGGTCTTCCTCAAGTGGAGCCGGGTGAGCCCGCAGCAGAGCCCCGACACGGAGGCCACGGTGCTCCGCGTCCACCTGATCGGGGACTCCCCCGGGCTCTCGGCGCGGGCCCGGAGCCTGATCGACGGCGGCACGCCGGCCCCGGAGCGCCTCCTCGGCCTCTTTGGTGACGATGGGGTAGAGCGCGACTGCGTCTCGTTCGGAGCCACCAGCGTCACCGTGGAGCAGTGGGCCCGGAGCGGGCCCCGAGAGCTGTTGGACGAGCAGCGCTTCCAGTCGCTCGCCGGGGTGCTGGCGGATCCCGAATCCACCCCTGAGGAGCGCCACGAGGCCGTGCAGCGGCTCTCCTCCGAGCGCAGCGAGCGGGTGGAGGCGGCACTGCTCAAGCTGTTGGCGGAGCGCTCCTCGATGATGGCACTCCGGGTGCTCTCGGAGTGGGGCGTCGTCCCGGCCCGCGAGCCCCTACGGCAGGCCCTGGGAGCCCTGGAGCCCGATAACACCGCGGATCTGTGGGCCCTCACCGCGCTGGATCGGCGTCTGGAGGCCTGGGACTTCATGAGTCGCGGCGCGCCGTGACTCTGGAGCCCAAGCGGGGCAAAATCCAGGAAACTCGACTTTCCCAGGCTAGAGACACCCCGGCCCTGGCCCTACCTCGATGCGCCTCTCCCTCTCCCTCTCCCAGAAGCTCAGCCTGGGACCGCTCGGTGTCGCGGTCCTCTCCGGGCTCCTCACCTTCGGCTATCTCCTGCCGCGTATGCAGGACGGCTTTGACGCGCAGGGTCAGGAGATCGGCGCGGGGCTGCCCTCCGCGCTGGCCTCCACGCTGACGAAGCCGATGGAGGCGCGCCAGTCCGCCATGGTCCAGAAGACCATTGACGAGGTGACGGCGAAGTCCCGCGTCGCCTTCATCGCCGTGCTCGACCAGAACGGCGATCCCGTCGCCATCTCGGGCGAGCTCGCGGACGAGATCCGGATCCGGCACCGCACCCTCAGTCCGGCCCAGGAGTCGCAGACACTGGAGATCGAGGGCGCCGAGCTCCTCTCCCTGCCTGCCCCCATGGCCGACGGGGCGCTCGGCCATGTCTACGTGGGGTTCAACCGCTCCGCCGCGCGCGCCCGGCTCCAGTCGCTCACCCTGCGGTTCGGCAGCGTGCTCGTGGGCGCCCTGGTGGCCTTCAGCCTCGGGGGCTACTTCTTCAGCCGGAGGCTGGTGTCTCCGCTGCTGCGGCTCACCGAGGTGGCGCGGCGCATCGCCGATCAGGGCGATCTGCGCGAGCCCATCCAGGTGGACTCCCAGGACGAGGTGGGCCAGCTCTCCAAGGCCTTCGCCGCCATGGTGAGCCGCCTCAAGGAGGTGCTGCACGAGCTCCAGTTCTCCTCGGAGTTGATGACGCAGTCCGTCCGCGTGCTCAGCCACTCCGCCGAGGAGCAGAGCCGGATGGCCACCCGGTACGCCAGCGCCCTGCACGAGACACAGGCCACGACCCAGGAGCTCCACCGGACGTCCACGGATGCCTCCCATACGGCGGAGTCCGTCCTCAAGGTGGCCGCGCGCGCCGATGAGCTGGGCAAGAGCGGCGGGGCCGCCATCAGCGAGAGCATCCACGGCCTCATGGAGATGCTCGAGCAGGTGAAGCAGATCGCCGCGCAGATCACCTCGCTGGGTGAGCGCACCCGGCAGATCGGTGGCATCACCCAGACGGTGAAGGATCTGGCGGACCAGTCCCACATGCTGGCGCTCAACGCCGCCATCGAAGCGGTGCGCAGCGGTGAGCACGGCAAGGGCTTCGCGGTGGTGGCGCGAGAGATCCGCGCGCTGGCCGATCAGTCCATCCGGGCCACCTCCCAGGTGCGGGATCTGCTCGGGGGTGTCAGCGAGGCCATCGCCACCACCGTGCAGATCACCGAGGAGGGCACCTACCGCATGGGGGAGGGGATCGCGAAGATCCGCCAGTCGGGCGACAACCTCCAGGCCTTGTCGGACATCGTCCGGGACAGCTCGGCGTCCGTCCGGCAGATCGCCACCACCGTCAGCCAGCAGACCAGCGGGATCGAGCAGATCTCCACGGCCGTGAACGAGCTGAACGCGCTGATGACCGGCACCCTGGAGCGCATCACCGCCACCACGGCCTCGGTGGAGTCGCTCCAGGCGCTCTCCGAGCGCGTCTCCCAGGTGGTTCGCGGCTACCGCCTCTGAGCCTCCCGGCCCCCTCGGGGAGAACTGCCCGCAGGGCGCAGGATCTCCTGCTCAGGGCTCGCCGTTGCCCGTCCGAGCCTCGGCGAGCACCGGCGCCGCGGCGGGGCGGGCCCGCGTCCAGATGAGGGCGATCAGCGCGCCGAAGGAGCGGACCAGGCGCGCGTCCGGCTCGATGATGCGGGCAGCGAGGAAGGCCGCCCCGAACCGGGCCACCGCGGAGAGCACGAAGAGGACCTGGAGGTTCACCCAGGAGTGGCTGCCCAGGGTGAAGTGGGTGGGCAGGATGCTCGCGAGGCCGCCACCCAGCGCGGAGGCCACCGCATAGGCCAGGCCTCCCGCGGTAGCGAAGGCCGCCAGGTAGAAGGGCCGGCCCTTGCGGGGCGCCACCGCCAGCGGCAGCGCGAACACCGCCAGGCCATGGCCGCTCCAGAGCGCACCCGCCAGCAGCACGTCGAACACCAGTGGCCACAGCGTCCCCGGGGTGGGCACCAGCCAGATCAGCGGGATGAAGGAGATGCCCAGCGAGCACCCCAGCACCACCGGCTGCGCCCCCACCCGGTCGATGATCCGCCCCCAGAGCGGCGCCATCAGCACGCGCACCGCCGCCACCGCCGCGGAGTACAGCGCCATGAGGACGAACGTCATCTGCAGGTTCTGGAGCAGGTGCAGGGTGAAGTAGGGCGCCGAGAGCCCGACCGCCGCGTTCCACGCCACCTGGTAGAGCAGCACCCGGCGGGCGCGCGGATCTCGCAGCGGCAGCTTCGCGGCCTCGAGATCCAGCCGGATCGCGGTGCCCCCCGGAGCGGGATCGTGCTGCCGCGCCATCAGGAGCAGGGTGAGGATGCCCACGGCGCACGCGAGCGCGGCGAGCACCGGGAGCGCCGCGCCCACCGTCTCCTCCTGACGGGTCTGATCCAGGAACACCCCGGCGGCCAGCGCCGCCAGCGTGCCGGCGAGGGTGCACAGGGCGGTGCGCATGCCGAAGAAGCGGCCCCGGAGCGGGCGGGGGACGAGCTCGCCCATCCACGCCACCCACGCGTTGTTGCCCACCACCCCCAGCACGGCAGAGGCGGCGGCGATCCCC
The DNA here is from genome assembly GCF_035629615.1 of Hyalangium sp. GTDB lineage: Bacteria > Myxococcota > Myxococcia > Myxococcales > Myxococcaceae > Hyalangium. The sequence continues at coordinate 9,579 of NZ_DASPHO010000540.1, read as the reverse complement.
ACCAGCAGGCGCTGCTGCCCCACCAGCGTCAGCGGCAGCCAGGGCACCAGGCACAGCGGCAGCATCACCAGCCGGGAGAGGCACACCGCCGCGAGCGCCACCCGCCGGTGGCCGAAGGTGGAGGTGAGCCACGCCGCCGGGAACTGCACGAACTGGGCGAAGAAGGGCAGGGCGGTCATCACCCCCACGAGGAAGGGCCCCAACTGCAGCGCGATGGCCCAGGCTGTGAGCACCGTGGCCCCCGCACACGCGGTGAACACCTCCGCGAACATCCCCTCCGCCACGGAGGCCTTCAGGGACAGGCGCAGCCACGGGCGCGAGCGAGCGCCTGCAGGGGAGGGGGAGGCGTCCGGCACAGGGCCGCTGCTCAGCGGGGCGTTGGCACCCGGCAGGGAGCTGCCCGGCCGGAACAGCGGGATGGCGGTGGCGAGGGAGGCCAGGCTGCGCAGCAGGGTGTGACGTGAGGCGATGGGAGACACGCGATCCACAGCAGAGGAGGGGCCTCCCCTCTCTCATGGGCGGCGCAGGGACTCAAACCGATTTCGACGCAGTGCGGCAGGACGCCTGGAGGGCAGCCCAGCTTCGGCTCTCCTACACGGAGATTTCCGAGTGCGGTTCACGCGGTCTTGAACTATATGAACGTCTGAGGAGAAAAGGTCGCTCATGGATCTGGCTCGCGAGCTGTCGGACTTTCTGGTGTTGGTCGAGCAGCGCATCAACGCTGCGCTGGTGGATGGCGACGCCGGGCCAGACGTGAAGGGTGACACCCTCATGGAGGCCGCGCGCCACCTGGTCCTGGGCGGCGGCGGCAAGCGCGCGCGCCCCCTGCTGGTGCGCCTCTTCGGGGATGCGGTGGGGCTGCCGGGTGAGCAGCTGGTGGAGATCGGCGTGGCCGCCGAGCTCATCCACTCCGCCAGCCTCCTGCATGATGACGTGGTGGACGGGGGCATGTTCCGCCGCAGCCGGCCCACGGTGAACGCCCGCTGGGGCAACATCGTCGCGGTGATGAGCGGCGACCTCATCCTCTCCACCACGCTCCTGCGCCTGGTGGAGCTCGATGCGCGCATGGCACAGAGTGCCCTCTCGGTGGTCGCGGAGATGACGCGCGCGGCCATCGCCGAGGTGGAGGCGCGCGGCATCATGGATCTGCCCCTGGCCCAGCTGCGCTACATCGCCGAGGGGAAGACGGGCTCGCTCTTCGGCTGGTGCGGCAAGGCCGTCGCCCTGATTGCCCGCGCGCCGGACGCCGTGCAGCGCTTTGACGGGTTTGGCCGCCACCTGGGCGTGGCCTTCCAGATCGCCGACGACATCCGCGACATCCTCGGCACGGATGTGGGCAAGCCGCAGTACGCGGATCTGCACTCCCGCACGCCCTCCATGCCCATGCTTCTGGCCCTGGCGAAGGATGACGGGCTGCGCCGCAAGCTGCGCGACGCCTGGGCCTTCTCCAGCCTCTCCCCGGAGCGTGCTCAGGAGCTGGGCGCCGGGATCATCGCCACCGGCGCGGTGGATCAGTCGCTAGAGCGGCTGAATGCGGAGATCGAGGCGGCGCTGGATCAGCTGGGGCCCTTCGCGGACACCGTCGGCGGCCAGGAGCTGGTGGGCTGGGCGCGCAAGCTGTCCGCCGGCATCACGGATCAAGTCCGGAGCCGTGTCGCATGAAGGGCTACCTCTGGACAGGTGGGGTGACGCCGCCGGGGCCAGAGGCGCTTCCCGAGCCAGGCCGGCTGCAGCGGTGGGAGACCATGGCCGTGGAGGCCGTGGGCAATGTCATCGAGTTCTGGGGGTTCAAGCGCAACCAGGGCCGTGTGTGGGGGCTGCTCTACCTGCGGGGCGAGCCGCTCACCGCCGGGGAGATCGAGCGAGAGCTGGATCTCTCCAAGGGCGGCGTCTCCATGCTCCTGAGGGATCTGGAGCGCTGGGGCGTGGTGCAGCGCGTCCGGCTGCCCCCGGACACAGTCTGGCGCTACTCGGCGGAGACGGATCTGGTCCGCATGGTGACGCACGTCATCGAGGAGCGCGAGGCGGGCTTCGTCTCACGCATCCGCGCCGATCTCTCCGAGGCGCGGCGCCTGGCGCAGGAGGCGGGTGGGGTGGACACGGAGCGCCTCCAGCGGCTGGAGAAGATGGCCACCCTGGCGGAACACGTGGAGAAGGCCATCCGCCTGTTCATCAAGACGGCGCGGCTGGACGTAGGCGGGGTGCTGAGCGCCTTCCGCGACGACGCCGAGCCTTCACGCAAGAAGGCACGCTGAGCCGCCCGCGGCCCCGCCGCGCTCCCCACTCTCTCTAGCTCCCGTGCTCCTTCCGCCCCAGCAGGGCGTGCGGGCACAGGGGCCCCAAAAGAAATGCGCCGGCGGGAGAGCTCCTCGCCGGCGCATTCCTATTCAAGACTCAGCTGCGAAGCGTCCGGGCGGAACTGCTTCTCCGCCCGGTCAGTCCCGGGGCGCCAGCTGCTGGCGCCCGGGACCTTGGCGCCGATCAGGCCGCCATCTTCGCCCGGCTCCGGCCCATCGCGAACCGCGCGAGGACGAGCAGGAGCAGGAAGAAGCCCGCGTCGGTGCCGGAGGTGGCACCGCAGCCGCAGCCGCTGTCGATCTCCGTGGAGACGATCACCGGCGCGGAGGTCACCACGTTGCCAGCAGCATCGGTGGCGACAGCGGTGATGATGTGCGTGCCGCCCTGCGCGTCATCGCTGTTCCAGGTACCGCTCAGCGTGCCTTCCGAGCCGCTGGCGATCTCCTTGCCATCGACGAGGATCTGCAGCTTCGCCAGCGTGGTGCCGGAGGCCGCAGCGCCCGTGGCGGTGATGCTCACCGAGCCAGAGACGGTGTTGCCGCCCTCCGGGCTGGTGACCGCCGCCGTGGGCTGAGCGAACGCGGTGACGTTGGTCTGGCCTGTGCTGGCCAGCGTGGTGTTGCCCGCATCCGTCAAGGTGAGCGTCTTCGAGCCGTTCGTCTTGAACGTCACCTTGAAGTTGTTGAGCTTGCCCTCGACGAACGTCGCGGTGGAGGCGAAGGTGGCCCCGCTGTCGGAGCTGGTCACGTTGACCGCGCCAGCGTAGCTGGCTGCCACGTTGCCGTGAGCGTCGTAGGCCGTCGCGGAGATCGTCGTCTCCTGACCCGCCGTCACGCTTGCAGGCACCGCCACCACGAAGCTGGCCGCCGCACCCGGGTTCACCGCGAACGCCGCACTCGTGGCATCCGCGTAGCCCTCGGCCTTGGCCACCAGCGCGTACGCGCTGCCGGCCTTGCGCAGGGTGAGGCCCTCGAACTTCGCCACGCCGTTGACCGCGGCCACCGTGGAGGTGCCCAGCAGCTGGCCCCCCGCCGGGTTCTCGCCGAGGCTCAGCGTCACGATCTCCGAGCCGCCCGTGTTGTTGCCCTCGTCATCCTGCAGCTCCACCTCGATCGCGGCCAGCGCAGAGTCCGCCGAGGCAGTGTCCGAGACAGGCCGGAAGGCCAGCTTGTCCGAGGCCTGGCGGCCCGTGACGTCGAAGCCCACGCTGGTGTCAGCGTGCAGGCCGCTCGAGCCGATGATCAGGGTGTAGTTCAGCCCCTCCTTGCTCACCGACAGATCGCTGAAGGTGGCCACGCCGCTGACGGGGTTGACAGAGGTTGCACCACGCAGGGTGGCGTTCTTCGGGTTGCTCCCGAGCGCGGCAGACACCTGGGCGGTCGTCTGCGTCGCAACGTTGTTGAACCGATCCAGGACGGTGGCCTGGACGGACGGGGTGATGGCGCGACCCTTCGCCACGTCGCTCGGCTGCCGCGTGATGATCACGCGGTGCGGGGCGGCCGGGGTGATGTCGAACGTATCCGTCGTCACGTTGTCGAGGAAGTCAGAGGTGACCTCCAGCGAGTAGCCAGTCCCGACCTTGTCGATCCACAGGTCACCGAAGCTGGCCACGCCGTTGACGGCCTCCACCGTGGTGGTGCCGGACAGCTGGGCCATGCCACCGTCGTTCAGCGAGACGGAGACTTCCGCCGCGGCGTCCGTGGTGTTGTCGAACTCGTCGAGGATGATGACCGAGACGGCCGGGGTGATGGACGCACCCGCCTGGGTGTTGGACGGCTGGGTCACGATGGCCAGCTTGGCCGGAGCCCCAGGACCGACCGCGAACTCCGCGCTGGTGAGGCCCGTGAGGCCGTCAGCGCTGGCGACCAGCGTGTAGCCGGCGGCCACCTTGTCCAGCGACAGATTGCCGAACGTGGCCACGCCGTTGGCGGCATCCACCGTGGTGGAGCCGGACAGCGTGCTGTTGCCCGGGTTTGCGCCCAGGGCCACGGTGATGGTGTTCTCACCCGTGGTGACGTCGTTGCCGAACTGATCCACCAGACCCACCTGCACGGACGGGAAGATGGCCTCGCCCGCGGTGCTGTCAGACGGCTGGGTGCGGAACTCCAGTGCCGTCGGAGCGCCCGCGGTGACGTTCGTGGTGGCGCTGCCGTTGATGGCCGCGTCTGCCGTATCCGAAGCCGTGACGGACTGATCGCCCAGCGTCCGGAAGGACATGCTCACGCCGGTCGCCACGCCTGCGGCGAACGTCGCATCGGCAGGCAGCACCGCCTGCGGATCCGAGCTGCTGAAGGACGCAGTGCCCGTGTAGCCGACAGCCGTCTGACCCACCGCATCCAGCGCGGTGACGTCGAACGTCACGGTGTCTCCCGCACCGGACGAGGCCGGCAGGTTCGTCACCTGGTAGGACACGGCCGGACCCGGAGGAGGCACGTTGGTGGTGCAGCTCTCGTAGCCATCCGCGTTGACGCGGACGTCGTCCACATAGAAGCCCTGGTCAACGACGGAGCCGTCGGTGAAGAACTTGTACGCGAACCACACCGTCTGGCCTGCCAGCGCCTCCAGGTTGACGGTGACGGCCTTCAGCGCGCCGTTGCCGCCCGTGTTCGCGGTGGTCCAGATCCGGGTGGTGGGGGTGCTCTGCAGCGTGTTGTCGTAACCACCCGTGGCGATGTACGGCGCCGTAGCGGACGCCGTGTCACCCACGTTGGTCCACGGACCGGCCGCGCCCGTCGTGCTGTAGACCAGCCACGCGCCGTCGTACCGCGTCTCCATGCTGTACCAGATGTTGAACGACATCTGCGGGCCCAGCGTGCTGGCCGGGATCGCGAAGCCGTTGATGCCCGGCGTGGTGCCGTTGCCGCCCAGCGACAGGGTGGCCTGGACGCTGCTCGGGTAGGTCGCGGTGCACGAGGCGGTGGTTCCGCCGAAGCGGTACGCCTTGTCCGCCGACTGGTAGTGGCAGCCGGTGCTGACGCTGATCGTGGCAACGCTGCCGGCCTGGGCCGTCGGGATCCAGTACGAGGCCGCGTCCGGCGGACGGTTGCCGTCCAGGTCGTCGAAGTAGCGCACGCCCGGCGTCACTGCGCCGGTGGGCACAGCCGACTTCTCGACGGTGTTCGAGTCCTCGTTGGAGGCGGTGCTCTGCTCCGTCGCGCGGACCACGTAGTAGTACCGGGTGCCGGTGGTCAGGTTCAGGTCATCCGCGAAGCTGGTGCCGGTGATGCCCGTGGCGATCCGGTTGCCGATCGACGGCGTGAAGCCCGCGGTGGTGCTGCGGTAGACGGAGTAGCTCAGCGTGCCGCCGCAGATCGGGGTGGCCGCATTCCAGGCAACCGTGGTGCCGCAGGTGGCCGCGCCGGCATTGGTGGCCGCATCCACGCCCGAGAAGGTCGGGGCCAGGGTGCACACGCCGGTGGCGGTGGCAGAGGCCTCGGTCGAGCGAGGGGACTCGGCGCAGAGCTTGCCGCGAACCACGTAGTAGTAGGTGGTGCCGCCGGAGACGCCGATGTCACGGTACGGCGGAGCCGTCGCCGAGCCGACCTTGGTGTACGGCCCGCCCGCGGTGGTGGCGCGGTAGATGCTGTACGAGGTCGCGCCGTTCTCCGTCCACGTGATGTTGATCTCGTTGTCGCCGTTGGGAGCCGCGCTCACGCCGTCCGGCGTGGGCGGGGCATCCTGGCAGGTGTTGTAGGCGATGAGGGCGAAGTCCTGGTCCAGCGCGGCGGCGTTGTCCGGAATGCCGTCCGAGTTGATGTTGGCCGCCGTCACCGTCACGGTGAAGTTGCCCTCGGCGCCCACGGGCAGGAAGACGCTCTCCACGTTGTTGGAGCCGTCCGCCGTGCCGCCCGTCGTCGAGTTGGCACCCGTGAAGACGTTGCCCTTGTAGGTGTTGCCGCCGATCGTCACCGTCAGGTCCAGGTTGTTCTTCCAGGCGCTGCCGGTGGTGGAGCCCGGTGCGTCCGTCCACGCCACGGTGACGCGGAAGGGCTTGGTGGAGTCCGCCACGAAGCCTTCGAACTCGCGGGTCTGGCCCGTCGCCGTGAAGACGTTGCTCGGGTTCTGGTCATCCAGCAGGCGCGGAGTGCCGTCGAGCGCCATGCCCAGGTCCATGAGACCCATGCCCTGGTTGTTGGACCAGAGGTTGTCGTTGGCGCCGCTGCCCGTCATGTAGCGGGCCGAGTTCATCAGGTACGCCTTCGTCATGGCCGCGCTGGGCGGGGTCATGTTCTGGTTGATGAAGTACTGGCGGATGAGCGCCGCGCCGCCGGCGATGGCCGGGGTCGAGTGGCTCGTACCGGAAGAGGCCGTGTACCACTGCTGGTTCAGCGGCCAGAAGTTGCTGCTGCCAGGGCCGGCGCACACGCCGGAGGCGTCAAAGCAGCCGAGCGCCTGCCCGTTGGGGTTGGCCGGCGGGTTGGCGCGCTGGCCATCCACCTGGGCCACACCGCCCGAGACGTGCGTACCCGGAGCCATGAGCTCCGGCTTCTTGCGGCCGTCCGCGGCGGGACCGCGGCTGGAGAAGCCCACGATGCCCATGGCGTCGTTGGCGTCGCTGTCAGGCACGGCGCACTGGTCCGCACCGCCGAAGACATGGGCATTCTTGGAGGCGCCCGCGGTGATGATGTTCTTCGCGGTGCCGGGGCTGCCCACCGAGCCCGCGCCCGGACCGGAGTTACCGGCGGCGAAGACGATGACCATCTCCTGGTGACCCGCGTTGGGCACCGCCGAGCTGGCCGGCTGCGCGTCACGGGCCAGGAAGTCGTAGCGCTGAGCGTCCGAGGTATAGGCGCTGGTGTTGGCACCCCAGCTGTTGGAGCTCACGCGCATGCCATCGCGGTAGGCGCGCGACTGCAGGTCCTCGTAGTCGGGGCTGGTGAAGGTGCCCGGGTCGAAGATGACCGACGAGCCCACCTTCACGAAGGGCGCCACGCCCAGGCCGTAGTTGTAGCCCTGCGCGTCCTCGAAAGGCGCGCCCGTCTGGTTGGTGTAGCCGCCAATGATGTGCGCGTTGATGTTGCCGTGGCCGTCGCAGCCCTGGATGGTGCTGCCGCCGTGCGGCGTACCCTCGAGGCGCGAATAGGCGAGGCGGCTCGCGTTGGAGATGTTGCCGCCGACATAGAGGCCGAAGTGGTTCGGGGCCGCGGGAACGGCGTTGTCCACGCCGCTGTCCGTCACGTCCACGCCGAAGCCGGACGCGGTGAACTGCGCCTGGGTGAAGCCCTTCTCGGCCAGCCACGCCAGCCAGTTCGGCGGGTTGGGCTGGGTGCCGGTCAGCTGACCGGAGATGATCATGTTCTGCCGCTCGTCGAACTTGCGCGGCATGGGGCGCGGCTGGAGGGAGAGCACGTCCGGGCGAGCGGCGATCTCATAGAGATCCTTCACCGTCAGGTACGTGTGCACGTTCACATAGCCGTAGGCCTCCTGGATCGTCCCGCTGCGAGACTGCAGCCGCTGGATGAGCGCCAGCGTCTCCTCGTTGGACTCCTCGTCCTTGAGCAGCTGGACCTCGAAGGTCTCCGAGTTGGCCGTGTGGATGGAGGGGTTGAGCTTGAAGTCGTTCAGGTACTCGCCGTGCCACTGGATGGCCGCGGTGGCGGTGATGTGCCCCTGCAGCGCGCTCAGCGTGGCGGCATCGCCATAGACGAGGTAGGCGTTGTTGGGGATGTACGACACCACCTTGACGCCGGTGGCCTCGAGGGCCTTGAACCACTCCGGCTGGATGGGGCCGCCGTACTGCACCATGTGGAAGCGCTTCCCACTGGCCTGCAGCTTCATGCCCTTCAGGGACTTGCCGTGCTCGGACGCGGTGTCGATCGTTCCCGCGTTCAGCAGGATGTCGTTGAGATCGTCGCGGGGCTCGGCGCCTTCGGGCAGCGAGGCCAGCGTCTTCTCATCCACCTCGACCAGCTTGAAGGAGCCGTAGTCGCCAATCAGCTGCATCTTGGCGCCGCGCTTCTCCAGCTCACGCGCCTGCTCCGCGTTGAGCTGCACCTTGTGCGTCGCGAGGTTCGAACGGTAGCCCTCGACGGTAGGATTCGCGGTCGGAGCACTCTCCGATCCGCAGGCCAGCATCGACAGCATACCGGCCAGCCCGAGCACGCGAGTGCCCTTGGCGCGGATGCTCTTCCCGAGCACCCGGTTTACTGAGTTAATCATGTGTTTTGCCCCGACATGCGAGCGCTGCAATAGGCGTGACCCACACGCGCTCGAAGTGGATCCGATGGGGAAGTTCTTGACGTACGACGAACACTGACCCCACTGCGCACGCGTATCACGGCCAGCAGGCAAATTTCAAATGGCGAACATTTCTTCGCGTGTCCGTTCCTGGGACACACGGGGGCTCATGAGGGGCGGATGAAGGACTCATGACGCCTCGGGATCGCGTCCTTCGCCCGCTCCACGCTCCGCGATCGCGCCGCGTTTGATGAGTGGCGTTCGCAACACAGTTACGACTTCTGCCAGCTCCCGGAGGGGAGGTGGCAGAGGGACTGACAGTGGATCTCCTCTGGGACTTACCGTCCAGGGGGCGAGCAGGCAGGCAAGCCCTTCATGGCTCGCCTGCCCGGCTTCGCGCTCAGCCCGGGGTGAACCAGAGCACCGACAGCGGCGGGAGCGTCAGAGGTGCGGAGGCATCCTGCCCATCCCACGGGCGCGCCTCCGTCTGGAGGACTCCCATGTTCCCCACGCCTGAGCCGCCATAGCCGGTGGAGTCCGTGTTGAGCACCTCCTGGTATGTGCCCACCAGCGGGAAGCCCACCCGGTAGCCCTCGCGGGGGATCGGCGCGAGGTTCGCCACGCACACCACGTGGCGCCCCGGGCTCTTCGATCTCCGGATGAACGCGAAGACGTTGGAGGCCGCCGCGTCCGGCTGCAGCCACTGGAAGCCCACGGGCTCGCTGTCCGCGTCGTACAGCGCGGGCAGCTCCCGGTACACGCGGTTCAGATCCGCCACCAGGGTCTGCAGGCCCCGGTGCCCGGGATCCTCCAGCAGGTGCCAGTCCAGGCTCCGATCGCTGTTCCACTCCGCGTGCTGACCGAACTCGCCGCCCATGAAGAGCAGCTTCTTGCCCGGGTGGGACCACATCCACGCCAACAGGGAGCGGAGGTTGGCCCGCTTCTGCCACGGATCTCCCGGCATCTTCCCGTACAGCGAGCCCTTGCCGTGCACCACCTCGTCATGGCTCAGCGGGAGCATGAAGTGCTCGGTGAAGGCGTAGAGCAGGCCGAACGTCATGCTGTTGTGGTGGTGCTGCCGGTAGATGGGATCCTTCGAGAAGT
>NZ_DASPHO010000539.1:0-2134 GCF_035629615.1 Hyalangium sp. | reverse complement strand
GCTTCCAGCTGCTTCTTCGCCGCCTCGAGCCGCTTCTCCGCCTCGGCCGTGGGAGTGCACCTCTCCTCATCCCGGATCGGAAAGGCGGAGAGCAGCTGGCCTCGCTCATAGGCCAGCAGGACGAGCCCTCCCCGGAACGGGTTTCCCTGGTGGGTCACATAGCCATCGCAGGGGGGCACGTCCCCCACCGACGGACGGGGGGTGAAGGGCTCGAGGAAGTAGAGCCGCACGGCGAAGCGCTTCCCGTCACCGGACCAGCCGATGACCTGCGCGATGTGCTCCTCCGTGCCTTGCGCCAGCGGATCCGTGGCGGCGTGGGCGGGCAGGGCCGCGAGGAGCACACAGAGTCCAAGGGAGGCAAGGAGCGGGTTCATGGGCAGCATCCTCCGGTCATGAGCGAGTGCTCAGGGGCCAAGGGTTTACCGGGAAGCGGGGCGGACGGGTACTGGCCTTCATCTTTCGAGGGGGCACGGACGCTTCAGCACTCCTGACAGGAGACTCACCAGGTCGTCACTCCCACGCCCTGAAATCCCACCCGGCAGGTTGTCTTCTGAGAGAGGAGTCAGGAAGGGAAGCCCTCTGCGGCATGGGTGGCGCGTTCCCGAGGGCTTCATGCCGGAACCCCCGGGAGGGCGCGCCTCCGCTACTGTGCGGCCAGCATGGTCGCTCTTCTCATCGTCGCCATCCTCTCGCAAGCCCCGGTGCCCGCTCAGACTCCGGCACCTCCTCAGGTCCCTGGATCTGCCCAGGCCCACCAGCCCCCGCCCGACTCGGGTGAGCCGGCGGTCGTGCCCCAGCTGCCAGAGGCCTCGCTGCCGCCCGCCACGCACGAGCTGTTCGAGCGCATCAAGCGCCGCGTGGCCCAGGTCCGCATCATCGAGAGCCGCTCCGGCACCAAGTCCTCCATCGGCTCGGCCTTCTTCGTGAGCGCCGACGGACATGCCCTCACGAACTACCACGTCGTGTCGGACCTGGTGATGCACCCGGAGGACTACACAGCCGAGATCGTCCGGGACGGGCAGGAGCCGGTGCCGGTGAAGCTGCTCGACGTGGACGTAGTGCACGATCTGGCGGTGATCCGGCTCGTCCAGCCAGTGCCGGACTTCTTCCAGCTGCTGGACAAGCCGCCGCCTCAGGGCACGCGCCTGTTCGCCATGGGCAACCCGCGCGATCTGGGCATCACCATCGTCGAGGGCACCTACAACGGGCTCGTGCAGGAGGCCCTCTATGATCGAGTCCACTTCACCGGCGCCATCAACCCCGGCATGAGCGGTGGCCCCTCGCTCACGGGCGAGGGCCGTGTGGTGGGCGTCAACGTGGCCACCATGGGGAACCAGGTGGGCTTCCTCGTGCCGGTGGAGCACGCCCAGGCGCTGCTGACGCGTGCGCTGGCGGCCAAGCCCGAGGACGCGGAGCCCGCCGCACTGCTTGCCTCCGTCCGCACGCAGCTGCTCGAGCACCAGCAGCGCATCACGGAGCGCCTGCTCGCCAACCCCCTGCCGCAGCAGAGCCTGGGGCCCTACCGCGTCCCCGGGCGCTGGCTCCCGTTCCTCAAGTGCTGGGGAGACACGCCGCACGCTCCGGAGGCCCAGTACACGGTGACGAACTACCACTGCTCCTCCGAGGACGATCTGTTCCTCTCCTCGGATCACCGCACCGGCGCGGTCGCCTACTCCCACCAGCACCTGTCCTCGACGAAGCTGGGGACGCTGCGCTTCTCCGCGCTCTTCAGCGCCTACTTCTCCTCGGATCCAGCGACGGTGGAGGCCACCCGCGAGGACGTGACGAACTTCCGCTGCCACTCGGAGTTCGTGAGCTCCGGAGGGCTCACCCTGCGCGCCGCGCTGTGCCTTCGCGCCTACAAGAAGTTCCCGGGGCTCTACGATCTGGTGCTCCGTGCGGCCGCGCTCCCGTCGAACAACCAGGGCATGGATACGAGCTTCACCTTGGCGGGCTTCTCGCCGGAGAACGCTCGGAAGCTGGCGCGCCACTACCTGGAGGGGCTGTCGTGGACGAAGTGATCTTCCTGGAGGTGCTGGAAGGGGACGCCGTCCATGCGCGCCACCGGCTGGAGCGTTTCCCCGTCACCGTGGGGCGCGGCTACGTCAACGATATCATCCTCGATGATCCCAAG
>NZ_DASPHO010000538.1:0-2188 GCF_035629615.1 Hyalangium sp. | reverse complement strand
AGTGCCAGCCCAGGTGATAAGTGAGCTCCGGCGAAAGCGGCCCCAACTGAAGCGCTCGCTCGCTCAAGGCCTCGGAGTCATCGATACGTCCCATGGCCAACAGGAACCGTGCGTAGGGCGGATACACCTCAGGCAACCCGGGCCCGAGCACCAGCGCGCGACGGTACTCCGCTTCCGCGCCGCGCCAGTCCCGATCGAAAACGAAGCGAATGTTTCCCAGTATCGCATGCGCCACGGCCAGCGTGCTGTCCAGCTCCAGAGCACGAGCGACGGCCTCCTTGGCCATGGGCGCCGCGATAAGTGGCGATACCGCCTCCAGGCCGCCACGCCTCATGTACGCCTCAGCCAGTGCGGCATGGGCACGGGCAAAGGTTGAATCGAGCCGCACCGCGTGGCTGAGATGCGCTACAGCCCGCCGGTTGCTGCCGGGGCTGAGCCGTTCCAGCTCGTAGCGTCCGGCCAGGTAGGCGTCGTATGCCTGGAAGCTGGCAGTAGGACTGCGTGGGCGCCCGGCAGGATCGCTCTGGACCGGGATGCGGAGCGCGGCGGCCACCGCATCGCGGATCTCATTCTCGATGTGGAAGAGCTCGCTTGTCTCGCGCTCGTAGGCCTCGGACCACACGTCGAACCCCTCCTCCACATCCACCAGGCGCGCCGTGATCCGCAGACGATCGTCCGAGCGGCGAACACTACCCAGCAGCACCGTGGCGGCGCCCAGCCGCCTGCCTGCAATGCGAGGATCTCCGCGCACCTGGCGGGGTGCGAAGGCGGAGGCGCGTGCGCTCACCTGCAGCCCGCTCACTTCCCCGAGCGCCTCTATCAGCTCCGCGGCTAAACCGTAGCCCAGGTAGTCGTCGGCCACATCGGGGCTCGTGTTGATGAACGGCAGCACTGCGACAGATGCCGGCCGAACGGCAGACTGAAGCGGCTGATCGCGCCTGGGGGAGGTGGCCCGAAGCCAGAAGCTGACCACGAGCAGCGACAGAACGGCGGCGCTGAAGACTGCCCAGCGGGGAGGGATGCGTTGCTGGAGCAGTTTCCGCGGTGGGATGCGCTCGGAGCTCGGAATGGCGGACATTCCCGAGTATAGGCCCGCCTGCAGCCCGGGGCCAGCAGATCGTAACCCATAGACAGGGGCGGCAGGTACGGCTACCCGACGATCCTGTCTACCTCAGGGCTCGATCCGCACTAAAGAATGTAGCGCCTCAGATCGTCATCGCTGATGATCTTGATCAGCCGCTCCTTCACGTCCTCGGCATTGAAAACAATTTTCTTTTCGGGATAGTCGGGCAGCTCGAACAGGACGTCCTCCATCAGTGCCGCCATGACCGTGTGGAGCCGGCGCGCACCGATATTTTCCATCCGGTCATTGGCCATGAAGGCCACGCGCGCCACCTCCGCAATCCCGTCCACGGTGAACTCGAGCTCGGCCCCTTCCGCAGCCACCAGAGCCTGATACTGCTTGGTGAGGGCGTTCTCCGGTTCGGTCATGATCCGGACGAAGTCCTGCTCTGTGAGGGATTGGAGCTCCACCCGAATGGGAAATCGGCCCTGTAACTCCGGAATGAGGTCGGATGGCTTGGAGACGTGGAACGCACCGGCGGCGATGAAGAGGATATGATCGCTTCGCACGTAGCCATACCGGGTCTGCACCGTCGAGCCTTCGACAATGGGCAACAGGTCGCGTTGCACCCCTTCCCGGGAGACGTCCGGCCCGCCGCCCTGCCCTCGCTCGCCCGCGATTTTGTCGATCTCGTCGATGAAGATGATGCCGTGGTTCTCGACCCGGTCGAGAGACTCGTTCACCACGTCGTCCATGTCCACCAGCTTCTTCAGCTCCTCGTCCACCAGGACACGGCGCGCCTCGGGCACCTTGACGGTGCGGCGCTTCTTCCGCTTCGGCAGCATATCCTGAAGCATCTCGGTGAAGTTGATGTCTGCACCCTCTATGCCTTGAGGAGGCTGGATCAGCTCCATCATCGGATAGCCCTGCTGCTGCACCTCGACCTCGACCTCGCGGTCGTCGAGACGACCATCGGCCAGCATTTCCCGCAGCTTCTCGCGTGAGCGCTGGCGCCGCTCCTCCTCGGGGGTCGCGACGTGCTCCGGCTTAGCCTGTCCGCTCGACGACACCACGAAGACCGAGGAGCTCTCCGCCCCATGCTTTTCCGGCCTTTCTGCCTTTTCG
>NZ_DASPHO010000537.1:0-4839 GCF_035629615.1 Hyalangium sp. | reverse complement strand
CAAGCGGCCGGAGGATCGGTTCGCCTCGGCCGGGGAGCTGCGTCAGGCGCTGCAGGCCGCCCTGGCCCCGAAGCGCGAGAAGCCGCCGGGGCTGGCGGCGCGGGTGCGGGTGAGCGGAGGGGCGCCCGCCGTGGAGCTGTGCTGCGAGCGGGTGGGCCGTGCCGGACTCTTCCTCCACACGGAGGAGCCGCCGCCGCCGCTCCTCGAGGAGGTGGGACTGCTGCTGCGACTGCCCGGAGGAGAGCTGGCCTGCACGGGCCAGGTGGTGCGGCACGTGTCCTCGGAGCAGGCACGCCAGTGGAACATGGCCACCGGCTTCGGCGTGCAGCTGCGCGACACCGCGCCCGGTTTCCTGGAGGCCTTCGAGCAGCTGCTCAGGGGTGAGCGGCTGGTTCCGCAGACACCTCCCTTGAGCAGCGCGCAGGAGGATCAGCGGGCGGAGGCGGTGCTCCAGCGCTTCCGGAGCCGGCTGCTGGGCGATCACTACCGGGTGCTGGGCGCTGCCTGGGATGCAGACTTCGACACGGTGCGCGTCAACGCGCGCGAGGCCCGCCTGGCGCTCGAGCCGCTGCTGAAGCTTCCCCTGTCACCGGGGCAGCGGGCCCAGGTGGAGCGGGCGCTGGAGCGGGTGGAGGGGGCCTCACACGCGCTGAGCCACCCGGAGCGCCGCGCGGAGTATGACGCGAGCCTGTGCAACCTGGAGGGGCTGCTGCGGTGCCTGGCCGCGGGGCTCACCGTCACCGGGCTGGAGCAGTGCCGCCGCCGGTTCCTGGCGCGGCACCGCGTGCCAGAGGGGCACGCCACGGTCCACCTCGTCACGGGGGATGCGTTCGCCGTGCAGGGCAAGCTCTCGGAGGCCTTGGGGGCCTACGAGGCGGCGCTGCGGGTGGATCCGCTGCACCTCGAGGCGCTCAAGCGCTGGCGCTCGCTGCGGGCGCGGCTCCGGGGCGCCGCGGGTTCTCTCGAAGCGGTGGGGCGCTGACTGTGCGGAGCTCAGGCGCACCGCTCTACATGTCACCCGCTGCCCAGGCGGGCAGGTGTCCCCCCATGGCCCACAGGGGCCCCTTGCGTCCAGGGACTGGCTCCTCGTTAATCATCCCTGGTCCCATGTCCTCCAACTCCGACGACAAGCTCCCACCTCAGGGGCGGCTCACCCGGCTGCGCAAGCTGGCGGGGCTTTCCGCGCAGCTCGGTGCGGACGTGCTCAAGAGCGGCGCCCGGAGGCTGGCCGGCCAGGAGTCGGAGCTGCTCAGCAAGGGGATGGCCGAGAAGCTCGTCGCCACGCTCGGAGACTTGAAGGGCGCGGCGATGAAGTTCGGTCAGGCCGTCTCCATGGACTCGGATCTGCTCACCCCCGAGGTGCGTCAGATCATGGCGCGTCTGCAGAACCAGGCACCCTCCATGGGCTATGACACCGTGGCCCGGGTGGTTCGCGAGGAGCTGGGCGCCTCGCCCGAGGCCCTCTTCCGCGAGTTCGACCGGCAGCCGCTCGCCGCCGCCTCTCTGGGGCAGGTGCACCGCGCCGTGCTCGAGGACGGCCGCGCGGTGGTGGTGAAGGTGCAGTACCCGGGCGTGGGGGACTCGCTCAAGGGAGACCTGGACAACCTGGGCATGGTGGTGAAGACCTTCTCCAAGGCGGCCAAGGTGATGGACGGCACCGCCTACTTCCAGGAACTGCGCGAGGAGCTGCTGCTGGAGCTGGACTACCGCCGCGAGGCCCACCTCTGCCGCGGGTTCGTCCAGAGCGCGGCCCGGCTGCCGGACCTCAAAGTCCCGGACGTCATCCCCGAGCGCACCTCCGAGCGCGTGCTGACGCTGGAGCTGCTCGAGGGCCAGACGCTCAAGGACTGGGTGCTGACGGAGCCGCCACCCGAGGAGCGCTTCCGGGTGGCCCGCCAGCTCGTCCTCGCCATCTACGGCCCCTTCTTCTGCGCGGGGGAGATCCATGCCGATCCGCACCCCGGCAACTTCATGGTGATGAAGGATGGGCGGCTGGGGCTGCTGGACTTCGGCTCCATCAAGGGCTTCTCCGAGCGCTTCGTGGACGTCAACCGGCGCATGTTCCTCCAGGCGGTGAGGCTGGAGCCCATGGACATCCTCACCCTGAGCCGCGAGGTGGGCTTCACCGTGGAGCTGCCGGACGCGGAGGCTGAGGAGCTCATCCACGAGGTGCTCCGCATCGCCGGGCGGCCCATGCGCTCGCACGCATACGACTTCACCACCTGCGAGATCAGCCGTGACATGAAGCGGCACTTCGCCCGGAACGCGACCCGCTTCCTCAAGATCCGCCCCCCACCCGAGGCGGTGATGTTCTTCCGCTCCACGGGAGGCCTGGCGCAGAACCTGCGGCTCATTGGCGCACGAGGGGACTTCCGTCGCGTGTACCAAGAGGTGGCCGACCTGCTGGCCTGAGTTTCGACTGGATGTTCTTTTGGGTTCTCCCGGACTCGTACCCGTGCGCTCCCATGCCTAGCTTCGGGAAGGACGGGATTCGGGCATGTCGAATGAACGGCTCACCTATACGCGCGCCGCGAAGATGCGGCTCCGGATGCTCCCCGCGGAGTTGCGGGTGCACTTGGAGACCCACCTGGAGAACCTCGCCCTCCTCGCGGAGGGGATAGAGCCCGAGCGCTTGGCTCAGATCCTGGCGCATGAAGAAGAGGGCTTCGTCACGGACATTCCGGGAGCCCGGGTGTTCTTCTCGGTGGCCCCTGCCTCCCGTGTCCTCCTCATCCATCGCATCGAGGCGGCGCTGGAGGGCCTCCAGGACGCCGAGGCGGAGCTCACCCCGGCCCTGACCGATGGAGGGGGAGTCGACCGATAGCCTGGCCGGTGGGGCGAGGCGCCAGGGCCGCTCCTTCGAAGGGAGGGCCCCAGCGCTGACTCCCAGCCAGGGCTACTTGTTGATCACGCGGTTGGACGGATTGGACGAGGGGCTCGTCGCCGTGCGGCCTCGCTTGTAGAGGTCCGTCAGCTTCCTGGCCAGGTCCGCACCTTGGACGCTCTTGGAGATGTAGCCATCCGCGCCGGACGACAGCGCCAGCGAGCGCAGCTTCGACTCGTCCGAGGCCGAGTAGAGGATGAACTTGGTGCCCAGCGGCGCCTGCGCGCGCGCCAGCGACAGCACCTTGTCTCCGCTCAGCGCGGGGATGTTCACGTCCAGCAGCACCAGATCTGGCGCCACCGAACGCACGAGGTTGGAGACGCCCAGAGAGGACCGATGCGTCCGCACATCGAAGCCGTAGGACGAGAGCGAACGTTCAGCGAGTACAAGCTGATCCTGATCATCGTCTACTACGAGGACTCGGATCTTGGTTTCCGACATGGTTCCCCCAGGGGGCAGGGTTGTCGCTTAGAGAGACCCGATTATGGCCATGCCGGGCAACAGGATTGAAGGGGGGGGCGTGTAGGACCCACCGAAAAGCGCCAGGCGAGCAGGCACTTTTCGGAGAAAGCGGTGAGAGATCCAGCTGGATATTCAGAATAACCAGCCAGCGTTGATGGGGGGCATCAGGCCTGCTGCAGAGAACAGGGGCCCTCAGCGAGGTTTTCGGATGGCTCGCGGGTGGCGCCGGCCCTTCGCCTCGAGCGGCAGAGGGAAGGAGAGGGTGAACACCGCGCCCCCCTGCGGGCGGTTGGCGGCGGTGATGGTGCCCCCCGCGCGCGACATCACCCCGTAGGCCATGGACAGTCCCAGTCCCGTGCCGTGGCTGCCCTTGGTGGTGAAGAAGGGCCGGAAGATGCTGCGCAGGGAGACCTCGGGGATGCCGGTGCCCTCGTCCTCCACGGTGATGATGACCGCGCCGTCGGCCGAAGCGCCGCGCACGAGGATGGTGCCGCCGCTCGGCATGGCGTCCCGTGCGTTGAGCAGCAGGTTGATGAAGACGTAGCGCAGATCCGTCGCCACGCCATTCACCCTCGGCAGCGGAGGGACCGTCACCTCGACATGGAGTGACAGGCCCTGCTGTGCCGCGCGGTGCTGGATGTCGCTGTGGGCGATCTCCACCGCCTCCCGGATGACGTCGGCGAGCTGGACCTGCTCGCCGGGGTGCTCGGGCCGTTGCCGCGCGAAGTCCTGGAGGTGGCGGACGCGGGTGTTGGCGTCGCTGACGATGCGCGCCAGCGCGTCCAGGTGGCCGCGGTGGCGCACGGTGAACTCCGTGTCCCGCTCGATCAGCTCCAGCCGGAGCTTCATGGCGTTGAGGGTGTTGTTGAGATCGTGCGCGACGCCCGAGGCCAGCTCGCCCAGGGCGCGCAGGTGCTCCTGCTCGGATAGCGCCGCACGTGCCTGCTCCAGCTCCCTCTCGGCCAGGATCTGCGCGGTGATGTCGTGGGCAAGCACCAGCACCGCCTGTCTCGGCTGGGTCTGCTTGGGCGCGCCCACCTGCTCCGTGCGCACCTCCAGCGTCAGGACCCCGGCCTGCTCCTGATAGCGATCCACCACGGGGCCTCTCTCCCCCGTGGCGCTGAGCGCCCTACAGATCTCCTCGGCCATCTGCCGCAGCGTCTGCAGCGCCGGGCCCTGTGGCCGGCCCTGGTGCACGCGGTACCAAGGCCCACTCTGGGACAGCTCGTGCCAGCGCCGGTTGGCCAGCAGCACGACACCATCGCCGATGAGGGCCAGCGCGCTCGCGCTCGTCTCCAGCGCCCAGGCAGAGAGCCTGTGGGTGGAGAGGTGCTCCTCGTTGCGCAGCTCCAGCTTGCGGGCGAGCGCCTCGTGCTTGGCGATGAGCTCCTGGTACTGGCGCAGCAGTCCCTCTTGCGAGCCCGGAAGTCGCACGGCCTGGCGGGTAGCCTTGGCGAGGGGAGGAGAGGAGCGGCGGTGGGGGCTCATCGCTT
>NZ_DASPHO010000536.1:0-28434 GCF_035629615.1 Hyalangium sp. | reverse complement strand
CCTCATGCCGGCTATTTCCAGCGCGATCTGGGGCGCATCCACCCTCTTGTCCCAACCACCGACTACGAGCACCTTCCCGTCAGGCATGAGCGTGGCCGTATGGGCGACGCGCCGAGCCGTCAGCCCGGCTTCCAGATGTGTCCAGGTGCCACGTTGCGGGTCCGGGATGTACAACGCGGCGGAGTCGAGCGCCTTCGCGTAGAATCTTGTGAACAGTTTCTTGTTCTGCAGCACACTGAGCAGGGTGAAGCCATCCGGTTTCGCGGCAAGCTGCACCCCGCCCAACACCAGGACCTTGCCATCCGGCAACAGGGTGGCGGTGTGGAAGGCGCGGTTTCCATCCCCCAGATCGGCCGCGTCGGTCCACTCTCCGGTGGTCGGATCGTACACCTCGGGCGGTGCCATGGGGGGATCTCTCTCGCTTACTCCACCCACCACCAGCACCCGCCCGTCGCGCAAGAGCGTGGCCGTGTGAGCCGCGCGAGAGTATTGCATTGGTTTTATCAGGGTCCAGGTGATGCAGGTCGCGCTGCCGTCGGAAGCTGGGGAGCCACCCTCAGGGGAGGCCGGGCAGTTCGGATCGTAGATTTCAGCCGAGGCGAGGGGGGCCTTGTCCGCGAACCCGCCCGCCACCAGCACCCTCCCATCGTGCAGCAGGGTGGCGGTGTGGCCGAAGCGGTACTCGCCCCTGCCCGCGTGTGACGACCTCCCCGTGGCCGGATCGTAGAGTTCGGTATCGCGGATGGTGTAGACGCCGGCGTCGGCGTTCGTAGGCTCGACGCCCCCCGTGATGAGGACCTTTCCGTTGAGGAGCAAGGTCGCGGCGTGATAGCTCCGCCCCTTGTCCATCTGGATTTCCTTGCTCCAGGTCCCGCCCCCATCGACCAGGGCGCTCAAGCGTACCCAGAGGCTCGCACCGGCACTGTCCGTGGTGGCCGGGGGCTCGAGCGGCTGGGTGCAGGCCAGCAGGAGGCACAACAGCAGAGCGACTTTTCGCACAGTGTGAGTGGTCATGACGCGTTCCGACGAACTCAGGAGTGGTGGGGTGTTGCTTGAGTGGGAGCAGGGCCTGAACTCCAGTGGACCCGGTACAGCCTCAGCGGCTCGGCCTTGCCCTTCACCGAGGCGGGGGGCAGAGGCTCCATCTTCCAGGTCCGCTCCTGCAGCCGTTCGTAGGTGCTCTGGG
This sequence comes from Hyalangium sp., assembly GCF_035629615.1. Classification (GTDB taxonomy): domain Bacteria; phylum Myxococcota; class Myxococcia; order Myxococcales; family Myxococcaceae; genus Hyalangium. The sequence continues at coordinate 27,248 of NZ_DASPHO010000536.1, read as the reverse complement.
TGATGACGATCTCGCCCTCGACTGCCACGCCGCACACCCGGCTGGCCACGTTGGTGGTGTCTCCAATGGTAGCGTACTGCAGGTAGCGCTCGGAGCCGATGTTGCCCGCGGCCACCGGGCCCGTGTTCAGGCCAATGTGGATCTGCAGCTCCCGCTGCCCGCGCGAGCGCCGATGCTCGTTGAGCGGCAGCAGCGCCTGCTGCATCCGCACCGCCGCCCGCAGCGCGCGGTCCGCGTCATCCGGGTGCGAGAACGGCGCTCCCCAGATGGCCAGCAGCGCGTCGCCGATGTACTTCTCCAGCGTCCCCTCCTGCTCGAAGACGATGTCGGCCATGCCGGGGAAGTACTCGTTGAGCATGTCCACGATCTCGATGGGCCGCATATGCGAGGACATGCTGGTGAAGCCGCAGATGTCCGAGAAGAGCGTGGTGACCTCCGTCTCGCGCGCCCCCAGCGCCGCCCCAGAGGAGGACTCCTCCAGCCGCTTGAGCGCGCTGGGCGGGAAGAAGCGCTGGTAGGTGTTGCGGCGGACGGCCTCCTGCTCGATGCGCCGGTAGAGCATGGCGTTCTCCAGCGCGATGGCCACCTGGTTGGCGAAGGAGGACAGGAACTCCAGGTCCTCCTGCGAGAAGCGCTCGGGCATCCGGAGGTTGTCCAGGTAGAGCACCCCGAGCACCTCCTCGCGGGCCTTCAAGGGCGCGCACATGGCCGAGTAGATGGACTGCCGCACGACGGAGTCGGCGGCCTCCAGGCGGGGATCCAGCTTGGCGTCCGAGAAGAGCGCCGCCACGCCCTGGCGCTGCACGTAGGTGGCGATGTGCTCGCTGTGGACCGGGCCCGCGCTGCGCACCCCGTCCGCCGTCCGCGTCACCCGGGGCCGCAGCTGGCCCGACTGCGGATCCACCAGGAGGATGACGGCGCGGTCCACGTCCAGGATCTGGAACACCAACTCCAACGAGCGCTCCATCAGGTTGTCGATGGTGCCCGGCGAGGAGAGGAACTGGCTCACCTTGAGGAGGATCTGCAGCTTGTCCCGCGCGCGCTCCGCCTGGAGCGCGGCGCCCAGCCGGAGCGCCGAGTTGGAAGAGCTGCCCTGCTGGCCTAGCAGATCCTGCATGGATAGCTGCGAGAGCGGGCGGGCCACGTGAGTGAGCGTGGGGCTGACCTTGGGCTCCTGGCTCTCGGCGTGGAGGCGGAAGGCGACCGAGCCACAGGTGAAGGTGTCACCGGGCTGCAGCTCGCAGCGGGTGACGCGGTCGCCGAGGAAGAACGTGCCGTTCTTGCTCTGCATATCCGTGAGGGTCACCTTCCCAGAGGCCGCGTCCAGCCGGGCATGCTGGCGAGACAGGCTCTTGTGGAGGATGGAGACATGGTTCTCCGGATCGCGCCCGATGAAGGTGCTGCCCTCGCCCAGGGGGAAGGCCTGCTCGTCCGGCAGGCCCGGGTTCATGATGAGCTTCAGGATCTGCACGATGCGCCTCCTGCGTTGAGTGCCTCAGACACGCGCGTCTCCGTGGTGGACCGTGCGCCCGGACAGCAGCCGCGCGGTGCGCTCCCGCCGCTCCGAGCCCAGCAACTCCAACTGCTGGCGCAGCTGCGGGTGCTGGGAGAGCAGCTGCTCGAACGCCTCACGCTCCAGCTTCAAGAGCGCGCACGGGGTGGCGGCGCGCACGGATGCCGTCACCAGCCTGCTGCGCAGCAGCGCTATCTCGCCGAACACATCCCCCTCCACCATCTTCGGATAGGGCGTCTCGCGGCCGTCCACGTGCTCGTGGAAGACCTCGCACCGGCCGCGCAGCAGCAGGTAGAGCGCCTGGGACGGCTGGCCGCGGGTGAGGATCTGCTCGCCCTGCTTCGCGGTGAGTGGGGTGAAGGCGGCCTTGATGGGCTGGCGCAGCTCCTCGGGCAGCTCGGCGAACAGCGGGTTGCTGCGCAGGACATTGGTGAGCAGCCGCTCCCGGAAGAACTGTTGCACCACCTCGCCCAGGGACGGGTGGTGGGTGATGACCTCCTCCAGCCGATCGCGCGAGAGTTCCAGCAGCACCGTGGGCGCCGTGGCCACCACGCCCGCCAGCCTTGGCCCCTCCGTCACCAGCGCCATCTCCCCAAAGAACTCGCCCTCGCCCATCCGCGCCACCGTCGTGCTCTGACCGTCATCCAACTGGCGCACCACCTCCACGCTCCCCTCGACGATGACGAACATGGAGGTGCCCGGCTCTCCCTCGCGGACGATCTGCTGCCCCGGCTGGAACAGCTTGCGCTCTAGCCGGGCGAGCACCTCCAGGAACTCCTCGCGCTCCAACGCGGAGAAGAACGACGTGGGCTGTCCCTGCGGGGCCTGCCCGGGGGACGGCGCCAGGGTGGGCCTCGTGCTCAGGGCCGCGGCCGGCGGAGCCTCGTCTCCGGACGGGCGGGTGTTCGCACGACGGGCGTAGAAGTCCGCCAGGAGCGCCTGGGTGCGGGAGTGGCCCGTGTCCAACTGGAGGATGAGCTTGCACAGCGCGATAGCACGCATCAGCCACCCCGTCCGCGCCCAGGCCTCCGCCGCGGCTGTGTACTCGGCGATGGCCTCGGGCTTCCGGCCCATGCGCTGGAGTACCTCGGCCACCTTCTGGCGGTGAGCGGGCTCCTGGGGCGCCAGCTTCACCAGCTCCTGGAACGCCGAGAGCGCCTCCTCCAGCTTCCCCTTGGCCAGCAGCTCCGCGCCGCGATCCTTGGCCTCACGGATGGCGTCCGTGTCCGGTGCTTCCTCACGCGAGGTGTGTGAAGGAGAGGGCTTCCCGGACGGCCTGGACTGGTTGCTCTTCTTCTCTCCGCTCGCCATGGGGCCAATGCCTTTCAAGGGGGGATGGTACGAAGTGTCAAGAAACGTACTCTTAGATTGCTGTTCCGGACAACGGGCTCTTCCCGTCTGCTCCAGCCAGAGTGCCTGGAGGCCCCTGGGTCGGCTGTGAAACCTCTCACGACTGGAGGGTGAGGCCGTTCACAGGGGCGGCGGTTGGCGTCATCGAGCCTGTGCTACCGTCCCCTCGAATGAGCGCGATGGAACGCAAGGCAGGTGCCTCTTCCTCAGACGACTCCACCGAGGCCGCTCCCCGAGATCCCTCGGCGGAGAGTATGGAAGGCGATCTCCACGTCACCCGCCCCCATGGCCCGCGGCGCGGGATCGATCCCGCCACCGTGCGCCGCTTCCGCCTCACCATCGTCGAGGGCCCTCAGCCTGGCAGGGTGTGGGAGTCAGGTGCGGATCGGTGCTCTCTTGGCTCGCACGCGCTAAATGATCTGGTGCTCGACGACGAGACCGTGTCCCGCTTCCACTGCGAGGTCCGCATTGGCAAGGACGGCGCGTGGGTGAAGGACCTCGACAGCCTCAATGGCGTCGTGGTGGACGGCGTCCAAGTGCGTGAGGGCGCCTTGCGCGGTGGCAGCGTGCTGCGCCTGGGCCGGGCCTCCGTGCGCTTCGACTTCAGTGCTGAGCGCAACAAGCTCGCCCTCTCCGAGGCCACCCGCTTCGGCTCGCTGGTGGGCACCTCGGTCGCCATGCGCGCCTGCTTCGCCCGCTTGGAACGCGCTGCCACTACCGACGTCACCGTCCTGCTCGAGGGTGAGACGGGCACCGGCAAGAGCCAGGCCGCCCAGGCCATCCACCAGGCCGGCGCCCGCCGCGATAAGCCCTTCCTCATCGTCGACTGCGGCGCCATCCCCGCCAACCTCCTCGAGAGCGAGCTGTTCGGTCACGAGAAGGGCTCCTTCACCGGCGCCGCCTCTCGCCGCGTGGGTGCCTTCGAGGAGGCCCAGGGCGGCACCGTCTTCCTGGATGAGATCGGCGAGGTGCCCCTCGAGCTCCAGGCCAAGCTGCTGCGCGTGCTCGAGGAGCGACAGATCCGCCGCGTCGGCGCCAATGCCCATATCCCCGTGGACGTGCGCATCATCGCCGCCACGCACCGGGATCTGCGCGCCGAGGTCAACGCCGGCCGCTTCCGCTCGGACCTGTTCTTCCGTCTGGCCGTGCTGCGCATCACCCTGCCCTCCCTGCGCGAGCGTCCTGACGACCTACCCGCCATCACCGAGCAGCTCCTGGCCAGTACCGGCGCGGACCCCGAGCGCCTCGAGGCCCTGCGTACCCCCGAGTTCCTCACGCGCCTGCAGCAGTTCGCCTGGCCCGGCAACGTGCGCGAGCTGCGCAACTACCTGGAGCGGTGTCTCGTCTTCGAGGATGCCCTGCCGCTCGCGGAGGAGGATGGCCAGCAGCAGGACTGGCAGGCCTCTTCCGCCCTCACCGCCCTGCCCTACTCCGAGGCCCGCAGGCGCGCGATCGACGACTTCGAGCGCCACTACCTTCAAGGGCTCCTGGAGAAGCATCAGGGCAAGGTGGCTCAGGCTGCCGCCGCTGCCCAGGTGGATCGCGTCTACTTCTACCGACTCATGCGCCGGCACAACCTCAAGCCTTGAGGCCCTTGAGCACGTCGCGGGAGATGTGGAGGCCGCCTGCCCCGCTTCCTGTGTCCACTCGATCGGACCCACGATTCACAGGGGCCGAGCGTGGCTGAGGGGTGTTGAGAAGCTGGCAGCGGTGGCCTGTACATGCTCCCCTGACGAGGTGACACCTACTCGCCTGCCTGCTGTTTGAATCTCAGCAGTGTCGCACATCTGATAGGGTGATGACCTAGGAGGTTCTGCTTCCTTGGCCCAACCCATGACGTGGCTTCTCCTCGCTCCTCTGCTGGTAGCGAGCACAGCCGCTGCCCAATCCCAGCCCCCTGCTCGCCAGCGCCAAGATCGGCGCGCCTCGCTTCCTGCCACTCCTGCAGAGCCCATGCTCGAGTTGTACGTAGCCGCCAACAACCTCACCATGGCGGCCTTCAATGGGAATCTGGACCCCTCCAGCCTGCTGGTGGACAGGACGCGCTTCAAGTGGGCTGAGGCCAGCGATCACTTCCTCATATTGGAGCCCTTCGCGGACGTGGGCCCGGGCGAGAAGCTCATCGTGCAGGTCGGCTTCAAGGATCGTGCCCTACCCACGAAGGCCGTCTTTGCCGTCGTCTCCAAGTCCGATGTGATGGACGGCAAGGTGGAGGTGGACCGGCGGGCGAATACCCCCGAGGCCCTCCTTGCAGCCCTCAAACAAAAGGAAGTGGAGTTGGAGGAACTCAGGACCCGGTACGCGGGAAGCGGGCCTGCGGGGCTCATGCTCTCTGAGTGGCTCACAGACGAGAGTCGTCCCATTCCCCTGGTGGTGACGACCCCTGGGGGCAATCGCCATGGACTGATGGTGCCACGCGTCGTTGGCTATCAGGGCAAGTTCTCAGCGCTGGTAGCCGTCCGGCTGCGCAACCTTCTGGGTCAGAAACCCTGGGTGCTGGAGCAGGCACGCATCACCGGCGCAGCAGGTGCTCCGGTGGAGGTGCTCTCGATACAGATGAAGCAGCCTCAGCTGGACCCCGGTGAGGAGGGGCTGGTGGTGCTTGAGGCGAAGACGCCACCCTGGACAGCTGGCAAGCCGTTCAGCGTGGCGCTCATGGACACCAGCGGCCAGCGTCCCCTTTCCATCAACCTGATGACAAAGTAGGAAGCCCCAGCCCATGACGAGCGACATCGTTCATCCGGATCACCTTGAGCCGGGACACATGGTGGGCCCCTGGCGCATTCTGGAGTCGCTGGGGAGCGGTGGCTTTGGCCGCACCTTCAAGGTCGAGTGCGAGGGCGCGCTGTTCGCGCTGAAGATGGCGCTGCGCCCAGCCTCGGAAGACAAGGAGGTGGAAGGACGGGCGACCCACGAAGGCGCCGCCCTCCTGGCCAACACCAGCCACCCCAACCTGCTACGCCTGTACGCGGTGGGCCGCTGGCCTCATCCGAGCACCGGCTATTTCTACTTCGTCACCGAGTACGTGGAGGGGGAGACCTTCAACGACTGGCGCGCTCGGGCCCGCCCTACCGCGGCGCAGCTCGTGGACATCTTCCTCGCGGTGGTGCTCGCGGTGATGGAACTGCACCGGCGCAAGCTCCTGCACCGAGACTTGACGGGCTCCAACATCGTCATCCGAAAGGGGGACAACAAACCCTTCTTCATCGACATGGGCAGCGTCTGGCTACCAGGAGCCTCCACCCTCACGGAGAAGCTGCCGCCCAGCATGGTCCACACCCTGCCTCCTGAGTGCGTCTCCTTCCTGCGGCGCAGCGCCCATGAAGAGGGCGAGCACTTCGACGCAGGCGCGGCGGGTGACCTGTACCAGCTCGGGGTGTTCATGTTCGAGGCGCTCACGGAGCACCACCCCTTCGACCCCAAGAAGCTCCCGGCGGCGGAGCTGTTCGCCGCCATCGAGACGCTCGTCCCACGCCCTCCGCACTTCCTCAACCCGGAGGTCCCCGAGTCGCTGGGCCGCATCGTCATGCAGTTGCTGGAGAAGCGGCCGGAGGACCGGCACGCGAGTGCCGAAGCCCTTCACCAGGCGCTCTGGGAAGCCGCGAAGGAGCGCAAGAACCGGGCCTGGAAGGTGCCACTGGTGCTACCGGAGAGCGGGCCGCCTCCGGTCACCCAGGATGAGTTGGAGGAGCGCAAGGTCCGGCAGCAACAGTCCGAGCGCAGAACCCAGGAGGCTCGAAAGCAGGAGGCGGAAGCGCTCTCCGATAAGCAGGCCCTGGAGAAGATCCGCGCAGCCGCCAAGGAGTTCGAAGCGGAGCTCCTGACCCTGGAGCAAGAGCAGGCCCGCCGTACCCGACGGCGCTGGAAGATGGCTTCTGGGGTGGGCGTGCTCCTCTTGGGACTTGCGCTCTTGGCCGCCTGGCGGGTGTGGCTCACTCCCGACATGGCTCCCCCCGCTGCATCCGAGAAAGGAAGTTCGCTCGTGCCCACCTTCAGCAACTCCAAGCCCATCAAGGCTGTTGCCGCTTGGCTGTGCGTCACCTTCGGCGTCGGCTGCCCCGCAGCCCAGGTGCGACCGCTGCCGGAGGACTGCCCCCAGGAGACTGTCCGAAGCATGGAGGAGATGAAGCTCCTCAATCAGGGGGCTTACATCGTCATCATCGACATCAACCAACCTGGCGAACAATGGCAGTTGGGGGTCTACCACCCGGGGCCCATCGTCAGCCGGGTGGTGAAGTACTCGTGGACGGGTCCCCTGCCCGACGGCACCCTCCTGTACGGGCAGCTCTGGACGGAGGGCCTTACCAAAGAGGGGCAGGAAGCAGTCCTGGGCCGCTACACCGAGGCCCTTCTGCCTGATGGGCGCCGTGTCCCCGTCTGCTTCGTGCTGAGTGGGGACTGGACGGGGCTCACCATCAAGAGTCCCGGATCCAAGCCCGGGGAGGCCCGCTTGCCGCGCGCGTGGAGTGCATTCGCTGTCCGCCGTTGGCCGTAGACCTTCACAGGCTCAGGTCAAGGTCGATATTCTCAAGCCTTGAGGCCCTCGAGCACCTCGCGGGAGAAGTGCAGGCCTGCCTGCCCCGCTCCCTCCGTCCACTCTCCCTGCCGCAGCAGAGGCCCGTCCACCACCCGCGGCGCTCCCGCCGGCCCTGGCTCCACGACAGCCTCCGCGACGTGCAGTGCCGCCTGCAGCTGAACGCCCGCGCCGGCCACACGCCGCTCCAGCTCCGGCCACAGCGCCTTCAGCGCCTCCAACACCTCCCGCCGCCGCTCGCGCGAGCCCGCCTCGCCAGCTGGCAGTGGCGTGGCCGCCAGCAGGAAGTCCGCTCCCTCCACCACGATGGCCAGTCCGCAGCCGGGGAGTCCTTCCCGCGCTGCCTCTAGCACCTCGTCCAGCGCGTCGAACGCCGCATCGTCCGCCGCATCACCCGCCTCGGGCCTCGCCCGCAGGTACAGCCCCAGTCCCAGCGTCCGCTCCGCGGGCCCGGAGGACGGGGTCAGCGCCCGCCGCAGATCCTCCATCAGCGCTCCCGCATCTGCGTAACGATCCGCCGGACGCTTGGCCAGGCAGCGCCGCACCACCGCATCCAACGCCGAGGGCACCGACACCCGGTGGCTCGGGGCCGGCGGCGGCGCGTGCAGGTGCAGCTCTTCCAGCTCGGACTGGCTCCCTCCGCTGAAGGGCGGCTGCCCCGTCAGCACCTGGTACAGCAGCACTCCCAGCGCATACACGTCCGTGCGCGCGTCCACCGGGCCGTGGAGGATCTGCTCGGGCGCCATCGCCAGCGGCGTGCCCACCACCACCCCCGTGCTCGTCAGCGCCGTGGCGTGCGTCCCAGGATCCACCAGCTTGGCAATTCCAAAGTCCAGCAGCGTCACGTGCAGGCCCCCATCCTTTCCAGGGCGCACCATCACGTTCTGCGGCTTCACGTCCCGGTGCACGATGCCCAGCGCATGCGCCGCACCCAGCGCCAAGGCCACCGGCTCCACCAGCCTCAGCGCCTCCTGCGGCGAGAAGGGACCGTGCGCCGCCAGCTCCGCGCCCAGATCCCTCCCCTCCAGCCACTCCATCGCCAGCCAGGGCCTCCCATCGCGCAGCTCCCCGGACTCCAACACCCGGACGATGTGCGGGTGGGCCAGCTGCTCCAGCATCCGGCTCTCCTGCTCGAACCGCCGCAGCGCGCTCTCGGAGGCCGTGTACTGCGGCCGCATCACCTTGAGCGCCACCTGCGCCCCCGCCCGCTCATCCACCGCCCGGTACAGCACCGCCACCACGCCCCGGTGCCGTACCTCCTCCACCCGGTAGCCCCCGGCGCGTGCCCCGGGGGCCAGCTCCTCTCCGTACAGGTACGTGCTCACACCCGACTTGCCCTCGCTGCTTACGGAATCCCGCCCGGCGGCGTTCCCTGCAGCGCACAGGCGAACGCATCCGACACGTTATCGCACGGCTGGCTCAGGTGCGGCGTCACCACCTGCGGGTATGCCTCGCCTGCCGGGTTCACGCACATCCCGTAGTCCCCGAAGCCCGTGGCATTGTCGATCTGGCACTGCCGCCCGGTGTAGCTCCCAGCCGTCACCACCGCATTGCACCGCCCCAGCACCTGCGCCACACAGTTCTCTCCCGGCAGCGCGCACAGCCGGGCGTTGGCGTACGCGTCCTCGCGCTCCCACTCCGGCGCCTGGCAGGCGAACATCTTCGGGTAGAGGGAGCCCGTCACCCGGACGTTGTTCACGTCCTTGTGCACCACGCCCATGTTGTCCACCCAGACGTCGATGCCCAGGGCCAGCGCTCCCGGCCCGAAGAGGGTTCCCCAGAACGCACCCTCCCGGTGCGTGAAGAGCTGCTGCTCCGCCGCGGGGTACGTCGCATTCCCCACCTGCACCCGCACCTCCCCCGTGTTGGCAGAGTTCCGCGAGCCGCTCATCACGCTGAAGACGCCACTGGCAGGACAGGTGAAGCTCACCGCGGGCCGGAACAGGCTGCAGGTGATGGCTGACTGCGCCAGCACCTTGGCCTCGTTGCACGCCCCGAAGCCCTCGCACACCCGCAGCATCATCGTCCCCGACAGCGTCTCGCCCAGCGGCGGGGCGCTGCACGAGAAGTCCGGCGGGACGCCCCCCGCACCCACCTGCACCCGAGCTCCAGGCGTGCACTGGCCCACCCGCTCCGGCTTGAAGCCGCAGTTGCGGTGGATGCCAATCTCATGGGGAGAGCACTCCTGCATGCTCGCCACGCGGTTGTGGCTGTAGCGGTGGAACAGATCCGTCTCCACCGTAGGCCTGGGAACGAACGGCATCGTATCCGAGGGCTTTTGACCCCGCCCCGAGAACAGCACCCGCTTCCCATCCGCGTTGTTGCGCGCCAGGACGCACGCCGACACCCACCGCTGGCAGTCCTCGCTGGCCGGCCCCGTGTGCCACGCGGGACACAGCCCGAGGCGGCCCTCGAACAGATGCGGATTGCCCAGCCGGTCCGTCCACTGCACCGTCTGCCCAGGCGCCAGCGCGCACGACACCAGGTAGTTCATGAACTTGCGCGCGCTCAGCTCTCCCAGCTGCTCACGCAGCTCCATGTCTCCCGTGCCCAGGGCGTACGTCTCCGTCCGCAGCGCTGTGGCAGCGATCCTCGGGTTGGCTCGGGGGTTCGCCGTCAGCGCGTTGAAGCGCAGGTCATCCGTCACCAAGCCATTCGTCCAGCGGATGCCGCCCTCGCCCTCGGCCCGAGCGGGCGCGGCCCCAGCCACCACTGCCAGCACCAGCACCACCAGAGTCCGCGAAAGGGAGAGCTTCATCGAGAGGCTGTTCATCGTGTGATTCTCCTTGTTGTCCCGCATTACAGGCAAGGCGCGTGCCTCCAGTTTTACTGGAAAACTGGACGTGACTTCAGGGATTTAGCGAGGAGGGGTGCACCCTTGTGGACGGGGGCTCCACAGCGGGCGGGGTTTGTGGACGGGCCGTCCACAGGCGGTGGGCTTCAGCCGAGCGGATGTTCGAGTGGGGCGAGGCGGGGCTTCCAGTGGGGTGCCCCGGCCACGCGGGGCTGCGCCTGTTCCCACCATGCGCGCGCCCGGGAGCCCTGGCCGGCGGCGAGCGCCGTGGTGAGAGCGTGGAGGAACAGCTCCAGCAGCTCGTCGTCCGAGGCGTGGGGCGCGGCCTCGTCCAGCAGCCCCTGCCAGGCGTCGAGGTCCTCCGGGCCGGGCGTGCGGGAGCCCTGGGCCAGCAGCTGGCGGACGAGGCCCATCTGCACGCGCGTCACCGGGCCCACGTGCTCAGCGGAGACGTGGCGCTCCACCCACTCGAGGCTCTCGCGCGCCAGGGCTGGCTCTGCCCCCGCGGCGACAATGCGGGCCACGAGCACCGCCTCCAGCGGCATGGGCGCGTCCCCGAAGAAGCGCTGGCCCAGGGCGTGGGCTCGCCGTGCGTAGGGCAGCGCCTCCCCCTCTCTGCCGAGCCAGTGGAGCACCTCGGCCAGGTTGAAGGAGGCAATGCGCTCCAGCTGTGCGTGGCCCAGCTCGCGCGCCAGCTCCACCGTGCGCTGCAGATCCTGGAGGGCGGGCTCCACCGACTGGTGTCTCAGCCAGAGCAGCACACGGCTGTTGTGGGCACTCGCCAGGTGCAGCAGATCCCCTCGGATCCGACTGCGCGCGAGGGTCTCCTCGAAGCACGCGGCCGACTCGTCCAGCCGGCCGAGGAAGGAGAGCGCCACGCCCAGCACCACGCGAGAGATGGCCTCCGTGTCCCAGTCTCCCAGCCGCTCCGCCTCGGCGACCACGGCGCCCAGCACCTCCACCGCCTCGGGGAACTGGCCCTCGCGCGCGTGGTGCCGGCCTCGGGCCAGTGCACAGCGCAGCCGCAGGCGCGCATCCGTCAGCCGCTCCTCCCGGAGGAAGGCCTGCTCGGCCGCGTGGCGCGTGGCGTCCGGCCGCTCGAGCCAGTCGCTTTGGGTGGCCTCCTCCAGCAGCAGATCCACCACCGCGGCGGTGTCCTCCCGGGCCTCGGCCAGCGCTCGCGCGGCGGCGAGATCCTCCAGGGCCTCGCGGAAGCGCTGCGTCCGCCCGCGCACCCGGCCCCTGCCACCCAGCGCCTGCTCGCGCAGGTGCTGCTCCGGCTCTGGCAGCTGCGCGAGCGCGGCGCTGTAGGCCTGCTCTGCTTCCACGTCCCGGTGGCTGGCACGAAGGTGCTCGCCCAGGGAGAGGAAGGACTGGGCCGCGGTGAGGTGCTCTCCGCACGCGGCGGCATGCTCGGCAACGCGCCGCTGCAGGTGGACGGGCGCGGGCGTCGAGCTCCCGGTGGCCGTGAGGGCGTGGAAGGCGGCCCGGTGAAGCGCGCGCCGCAGCGGCGCGGGTGTGTCCACCTCGAGGGCCTCGCGCAGCATGCGGTGGCGGAAGGTGTAGTGCCCAGGGCGAGTAGCCTTCAATACACCGGCGCGCGTCAGGCGGCCCAGGCCCGCACCCGCGTCCAGCGTGGCGAGCTCCTGCAGCGCCTCGTTCCCTGGCTCCAGCTGGTGCTGGGCGGCCTCCACCTGCTCCACGGAGAGGTCCTCGCCCAGCACCGCGCACAGCGAGGCGAACAGTCGCGAGAGGTGCGGCAGCGTGTCCCGAGTGCGCTGCACCACCCGCTCGAAGGGAGTGGCGAGGGCCTCGCGCGGCAGCTCGTCCGCGGCCAGCATCCAGGCGCCACTGCGCGGATCCGGTCTCACCGCTCCGGCCTCCCGCAGCGCGCGCACCAGCTCTACAAGGGCCAGCGGGTTGCCCTGGGCGAGAGTCTCGAGGTGGACGAGCGCCGGCTCGGGGATGAACTCCACCGGCCGCAGCAGCTCGCGCAGGAGGGCACGCGCGGCGGGGCCGGGCAGCGGCGGCAGCGAGTGGGAGGTGTGGCGAGCGGCGCGGTCACCCAGGTGGGGGCGCAAGGTGCGCAGCTCCGGGCCGGCAGCCAGGCACACCCACAGTGGGAGCCGAGCCCCGCTGAGCGTGGCGCGCTCGATCGCATCGAGCCCGAGTGCATCCGCGTCGTGTGCGTCATCCACCAGCAGCGCCAGGGGTTGGTGCCGGGCCAGCTCTCGCAGCCGGACGCTCAGGCGAGCCGCCGCGTCGCCGCCCTCGGGTCCCGAGGCCAGGGGAGCCACCTGCCGGGAGTCGAGCGCGCGATCGAGCTGGGTGGAGAGCGGCTCCCGTGCGGCATCCGGCGCCGGGGCCTGCAGGGACAGGACAGACACACCCTCTTGCGTGAGAGCCTCCGCGACCGCGGCCAGCAGGCGCGTGCGGCCTAGGCCAGGCTCAGCCTCCAGGAGCGTCAGGCTCGGCGTGGGCTCGTGCAGCGCCTGGCGGGCGATGGCCAGCAGCTCGGCCAGCAGCGCCTCCCGGCCCACAAGGGGCAGGCGGTCTCCCCGTGTCTCAGCCTCCGTCGCGAGCGAGGGCTGCTCAGCGAGCGCGAGGCGGCCCGGAACAGGCGAGACCACCTCATATGCGGGAAGGAGCGAGGCCGCCTCTGACGTGAGGGCCACCGCAGCCCCTGGCGCATCCACCCACCATGCCTCGGGATTCTCGAGCGCGGCGCCAGCCAGGCGCGTTCCCGTGCGGCCGGGTCGCACCCGTAGCTCGGCGACATGCAACACTGCCTCGTGGATCAGCCCGGCTCCCAGCAATCCCCGGGCCGCTCGGGCAGCGGCGCGCAGCCCCACGGCGGGGGATGGGTGCTCGTGGAAGGAGACCACGCACCGCTCACCTTGGAGCCTCCCGAGCGCACCTCCCTCGGGCTCGACTCGGCCCAGCACCGCGTTCGCCGGGGCTCGCAGTCCTATCCCCAGCAGGGCAACGCGGCGAGTGCTCGCGGTTGCCCGCTCCGCAGGACGTGCCTGCGCGGGCTCGGGAGCCAGTGCCGTAGAGGTGGGGACGGTCTCTCGCGCGAGCGCCTCCTCCACTTCCCCCAGGGCCCGTGCCAGCGCCGCGCCCTCGTCGAAGCGCGACCCAGGCTCCTTCGCGAGGCATCGGAGCACGAGCGCCTCCACCTCCGGAGGAACAGCGGCCAGCGAGGAGAGACGTGGGGGGCGCAGCGCCAGGTGCCCCTGCACCACCTCGGCCGCCTCGCCAACAAAGGGAGGACGGCCGGTGAGCAGCTCGAAGAGGATGACGCCCAGGGCATACACATCCGCGCGAGCATCCACCTGGTGCGCGTCCTGGCACTGCTCGGGCGCCATGTAGTGCACGGTGCCCAGCCGCTGGCCTGCCGTGGTGAGCGCGAGCGAGTCCTGGCCCTCCCGGTCGCGAGCAAGGCCGAAGTCGAGCAGCGCCACCCCTCCGCCCGTGCGCAGGAAGACGTTCTCCGGCTTGAGATCGCGGTGGACGAGGCCGGCGGCGTGCACGCGGCCCAGCACCTCCGCGAGCGCGCGGGTTCGTGCGAGCACCTCCTGCCAGGGCGCCGCTCCACGGGTGGGCAGGCGCGCCATCCACGCCCCCAGCGTCTCTCCCTCGAGCCGCTCCATGGCGAGGAAGGGGCGGCCTTCCACCTCTCCCATGTCGAAGAGGGCGGGCACTTCCGGAGGAGCCAGGCGCCGCAGTGCCTGGGCCTCGCGAAGGAAGCGCTCGCGCATGCCGAGCGCCCCGAGCTTGAGCGCCACCTGACGCCCCTCCTGCTCGCGGTGGGCGACGAACACCTGGCCCGCCCCGCCCGCTCCCAGCAGCGGCCCGAGCGTGTAGCCCGGAGGGCAGATCGGAGCTGAAGCCGCCGCATCCGGGGATACCGGGGCCGAAGGCGCACGCACTCCATCGACGGGACAGGCCTCGGAGGGAGCGAGCCGGCGATGGCACCGGGGGCACCGCATCATCCTCTCCTCCAGGAGCACCCCGGGGGCTTCACCGGGCGCCTCCGAGCGCTTCAAACAGGGCAACGCAGAGGCTCACCAGGCTCTCGCCGGCGATGAGGCCAGCGGCGAGAGGCACCATGGCTACGAGCGCGAACGCAGGCCGGGAGCGGGCGAGGAGCGCGGCAGCCAGAGCCCCCAGGAACATGGACAGGGACAGGGAGGCCGGGATCGCGAAGGCAAGCCCCAGGGCGACGGCGGAAGGGAGGAAGCGCCGCAGGGACTCGGATGCGCGCTGCTCGAGGAGGGCCAGGGCGACGCCCACGAGGGCTCCTGCGAGCGACCCCCAGCGAGCCGCTTCCGAGAGGGCGCCAAGGCCGGAGGCAAGCACCTGGGCCACACCGGCCACGAACAGTCCTCCTGGGGCCGGAAAGCGCTCCTCGGACAGGGCGGAGGTGTCCGGCACGAGGAGGAGAAAGGCAGGGACGATGACGATCGATCCGATGAGGCAGCCCCACAGCTGGGCGAGGAACGTCTGCCGAGGGAGGGCTCCGAGCAACGAGCCGGCCTTCACATCGGTGAGCAGATCCGCACTGGCCGCGGCCGTCGTACCGGAGAGGCTGGCGGCAGCAGTGTTGGCCAGGGTGTTGCCCGGCATGAGCGCGCCGAAGGCCAGCTGAGCCACCTGCCCGAGCGGTCCGGACGGGGTGACATCCGTCTCGCCCGTCACGCGGCACGCCACCACGGCGAGCGCAAAGGACAGAGCCACCCCGAGCAGCCCCAGGTGCGGAGGGATTCCGAAGGCATAGGCGCCCAAGACCACCGTCGCCGCCGAGAGCACGGCCATGCCCGCGAGGAGCCACCCACGAGGCACCTCGGCGCTGGGGGGCAGCGCCTCCGAGGCCCGCTCCCGGCCCAGCAGCGCGGCGAAGGAGCGGCGCACCGCACCACGCTGGAGGAACAGGTGCGTGAAGGAGGCGCTCGTCACCAGCGCAGCACCGGGCCACATGCTCCAGCCGAGCGCCCCCATGAAGCCCGGCTCGGTGATGGCGCCGCGGGTGTGGAGCCAGGGGACGAGCACGCCGAAGCATGCGACTGCACCCAGCAGGAGCGAGGCGCCAATCCGCAGCCCCACCAGCGCCCCAGCCCCCAGCGGCAGCAGCCCCGTCTCCAGCGAGAACGAGAGCGACGCCAGCGGCACCCCACCCACCGCTCCAGGCAGCGCCAGGGAGGTGGGGAGGAGCTTCAGCCCATCCCGCGCGAGGGCCAGCAGTGCAGCCCCGAGCGCCGCCAGCCCGAGCACCCGGGCCCCCTGCCTCCCCTCCTCTCCTCCCGAGTGGAGGGTCCGCGCCGCCGCGGCCGCGGCCAGCCCGGTGGGAAAGGTGAGGGGCTCGCGCCGCAGGAAGGCCCGCTGGAGCGGGACGGCAAAGAGGACGCCCAGCGCGGACACCACCAGCGTCCACAGGAAGAGCGCCCAGCCGGGCGGGTGCTGACCGGCGAGCATCAGCCAGGCCACGCTGGCGGAGACGATCGTGCCTCCAGTGGAGTAGCCCGCGGAGGAGGCGGTGGACTGCATGGCGCTCGTCTCCACCAGGCTGAGTCCCGAGCCGGCCGCCGAACCTCGGACGCGGGCCAGCGCGCGCCAGGCCCCCAGTCCCACCACACAGGAGATGAGCGCCACGGGGAAGGCCAGCCCCGTCTTCAAGCCCACATAGAGGTTGGACAGGCACATCACCGCACCAATGGCGCTGCCCATCCCCAGAGCCCGCGGGGTGAGCGCACGCGGGGGCGGCTCAGGGGTGAGCGCCTTTGATTCCGCTGGTGCTGGACCGCCCCTGTCCTCCGCCAACCCGCTGCGCATGGCCGGAGGCTACCGCGAGCCCCGGGAGCACCGGCAAGTGGACGCGCCGTCCACTCCCCGAGCCCGGTTGTGGACGCCCCGTTCACAGCCGCACGCCCTCCGCCCAGCGCGCCCCTCGTCCGCCGGGGCGGCACAAATCCTGCTCAAGGAGAACCCGGCAAGTCCGCCATTCAAGACGAGCGAGGAAACAACCATGAAGCTGAAGAACCTGATGGGACGCTGGATCCGCGGAGGTGCCCTGGCGGGCACCTCGCTCACGGTGCTGCTGGGGGCGGGGACGGCGAGCGCGCAGCTGGAGCCGACACCGATCTGCCCCTTGCCCACGCTGGAGACCTGCCAGAGCACGGGCTACCTGACGAGCACCTGCGGGCAGCAGAACAGCACGCGCTGCAACAACCTCATCGGCGCGGAGTTCGAGGAGAAGTGGGCCGCGCTGGAGGCGGAGCATGTGACGCTGATGCCCGACACGTTCGGCGGCAACCTGGCCACCTCACGCCCCACGGCCATCACGGGCCTGAGCTCCACGTTCGTGGAGAGCACCGCAGGCTCGTACTCCGGCGCGGTGCTGAAGGGCCAGGTGCTGCACCGCAAGAGCTTCCAGAGCCTCAGCCCGTCTGACATCGCCCACCGCGATGCGATGCTGGAGTGGGAGAACAACGGCACCAACGTCCGCTCCTGCAAGGAGCTCGTGCACGAGAAGTTCTACGACTACAGCCTCTTCAACAACCGCATCGGGCAGCACGGCGGAGACTCCCGCGCCATCTTCGAGGCCGCCTTCGCCCCCGACGGCATCGCGAACAAGACGCTGAGAGGCAAGGCCGGCGGCTCCCTGCTCCCCATCTTCAACGGCCAGACCTCGGCGCCCAAGAACCTGTACTTCCGGGCCGTGCAGGGCCCGTACCCCCCGGGGATGACGGGAAGCCCGATCGACCCGGCGCTCCTGCAGCTCGTGCCGGCCCAGGGCCGGACGTTCTACTCCGTTGACTGGGAGTGGCATGAGGACATGAGCGCCTCGCTGGCCAACGTGAACGACGCCCGCCTGGAGCGGCTGTTCCGCAAGCAGCAGAAGTTCTCGGAGCTCGTCGATCGCCGCGCCGCCGCGTGGGAGTCCTACACCCGGCAGGCGGAGCTGCTGAGCGGCGCGACCCTGACCGCGCTGCGCCAGAAGGTGACCGAGGAGCTCAGCGCCATCGACGACGGCCTCGAGGCGGGGCTGCAGGAAGCCCAGCAGCTCGGCTGCCTTACCCTGAACGGCAGCCCGGCCTGCGACTGGTCCCCCTCCCGCTTCAAGAAGATGGTGGACGACGTGATGTTGCCCCGCATGGAGGCGGACTACGCCTCATGCCTGGCGATGACGGGCAACGACTTCAGCGCCACCAGCTTCGTGCGCAACGGGGACAGCCTGGGGATCGCGGGCATCACCGGGGACAACGCCACCAGCGCCGCCCAGGTGCTCTCGTACATGAACAAGTACAAGACGGCGCTGCTGACGGAGGCCCGCCTGGTGGTGCCCCACACCCGCGAGACGCGCCGCTCGGAGAGCCGCTCCAGCAGCGACAGCTTCGGCAACTCGAACTTCGGCGCCAGCTACGAGTATGGAGCGGGCTGGGAGTTCAACACCACCACGGGCGTCCTGGGCGTCTGCACGGACTTCGATGCGCGCCTCTACGCCTACTTCGAGGCCAACGCCCGGGCCTTCAGCCTCAGCCGCGAGATCGTCTACGCGAGTGCCGAGGGCACCGCCACCAGCGGCCAACTGAGCTACGAGGTGCTGGTGCGTGTGCTCGGCGCCGACGTGTACCACCCGAGCGGCACCTACCCGACGTCCTTCTCGGTCACCAAGGGCGATGAGATCCGGCAGACGTTCGCCCGCGCCACGGCCCGCTTCATGGTGCTGGCCATCCCGGTCAGCGTGTCCGCGGGCATCTCCGGCGAGGTCGGCATCGACGCCACGCTCAGCGGCAACTTCGTCTCGGGCTGCAAGTTCAAGCTCAGCGGTGAGCTGGAGCCCTATGCCCGCCTGGACGCCTTCGCCGAGGCCGCGGTGGACGTGGTGATTGCCGCGGTGGGCGTGCGTGGCGATCTCTCCCTCATCAGGGCCGAGCTGCCGTACACCGCGAGCCTCTACGTCTACCTGGACACGGCGAGCAGCCCGTCCCGACTGATGACCGAGCTGGAATCGGTCTTGCAGTTGAAGCTGAGCACGCTGGACGGCCGGATCGTCGTCTTCGCTCGGGCGTTCGGCCACACGGCTGAGAAGGAGCTGGCTTCGTTCGATGGTCTGTCCAGCACCACCACGCTGATGAACGAGAGCCGCACGGTGCCGCTCGCCAGCTTCCACTGAAGTCCCCTGAAGTCCCCTGAAGTCCGGCCCCGGAGCGCTGACTGGCTCCGGGGCCTCGTTCCTCCTCTTCTGACTCACCCTGGAAGGACCTCGCCATGCTCAAGGGTCTCCGCTCCCGCATCCTCGCCGCGCTGCTTGCCACCTCTGCCTCGCTGTCCGTGGGCCTGTGGCTCTCTTCGAACTCCGTCCCGGCCTCGGCATCCGCCGCCTCGCAGGCCTCGGGAACAGCAGCCTCCGCCTCCTCGCCGCGCGCCTTCACGCTGCGCCCCGACTGGCCCGTGGGCACCCGGTACGTGTACGCGCTCGACTGGCGCAGCGAGCAGCGCGTGCAGCCGCCCATGCCGGGTGGCCAGCAGGCGGGCTCCTCCGACGCGCTCCAGGGCTCGCTCCGGCTGTCGGCGGACCTCGTGCTGCGCTCGCTCGGCCGCGAGGGTGAGTCCTTCCTCCTGGGCGCCGCGCTGGAGAACGTGCGCGAGGCGCGGCTCGAGCTCTCTGGGCAGCTGGCGCTGGACGCGGCCACGCTGAAGGAGTCCCTCACCGGCCGCGAGGTGCTCCTCGAGGTGGACGGCGCCGGCGTGCTGCGCACCCTTCACTTCGATCCGAAGGACTCGGACCTCTTCAAGCATGAGATGCAGTGGCTGCTCACCCACGCGCAGCCCACCCTGCCGGCGAACGAGGCGCAGCGCGACGCGGGCCGCTGGCAGGCCTTGGAGGCCACCTCCCTGGGCCAGGCGCGCGGCACCTACAAAGTCGACGCCGAGCGCCCGCTCACCGTGAACCGCGTGCGTGACTCCTACACGAAGCTGTTCGTGGCCCAGGAGCAGCGGGCCCCCTTGCCGCAGAAGCTCGACTCGCAGGCCCGCTTCACCTTCTCCCCGGCCGGGCACCTCTCGGGCCTGAGCCAGCAGGAGCGGCTCCTGGTGCAGGATGGCTCCGAGGCCGTGCTGGTGGACGCCGCGGAGCTGCTGCAGCTCACCCTGCGCGAGGTGAGCCACTTCACGCCTCCGGCGGACGTGGGCCTCGCGGTGCGCACCGAGGCTCGCAAGCCCGGCGTCATCACCGCCAGCGCCTCGCTGGAGCGGCGGCTGCTGGAGCAGCGCGCCGCGGGTATGACGATGGAGACGCTGCTGGCGGATCTGCTCAAGCACGGCAAGGGCGGGCAGATGCCGGAGATGAGCCGCTGGATGTGGCGCGCCACGGGGCTGCTGCGGCTCGAGCCTGCGCGCAGCCGCGAGCTGACGTCCGTCTTCGCGCGGTCCGAGTTGGGCTCGCAGGCCCGCGCGGTGGTGCTCGACCTGCTGGCCGGGGCGGGACACGCCGAGGCCCAGGCCGTGATGCGCGAGCTGCTGGAGACCCCGGCTGCCCTGGCGGATCAGGCCAACTACACCCTCTTCCTCCAGCGCCTGGGCCTGGTCGACGAGCCGACGCCGGAGACGCTGGAGTACCTGGCGCGCAAGCATGCCAGCGCGCGCGCCGGGCAGCAGGAGCCCGTGCGCAACGCCAGCGCCTATGCCATGGGCGCGGCGGTGGGCCGGCTGGCGCCGGATGACCCGCGGGCGGGGGACTACAACCGGCTCTTGCTGGAGGAGCTGGGCGCGGCGAGCACGAGCGGCGAGCGGGTGACGTACCTGCGCTCGGTGGGCAACGCGGGGCGCCCGGAGAACGTGTCCGCGGTCCTCTCGCATGTGGCGGATCCGGAGATCCCAGTGCGTGCGGCGGTGGCGGCGGCGCTGCGCAAGACGGACTCGCCGGAGAGCACCCAGGCGCTGCTGCAGCTCGTGCGCGCTCCGGAGCGGCCGGTGCAGGCCGAGGCGCTGGCGGCGCTCAGCGAGCGCTACCTGGATGCGGCGGCGCTCGCCTCGCTGCGGGACGTGGTGGTGTCTGGGAGCCTGCGCCAGGGCACCGAGACACTGCTGGCCGCGCTGCTCTCCGAGCGGCTCGAGGAGGGCCCCGCCGTGTTCCAGATGCTCCAGGCCCTGGAGCGCAGGTCCGCTCATGACCCGGCGCTGCGCACGCGCGTACTGGAGATGATGGTGCGCGTCTCAGGCGTGGCACAGGTGCCGTGAGCCGGAGCCTCCCCCGGCGGCCCCACGCTAGAGACTGACGGTAGACACGAGCACGTACCGGAGCACGTAGTCCTTCAGGCGCTGGCGCTCGGCGTCATCGAGCGTGAGGGTGTACTGGGGATGCACCCGCGCCGCCATCTCGAAGAGGACCAGCTCGGTCGCCATCCCGTCCTGGATGATCGCCACCAGCCCATCCAGCGAGGAGTCCATGGCGCCCTCCTCCCCCTTCTCCCGCTGGGACGCATGCACCACGGCGGCCGAGGCCAGGCACTCCAGCTCCTCGGCCGAGGAGAAGTGACGCTCGGCCGTTCCGGTCCGCTCCTCGCGGTGCGAGGCTTCCCCCAGCCAGAGCGCCTTGCAGTTCGCGTAGGCGAACCACGCCACCCCGTAGTCGGGATCGAACTCGACGACCACCTCCTTGCCTTCCTCGTGTGCGAAGCCCCGGGGTACCAGCACATCGCCCCGGACCCACATTCCCGCCCCTGGGTTCTCCCGGAAGAAGCGGCGGAGGACGGGGTTGCGAGGGTTGAGGACCAGCGACCAGGCGAAGGCCTCGCGCGCCTCCGCCCCCCGGCCCAGCCGCGCCAGCGCGCTGCCCTGGAAGTAGTAGAGCCGGTAGTCATGCGGGTTGATCTCCGCGGCCTTCCGGTAGTGCTCGAGCGCGCCCTCCAAGTCTCCTCCGAAGAGCAGCGTGTCCCCGAGGTAGGCCCGTGCCAGGTAGCAGTCCGCGCAGATGTCGAGCGCTTGCTGATAGAGCTTCGCCGCCTCTGCGTACCGCCGGGCCTGGAAGTGCTCCTCCGCCTTGTTCATGAGCGCCTGGGCCTTGGAGTTCTCCTTCCACCCCTCGATGACACGCCGCCCGTCCTCGACCACCACGCGGGGTACGGGGACGGGCTCGACGCGCATGGGCCAGAGCTCCTCCGCCCAGCCGCCGGGCGGTGAGTCCTTCGGCTCGATGCGGTACTGGACCGCCGAGGCCTCCATCCGCTTCATGATCTCCGGAGGAGACAGGAACGCGGGCAGCTCGGAGGAGTCAGGGCGATCGGCCGCGGAGGCTGCCTTCGCGCCAGGGGTGGGAGCAGCCTTCGAGGCCAAGGCACAGGCGCCCAGGCTGAAGACGCAGCCGGCAATCAGGAGAGAACGCAGGACAGAGCGGAGCAAGACATGACGCCTTTCCGTGGAGAGAGCGTCGAGCATAGCGACAGACGGCTCCCATGAGCCTCCCTACGAATGCAGGGAGGCCCCCGAAGCCCTCTCCCCGCCACCGTGCTCACGAGTGACGGGGCTCCTCTGAAACTCCCCCTCCTGAAGACCCGAGAGGAGGGGGCTGGCCGGTCAGAGATCCGGCGGCGGGCGCACGCCCAGATGACAGGCGCGCAGTGCGAGCTGGGTCCGGTTCTCCGCTCCCAGCTTCCGGTAGAGCTGCGTGACGTGGGACTTCACGGTCCGCTCGGCGATCTGCAGGTGCGCGGCGATCTTCAGGTTGTCCGCGCCTCCCGCCACGTAGGCCAGCACCTCTCGCTCGCGCTGCGTGAGCGAGCTCAACACGCTGGCTGGCTGCGCGACTGCGGGCGGCTGCTCGAAGTCGTTCCTCAGGAGCTGAACGGGGAACAAGCGCTCCCCTTTCACCAACCCTTGGATCGCGGAGACCACCGCACCCACCCCCAGCCCTACTCGGAAGAGGTAGCCAGAGGCGCCCTCGTCAAAGCACTGGGAGATAATCTCGGGCGCGCTGACCGCGGAGACCATCAGCATGCGGACCTCGAGGCGCCGCTTGCGCGCCTCCCGCAAGAGGCTGATGCCCTCTGTCACCGAGCAACCTTCCGCCGTCTCTCCGTCCGCTTCCACATCCAGGACGGCGACTTGAGGAGGATCCGTCCCCAGGCTGTCGAGCAGCGCGCGAACATCTCGCGACACCGACATCACTTGGAGACCTTCACACCGAAGACCGTCGGCCAGCCCTTTGTAGGCAGACCACGGACCCTCGAGCATAGACACACGTACAGCGATCTGGTTCATAGCCATGCTGGCCCCCCAGCTTTCATGGCGTACAGCGGTTTTTTTGTAGTACGGCTTCACTGGCCTCGGCAAACCGACCAGCTTGCAAAGATAATTACCACTGTTCACGCACTCCCCGCGAACAGTTCCGAGGCGGAGTGTCAAGTGGGCAGGTCTCGCTCCAAAGTCTAGGGGGTTCAGACGTTAGGGCGTCATCCTTGTTGAGAAGGCAACAGTCCCTTCTGTCTCCCAGCCACTGAAAGGGGCCGGCATATGCTCGAAAGTGGAATGGGTTCCGCCTCGTCGCCCAGCTTGAACGTCGCCACACCCGAGCGTGTCTCGCTCCACCTGCCCGTGGCGGGCATCGGCTACCGGTGTCTGGCCTGGATCGTCGACGCGACGATCCTCTTCTTCTTCTGGGTCATTGCGTATTTCGTCTTCTCGCTGCTCGTCTCGGACATGCTGGGCCTCTTCCAGGGGCTGTCCGGGATCGCCCAGACGCTGATCGTCGTGGGCGTCTTCGCCACGCAGTGGATGTACTGGACGCTCGCCGAGGTCTTCTTCCACGGGCAGACACCGGGCAAGCGCCTGCTGGGAATCCGCGTGGTGCGCGGGGACGGCTCGCCCGTGGGCGTGTATGAGAGCGCCATCCGCAACCTGCTGCGCGCGGTGGACTTCCTCCCCGTGCTCTACGCCAGTGGCTGCCTCAGCATGCTCTTCACGAAGCAGCACCTGCGGCTCGGAGATCTGGTGGCGGGCACGCTCCTGGTGCGTGAGGAGCGCTTCAACCTCGACAAATACACCGTCCCCGCCCAGGGCTCGCCGGAGTCCGCCTCCGCGTCGGCCGCCAGCACCCCGGGCCGCCTGGGGCCCGAAGACGTGGAGCTGATCCTCGCGTTCCTCGAGCGCGCGCCCTGGCTGGAGCCGGAGGCGCGACGGCGGCTGGGCCTCGGCCTGGTGGAGCGCTTCGGCGGGCTGGCCGAGCCGGAGCGCGCCGCCGTCCTCGCCTCCCCCGAGTCCCTCGAGGGCTTCCTCCGGGCCCGCGCCCAGGGAGCGCGCTGACGTGGCCGTGCCCCTGCCCGCCTTCGTCGGCCAGCGCCGCCCGGACTGGGAGGCCCTCCAGGGGCTGCTCGGCCGCCAGCGCGCGGGCACCCTGCGCCTGGAGGAGTTGCGCACGCTGGACACCCTCTACCGCCGCGCCGCCGCGGATCTGGCGCATGCGCAGACGTTCTACCCGGGCACGGACGCGCACCGCTTCCTCAACCAGCTCTGCGGCCAGGCCTACGCCGCCATCTACCAGCCTCCGCGCGAGCGCTGGCTCGCGGTGCGCGACTTCTTCCGCCGCGAGTTCCCCGCCACCCTGCGCGCCGAGGGGCGCTTCGTCGCCGTGAGCGCGGCCTTCTTCATCCTGGGTCTGCTGCTGGGCGCCCTGGTGGTGCTGCTGGAGCCGCGCGGCGCGGAGCTGCTCGTGCCGGAGGGGGTGCGCGCCTACGTGGCCCAGGGGCGCATGTGGACGGATGACATCCTGTCCGTGGCTCCGCCCAACGCGGTGTCCTCGGGGATCGCCACCAACAACCTCACTGTCATCATCTTCACCTTCGCCTCAGGCATCCTCTTCGGCCTGGGCACGGTGTTCACCTTGCTCAACAACGGGGTGCAGATCGGCGCCATCGCCGCGCTGTGCACGCGCGAGGGCCTGGGGCTCCCACTGCTGGACTTCATCTCCGCCCACGGCCCAGTGGAGCTGTCCATCATCACCATCGCGGGAGGCGCGGGGCTGATGATCGGCCAGGCCTTGATCGATCCCGGGGATCTGCCGCGCGGACAGGCGTTGACGCTGCGCGGAAAGGCCGCCGTGAAGCTGGTGCTCGGCTGCGCGCCCTTCCTGGCGGCCATCGCCGTGGTGGAAGGCTTCATCTCCCCCGGCAGCCTCTTCCCCACCGCCCTCAAGGCCGTGCTGGGGCTGGCGCTCGGGGGCCTCTTCTGGGGCTACCTGCTGCGGGCCGGCAAGGGCTCGGCGCTGTCCTCCACGAGCTTGCGCTGAGCCAGGGCCTCCTCCTTCTTTCGCTGCCGGTGGCGGAGGATGCGCTCGTAGGCGTCGTTCAGCTCGCGCATCCTCTCCACCGAGCCGCCCCGGTCCGGGTGCCGCTCCATCGCCAGCTCGTGGTAGCGCGTCCGCACCGCCTCCAGCGAGTCCAGCGGCGACACGCCCAGCACGTGGTACGGATCCTTCCCCTCCACCTCCGCCAGCCACCGCTCCAGCCGATCCTTCACCTGGATGAAGCTCGCGTCCTCGGCGGACGTGTCCTTCACCGGGTGCGTTCGCAGCTTGGCGTCGGAGCGGAAGATCTCCGTATAGATGCTCGACACCCAGCGGTGGCAGGAGCCACAGCGGAAGTACCTCACCCGCCGGCCGCTCCCCTCGTGCAGCGTCATCCGGACGCCACAGTGGGTGCACTCCACCTCAACGTTCTCCAGCGTCTGCCAGCTCACCGCCACGGAACTCATGCCTGCTTCTCGCTCTCCTGTAGGCGCTTCAGGCCTGTAGCACCGACACACTCCCACGATCGGAGATCGCGTCAAGAAATCCGCCGCACCGCGCGCATGGGCCGTCCCAACCCGGCGTTTTTCCGGTAGAACGCCCCCGCCCTCCCGGAGGCACCGCCATGCGTCACCTGCTGCTCGCCGGCTTTCTGCTCGCCGCCCCCACCGCGCTCGCCCAGGGCGTGGCCGCGGCGCCGGCTTCCACCGAGCCCTCCTCTGCTCCCGTGGGGCCGGATGCGGCGCTCCTGCGCGGCCTCCTGTGGGCCACCGAGCCCGCTCCCGAGGAGATCCGCGTCATCGCCATTGAAGATCTGGCGCTGCTGGGAGATCCCCGCGCCCTGGGCCCGCTCTCCGCGCTGCTGTGGGATCCCAACCCCCGCATCCAGCAGGCCGCCGTGCGCGCCATGGCCCTCTTTCAGCACCCGCGCGCCGAGGAGATCCTCTCCCACGTGGTGCGCAGCACGCGCCTGCCGGACGCCCTGAAGATCCAGGCCCTGGATGGGCTGCTCTACCAGCGCACCCCCACGGCCCGCGCCACCGTGGAGGCCGCCGCGCGCGATCCCCGCTCTCCCCTCGCCATCCAGTCCGCCGCCCACAATGTCGCGGCCCGCTGGGGCGGAGCCACCCGGTAGGCCATGAGCCCAGGAACCCCCGCCATGCTCGAACAGAAGATCGCCTTCCTCGGCACCGGCAACATGGCCGAGGCCATCATCAAGGGCCTGCTGCGCGCCGGCACCGCGCGCCCGGAGGGCATCATCGCCACCGGCCGCCGCACCGAGCGCCTGGAGGAGCTCCAGCGCGCCTACGGCATCCGCACCACCCAGGACAACCTGGCCGCCGCGCGCGAGGCGGAGATCGTTGTCCTCTCCGTCAAGCCGCAGGCCATGGACAAACTGGTCGTCCAGGTGGCCCCCGCGCTGGACCACCGCAAGCTCGTCATCTCCGTGGCCGCCGGTGTCCCCATCGCGGCGCTGGAGCGGCGGCTGGGCGCCGGGGCGCGCATCATCCGCACCATGCCCAACACCCCCTCCCTCGTCGGCGCCGGGGCCTGCGCCCTGTCCCGCGGCGAGCACGCCAGCGAGGAGGATCTGGCCGTGGCCAGCAGAATCTTCCAGTCCGTGGGCATCACCACCGTGGTGGAGGAGAACCTGCTGGACGCCGTCACCGGCCTGTCCGGCAGCGGCCCTGCCTATGTGTTCCTCGTCATCGAGGCGCTCTCGGACGCGGGGGTGAAGGTAGGACTGCCGCGCTACACCGCGCTCAAGCTCGCAGCCCAGACGGTGCTCGGCAGCGCCCAGCTCCTGATCGAGACGAACGTCCACCCCGGCCAGCTCAAGGACCAGGTGACGAGCCCCGGCGGCACGGCGATCGCTGGCCTGCATACCCTGGAAGCAGGCGGGCTGCGCACCACGCTGATCAACGCCGTGGAGGCCGCTACCCGCCGCGCGCGCGAGCTGGGTGAGCAGTTCCTGGAGAAGAGCGAGCGTTGACCTATACTCCGGGGCCATGAAGATCACCCCGCTCGACATCCGGCAGAAGCGGTTCGACACCGCCCTCCGCGGCTTCTCGCGCCGCGAGGTTGAGGCCTACCTGGAGCTGCTCGCCGGAGAGTTCGAGGAAGTGGTCAAGGAGAACATCTCCCTCAAGGAGGAGCTCAAGCGCGCCCAGCTGCGCATCGAGCAGTACCAGGAGCGCGAGCGCACCCTCCAGGAGACCATGGTCACCGCGCAGAAGATCAGCGAGGACCTCAAGGCCGCCGCCAAGAAGGAGGCGGAGATCATCATCGCGGACGCCGAGCACCAGGCAGAGAAGATCGTCCACGGCGCCCACCAGAAGCTGGTGCAGGTGGTGGAGGACATCAACGAGCTCAAGCGCCAGCGCACCCAGTTCGAGTCCCAGGTGCGCTCCGTGGTGGAGGCCCACCGCAAGCTGCTGGAGACGTTCAGCGGCCCCACCTTCGCGGACCGGGACTACGCCCGCATCGAGGACAACGTGGCCTTCCTCTCGCAGAAGAAGGCCACCGGCGGCGAGTAGCCCGTGGCGCCGCCCTGGCTCAAGCCCCTGCCGGAGGGTGTGGAGCTGGCGGTGATCGTCCAGCCACGCGCCTCCCGCACCCGCATTGTCGGTGAGCATGACGGGCTGCTGAAGATCCAGCTCGCGGCGCCTCCCGTGGATGGCGAGGCCAACGCCGCCCTGGTGGAGTTCCTCGCCAAGCTGTGTGGAATCCCCCGGCGCCAGGTGGAGCTGCTCGTCGGTGACGCGTCGCGTCGCAA